>JAGWSG010000058.1 GCA_028876335.1 Acidobacteriota bacterium
AGAGTTTGCGCAGGACGCAGGCGGGCGTGTTTACCCTTGATGGTGCGCACAGGCTGGATGAATTGGAAGCGCTGGCGGGCGATGTGAATGCGTTGACGACGAAGTGTGTGCATCCGCGGACGCTGCTGCCGGAGATGCCGGCGGTGAGCGGCGACATGTATACATTGGGCAGGCTTCGTAACGGCGCGCAGGCGAATTTGCCGGAGTACTCTGATGCTGAACTGGTGAAGGTGCTTGCAGGGCAGCGAGAGCTGGCAGGTATTGCGCGGCGCGTTGCGGGAACGTTGTTTCAGCCAGTGGTTGTGATGCAGGGATAGGGAGCCAGAGAACTGGTACAGGTCTTTGGGTTCCAGGTGCCAGGTGTTCACCTTTTATTTATTTCCTGAGCAGCGGTTTGAGTGCAGGCAGAAGCGTTTTTGCAATGATGCGGGAGCCTTTGGCGGTGGGGTGGATGCCATCGTCCTGAATGGTGCCAGGAACATGAACCAGGTCCTTATAGATCATGGGCACGAGGGCGGTGCGGTATTTGCGGGCGAGCGCGGGGAAGAGCGCGTTGAACTGACGGATGTAGTCGGGGCCGTAGTTTGGCGGGAGCGTAATGCCGGCGACGAGGACCTTGATGTGCGCAGCGACGAGAGCGCCGACGACCTTGTCGAGATTCTGCTGGGTTGCGGAGAGCGGGAGGCCGCGGAGGCCGTCGTTGCCGCCGAACTCGACGATGACGATGGCGGGATGAAGGCGGAGAATGGATGGCAGGTCGACGACGGCGTCTTTGGTGGTGGCGCCGCTGGTGCCGCGGTTGAGGACATTGTAGTGGTAGCCGAGAGTGTTGAGCTCGCGCTGGAGATTGTCTGAATAGGCCTGGCCGGCAGGGAGTCTGTAGCCCGCGGTGATGCTGTCTCCGAAGCAGACAATGAGGTGACTGGAGGCGGCATTTTGCGCGCGTGTAATGGGCGCGGCGAGAAAGGCAAGGCAGAGTGAGACGATTAAGAGGCGGCGAACGTCCACAGAAGTAGTGTAGCCCGGGAGGGCGAGGGAACGCGCCGCGCAGCGTGTGCGTATGGATGCAATGGAGAGGTGTGCCTGGTGATTGAAGTCCGTAACGTGAAGAAGTCGATTCAGAATGGCGCGCGGCGCGTGGACATTCTGAAGGGAATTTCACTGTGCATTCCCGCAGGGCAGTTTGTTGCGATTGTGGGCGCGAGCGGCAGCGGGAAGAGTACGCTGCTTGGTTTGCTGGCAGGACTGGATACGCCGACGGAAGGCGAGATCTGGCTGGATGGAACGCCGATTCATAATTTGAACGAAACAGCGCTGGCAGCAGTACGCGGAAAGAAACTGGGGTTTGTGTTTCAGTCGTATCAACTGATACAGACATTGACGGCACTGGAGAATGTGCTGCTGCCATATGAGCTGAACGCGGAAGGAAGCGGGCTGGCGAAAGCGCGCGGATTGCTGGATGCGGTGGGGCTGCACGACAGGATGGAGCATTATCCGATTCAGCTGAGTGGCGGTGAGCAGCAGCGTGTGGCGCTGGCGCGCGCGTTTGTGGTGGAACCACCGATTGTGATGGCCGATGAGCCGACGGGGAATCTGGATTCGACGAATGGGAAGCTGGTGCTTGATTTGCTGCTGGAGCGGAACAAAACAGCGAAGACGACGCTTGTGCTGGTGACTCATGACCCGGAAGTGGCGAGTCGCGCAGACAGGCGCATTGTGCTGAAGGATGGCATGGTGGTTGAAGATACGCTGCCTGGTGCGGAACAGGTGGAAGCCGCAAGCGTGGAGCGGGTCTGATGGCGCAGCGTGCATTGAGCTGGAGCCGTGCGGCGGCGATTGGATGGCGGGATTTGAAATCTGCGCCGGGGAAATTTGCGTTTGTGGTGTTGTCAGTGGCTGTGGGTGTGGCGGCGCTGGTGGGGGTGCGGGGATTCAGCGAGAGCTTCAGGACGACGTTGACGCGCGAGGCGCGGTCGCTGATGGCGGGCGATTTGAGTGCGCGGATCTTTCGGCAGCCGACGCAGGCGGAGCTGGACAAGGTGGCCGCAGTGGTGAACAAGAGCGGCGCGGGTGCGGAGTCAACGTGGGCGGTGGAGACGGTGTCAATGGCGTCAGTGGCGCCGGATCCGGTGCCGCTGCTGGTGAGTTTGAAGGCGGTTAATCCCGCGAAGTATCCGTTTTATGGGAAGGCGGAGCTGGAGCCATCTATATCGTTGACGCAGGCACTCGCCGGCGACTCGGCGGTGGTGGCGGATGAGTTTCTGATTCGGCTGCATGCGCATGTGGGGCAGTCACTGAAGCTGGGCGGGCGTGAGTTCAAAATTACGGCGGTGCTCAAGCAGGAGCCGGACCGGATGAGCGCCGGTGCGGGGTTGGGGCCAAGGGTGATGATTTCGCGCGCTTCTCTGGATGAGACGCGATTGCTGGCACCAGGGAGCCGGGCAAGTGAGCGGCTACTGCTGAAGCTGCCGCCCACGGCGGATGCAGCGACGGTGCGCAAAGAGATTGAAGATGCAATGCCGGACGCGCAAGTGATGGATTTCCGGGAAGGGAATCCCGCTCTGAGCGAGGGGTTGGATCATGCAACGGCGATTTTGAGCCTGATCTGCCTTGTGGCGATGGTTCTTGGTGCGATTGGGGTGGCAATGGCAATGCATGCGCATCTGGAACAGCGCATGGATATGCTGGCGATCTTGAAGGCTGTGGGTGCGACGTCGTCAGATCTGCTGCGAATCTTTCTGATCCAGACGATGGGGCTGGGGCTTGCGGGCGCATTGCTGGGCGTGGCTGCGGGCGCGGGTGTGATGCTGCTTCTGCCTTCGATGTTTGCGAATCTGCTGCCACTGAAGACGCAGCTGGAGTTTCCGAGGAGGGCTGCGGCTGCGGGGCTGGGCACAGGATTGCTGACTACGTTTTTGTTTTGCCTGCCGCCGCTGCTGGATGTGCGGAACGTGCGGCCGGTGCTGGTGCTGCGGCGGCTTGTGGAGCAGGGATTAGCCGGGACGCAAGGGATCGTGATGCGTTGGTGGAGGTCGACGCTGGAGATTAGCTTTGCCCGATTCCGCAAACCTGGTCATCGTTTGGCACGCTGTTTACTCTCGATTGGGACGTTCTACTTTTGGATTATCGATGCAGTTCTGAGATGGATCCTCGCGCTTTGGAAACGACGTTTGCAGGCAGGACTATCTGCTCTTACGGTGGTGGCGCTGGGCGGGATTGCGTGGGCGCTGTCAGATTCAGTGGATGTGGCGTGGCGCTTTGCGGCGATGTTTGCGGTGACGGTTGTGGTGTTGCTGATCCTGGCTGCGATTGCGCTGCGCGTGCTTCGGTTTACTTTGAACCGGGTGCGGCTGCGTTTACCGTCGTCATTGCGACACGGGCTTGCGAATCTGTACAGGCCGGGGAATCAGTCTGCCGCGGTGTTGGCGGCGCTTGGCACCGGCGTGATGCTGATCTTATCTGTATACCTGACGCAGGGAATGCTGTTGCGTGATCTGCGCGAGACGGCTTCACCAAAACTGCCGAATATTTTTCTGATCGACATTACTCCGGATGAAGTAAGTGGGATACGCACGTTCTTTGAGCATCAGCCGGGTGTGAAGGAGCCGCTGGATCTTCTGCCGGTGGTACGCGGACGGGTGGTGACGATTAACGGTCAACCGCTGGAGAAGCTGGAAGGGAAGCATGTGCCGACGCGCATGCTGGAGAATGCCGCGTTAAGTTGGGCGGACACATTGCCGGCAGGCGACAAGATCAGAGAGGGCAGGTGGTGGACGAGCGGGGACGCGAAGTCGATTGCTGTGAGTGAGGGTTTGTCAAAGCGCCTGGATATCAAGGCGGGCTCCACGATGCAGATGGAGATTGCAGGTGTGGAGCAGACGCTGAAGGTGGCGGCGATTTATCGAGCGGATGGTCAGCACCTGGGGGCGCGTGTTTCGTTTGTGCTGCCGTCAGGATTGTTAAAGGACGAAGTTGCGACATGGTACGGCGGGGCGCATATTGATCCGAAGCAAGTGGGAGAGATGGAACGGGCTCTGTTTGCGGCTTATCCCACGGTGACCGTAATTAATATTGCCGATGTGCTGGACCGGATTGAGAGCGTAGTCGGGCAGATTACGTTTGTGGTGCGGTTTCTGGCAGGATTTTCGATTCTTGCAGGACTGATGATTTTGGCGTCGAGCATTGCGAGTGCGCGATTCAGGCGGATGCGCGAGGCGGTGGTTCTAAAGACCCTGGGTGCGACACGCATGCGGATCGTGCGGACCTTCAGTGTGGAGTTCAGCGTGTTAGGTCTGCTGGCGGGAACGGTAGGTGTGATTTTTGCCAACGTGCTGACGCGTGTGTTGCTACGGCGGTTGGAGATTGCCTTCCATATTGACTGGACTGCGACGGCGGTAGCGTTGCTTGGCACGGCGGTGCTTGCGACTGCGACGGGATGGATTGCGAGCTACCGGATTCTGGGGCTAAGGCCGCTGGAAGTGCTGAGGGAAGAGTAAGGTACGGTTGGATTGACCCTTGGGCGGAATCCCTTTATGATGAGGGGGTTGGCTTTCAGGTTTGGGCATTCTGCTGCGAACCCGGCCGGCGGCAGCAGTTGAGGCTTTTCTCGCGTGTTGCCCCCTCGTTCAATGGTAGGACAGCTGACTCTGGATCAGCATATCGGGGTTCGAATCCCTGGGGGGCAGAAACCTAAGTTGTTTAAAATGAATAATATATTGTTTGTGCCGAGCTGCAAGTCTCATTAGTGCAATCCGCCTATGTGAATCCCTGTTCGGGATTCTTTGCACAGGAACTCGTTGTGAATTGGTGCCAACTCGCAGGGTAAGAACGGACCCGCAGAAGCGGGCATATATGAGGATGTGGCTCGGAGACGGCAGAGCGGTAATCTTTTGCGGTAGGCCTCACGCAACTCTCGCCGACAGAAAATCAAGCGAGTTAACCAACCAACTCTGGACTAAGTTCCAACTTGGCACAGGAAAACTAGGCCCTCCAAAGCCGCGCTGCACTTGTAAGAAATCTGCTACTTAAAGATTTGGCAGTCCACCCCCTTTGTTCTTCATTACCAGCTCAAATGGATTAAGGCCAACCGGACCTTACGACGCTTTCGCGGGGTTTGATTGAACCGGAATATGGATTTGTACACAGATTCCACCTTGCACTCGTCGTTATATCCAGAGGAATTGATCTTATGGGGACAGACGCATCTTTCGGCGCAGCAGATTAAAGGTGGGTGACTGAATCCCACTCAAGCACGGCACTTCAGATTCTTCACGAATGGGTAACTACTGTCGACTATAAGAAGATCGGTCTGATGTATATAGGCAGTTCGCTTCTGTTTCTTGTTGTCGCATTGGCGTCCCCGCATAAGGAAAGCGGCACGGGCAGGGAACTGAAGAGTAGAGGAGAGCGGATATCAAAATCATCTCGCCAGAACCGCACCTTGTTGAGCTGATTCCCCTGCAAGTTATTCCGAAATGTCCCAATTAGGGGTAGGCCTCCTCCGCATCAATAGTTCGAAATGGCGACTATACGACTAAGCGAGGGAGCCGATACTAAAGAGTCGAACCTGAAAAATCCATTAACTTATTTTATTATCAATAACATAGGAGATGTATTCGTGGTATAATTTCTCCAGTCTGAAGGCAAATTTCGCCGATAACTGGGGAAAAACATGCGCCCTGAGAGCGAGCCGAAGCACCC
>JAGWSG010000059.1 GCA_028876335.1 Acidobacteriota bacterium
CAAGCTCATCCGCATTCCCGTGAAAGAAAACAATGGTGCAGCGACCTTCTTTCGCCGGCGCGTACCACGCCTTCAGCGCAAGACCGTCGTCCGTTCGCACAGCGATTTCCCGGTAAGCAGCATTTGCATGCGCTTCCGCCGGCATTGCATACGCATGGCTCGGGTAGTACAGCAAACTCCGCTACGTGAAAAAGAAAATCGCCGCAAGCACAACGTAAGCAGTCAATGCCAATACGGCAATTATCGTCAGCACGCGCAACACATCACCTGCACAAGAGTGTTTTGTGAGCACCACATTACTCTCACAGACCCGCCCGCCCCAAACCCGAAGGGACAAAAACCACAACCCTCCTGCCGCCCAAGCGCCACCCGCTGCATGCAATGCCGCAGCACGGGGGGAGAAGGGGCCTTCAGGCCCCGGGAAAAGGCGCGAAAACAGGAGACGTGCTTTAGCTCCGGAAACAACTCCCCATGCCCCGCATCTTTATCGATGTGCTCCACGTTGCGCGCTCAGCAGGCTCGCGTCCAGATCCGATTCCATCTTCGCCTTGTCGTCGAATCCGACCCAATAGCGAGCAACCTTCCCATCTGAATTGATGAGAATTGCGTCCGGCACTCCTTCAATGTCAAATGCCTTGAACGCTGAACCGTCCTCGTCTAAAAGAACAGGTAGTGTCACGTGGTTGAACGCAGTCCATCCTTTCGCATCCTGCGGAGAATCTTGTGTAATGGTCAGGACTTGAAGTCCAGAAGATTGATAGCGCCTCGCAAATCCCTGCGCCATCAGTGTCGCCCGCTTGCAGGGCACGCAATAACTGCCCCAAAAGTCCAGCAACACAGGCTTGCCGCGGAGCTTCGCCAAGTCCACTGAAGGTCCCACAAGTTGCTTTAGAGTTATGTCCGGGACCTCTCGTCCTATCCACTTCGACTTCTCGTTCGGTTGATGGCTGATTTTCTGAAGTGCATCTAAAAGCATGGCGGACGGCGATTGATGCACCGTGAACGAGGTTACTGTTGCAATCCACTCCCCCACCTTTGGATCTGGCCGTGTCTCGCGCAGCACTGCGAGTGTTGCCGGATCGATCACAATCGTGTGATGCTCAACCTGCGTGTGTGGCTTGAAGTCTGGAGAGAAGTCGTATTCAGCGTCGATTACGTCACAAAGGTGATTCTTTCCCTCAAACGGAATCACGGCCGTACCAACCTTCTGCGCACTCACCAAATGATCCGTCAGATGATCGAACTCGCCGAAGGCTGGTAATCCGGTTTCAATATCTGGCTTCGGATCGGTAGCGCCATTCACAACCCTTTGTAACTTAAAGGCACCAACCCTGGTCACAGTCTGCAACGTTGAACTATGAACATCCATTGGCAAATAACGTGGCTGAGCGCCTTCGGTTTCATACTCATAGGTGCCCTGCCATGACGTTTCGGGGATGTTGGCAGTCACCGTTCCCTTCACGTCGAAACTGTCAATGGTCCTGTAGTATTCGGCGGTCCGCTTCAGTTGATCCATCGGCGATTCCGCTGAAACTGCGGTGGCTGCAAATATGAGCAGGAGGGCGCAAAGGCGGGGCATTGAAATCTCCAGGGACAAAGGTACCCCCATCGCGGGCACCAGCGCAACTTTCCTGCAAGTGAGAAGCGAGAGGCTGCCGTACCACACGGCCGGTATATCCTCTCCCAGAGGAGAACTCCCCATGCTCCGCATCCTCCCCACCCTCGCCCTCTGCCTCACACTTACCGCATGCCACACCCACACGCCGCCCCAAACCACACAATCGAACTCACAATCTCAACCACCACATCCAAACAACAACGACTTCCCCTGGTCCCCCACCACTACCTATCGCGACACCGCCCACGGCGTCACCTTCCGCTATCCGTCAGCCTTCAAACCGGAAGTTCAATACGCCTACATCCCACCGCTCCTTGCGCAGTCGCAAACCGTCAAGCCCATCGCCGGCTTCAGTTACAGCCTGGGCGGCTTTCCGCGCACACGCTTCACAGGCCCCTACGCCCATACCACGCTTGAAGGCTTCGGCATTGCGTACGCAGCCTTTTCCTCGCCGGGCAACAATGCCTGCCAATCCACCGCAGCCTCCGTAGCCCAACTCGAACCCGGCGAAAAGCCTCTCCCGTCTGAAACCATCAACGGACGCGTCTTCAACCTCTACCAAACCAGTCAGGCAGGCATGATGAAGCGCCTCTCAGGGCGTATCTATGCCGCATTCTCCCAGAAGACCTGCTATCTCTTTGAAACTGGCGTCGGCTCGGTCGCTCCCGGCGTAGCGGAATCTGTCAATGACCTGACTCCCCAGCAACTCGCTGCCATACAGGCCGGCCTTCTGCGCATCGCGCACTCCCTGCTCATTGCAAAGCCGTAAATACTCCTCGCCATACTTCGGCCCTGTCCACTCCGGCCCGTTGGCCCACTCATTGATCATCGCGTCCAGCGCCGCGCGCACTTCCACCTTGTCCATATCCGCCTGCCCCTTCCCGCCCTTCTCCACCAACTGCAGCAGCAGCTTCGCGCTCGCCACGTCGCCCTTCGCCGCCTTGTTCGCCAACGACTTCGACATTTCGGATCCCACCCTCCGCAGTTCCTTCTCCGCCGCCTTACCAAGCTTCTGCTCCATTGGCAGCTCCCGTCCTCCGGCCGTTTCCTCCTTTTCCTCTTCGCGTGCCGGCTCCTGCAGACTCTTCTTGCGCGCCGCATTTTTCTCACGCAATTGCTTCAAGTGCTGAGCCTCCAGCTCTCTCCTGCCCGCATTCGCCATCTCATGCCTCCTTCGCGCCCCTGGTGCGTTCCAAATTCACATCCTTCTCTGCTTCCAGCAGTTTTCGCCACATCTTTCTCTCCACCACTTCCTCGAGCGTCCGCCCGTCCTTCGGCACAATTCCGTACACCACGTCGCACCCCATCGCGTTCGCTGCCCTCGCCAGCGCGCGCATCATAATCGTGCCTCGCTCTTCGGAGTACTCCAGCCGCGACACTGCGCTCTTGCACACGCCCATCGCAGCGCCAACCTCCTCTGTCGTCATGTTCAGGGTCTGCCTTACTGTCCTCAATAGCGCTACCGTCGGATTTTTCAGCCGCGCCGCCGTCCGGAAAGGACGCATCTCCGCATCCAGTTCCCGTCTCACTTTCCACCTGTCCTTCGCCCGCATTGTCCGTCTCCTTCCACTGCCCGCTCTTCTGCCCGCTCCTTTCATTCTGGCCAATCCAGGGGTAATTTTCGGCAAACCGTTTCCTCCATCAAAAAATCCAGCAAAAGCGCAACATTCCACTTTTCCCTCGCCATACCCGCACCCCGAAGCCATCTATCTCTCACCGCTCGATCCCCACCCCACTTCGCAGGCAAAAATGTCCACTCCTTCCTCACCAATTACTCCCACCCCGTCCACAAGTTCCTCAACAATCCAATCTCCGCAAACTCCGCTCACTCGCGAAGCCCGCTAGCCCACTCAATCCCCGGTCCCATACTCCCCCGGTCTCTGGTCTCTGTTCCCTGCTCTCTGTTCCCTGCACTAAACTTTCCCCATGCGCAAACTCGTCGTCTCTGCCGTCCTTGCCGCCCTCGTCTTTCCCGCAGCTGCCGCCGTCACTCTGGCCCAAAAGGCCCCCGCGGTCATCGTCCAGGAGTCGCTCGCTGACCGCCGCAAAGACCTGAACGATCTCATCAATGAGTACTGGCAGGCCTACCTCCAGGCCAACCCCGAGTTCGCCTCCGCCATCGGTGACAAACGCTGGAATGACAAGCTCTCCGACTACTCCGTCCAGGCCAATAATGACTGGCTCCAGCGCGAACAGGCATGGCTCCTGCGCATTGCCGCCATCGATCCCACAGGCTTTACTGACCAGGAGAAGATCAGCCGTGAGCTTCTCCTCCGCAAATTCACAGACGATGAGGAAGGCGCGCAATTCAAAGTCTGGGAGATGCCCGTCAACCAGATGGCCGGCATCCAGATCGACTACCAGCAGTTGGTCGCGCAGCTTCCTTTCCAGACCGTGAAGGACTACGAAGACTGGATCGCCCGCCTCAACGCCTTGCCTACCGCCTTCGAGCAGGTCTCCACCAACATGTCCATCGGCATGGAAGACAAGCGCGTACCGCCGAAATACTTGCTCGAGAAAGTCGACGCCCAGGTCAAAACCTTCCTCGCTGAAAAACCCGAGGACACGCCTTACGCATTACCACTCAAGCACTTCCCCGCATCCATCCCCGCCGCCGAGCAACAGAGCATCAAGTCCGCAATGCTCGATGCCATCCAGCACAAGGTCTTCCCCGCATACGTTCGCTTCGGCCGCTTCCTTGAGGCAAGCTACATCCCCGCCGGCCGCACCGATCCCGGCCTGTGGGCCCTTCCCGATGGACAGGCCTACTACCAGTACCTCCTCGACCGCACAACCACCACCCAGATGACCGCCGAACAGATTCACCAGATCGGCCTCGAACAAGTCGCGAAAGACGAGAAGGAAATGCTCGCCATCGCCCAAAAGCTGGGCTTCAAGGACCTGGCCACCTTCCGCGCCTCACTGAAAGACAACCCCAGGCTCCACCCCACATCCCGCGATCAACTCCTTGATGCATATAGGGGTTATCTCTCCGCCATGCAGGCCAAACTGCCTGAGCTCTTCGGTCGCCTGCCCAAGGCAAAGTTTGAAGTTGTGCCCGTGCCCGCATTTCTTGAAAAGACGTCCGCTCCCGCCTACTATGAACCCGGCACAGCCGACGGCTCGCGCCCCGGCCGCCTCTTCATCGACCTCTACGACCCCACGCAGCGCAATCTCTACTCGGTCGAGTCCATCGCCTACCACGAGGGACTCCCCGGCCACCACCTGCAGATCTCCATCGCGCGTGAACTCACTGACGTGCCAGAATTCCGCAAGTATTCTCACTACACTGCCTATACGGAGGGCTGGGGCCTCTATGCCGAGCAACTCGGCAAAGACGTCGGCTTCTATCAGGATCCCTACTCCGACTACGGCCGCCTTGAAGCAGATATCTGGCGCGCCATCCGACTTGTCGTCGATACCGGCGTGCATTCCCAGCACTGGACCCGCCAGCAGATGGTTGACTACTTCCACGCTCACTCGGCCATCGCAGAACCCGACGTCCAGTCTGAAGTCGATCGCTATATCGCCTGGCCCTCACAGGCCACCGCCTACAAAATCGGCCAGCTCACCATCATCGCCCTGCGCGAAAAGGCAAAGAAGGAGCTCGGCCCCAAATTCGACATCCGAGCATTCCACGACGAAGTCCTTGATTCCGGTGCACTCCCGCTCGACATGCTGGCCGACCGCGTAGACGCCTGGATCAACTCCCAGAAAGCCAATTGACCTCGCGCCAATTCTCCCTGCCCCACTCATCGCAATCGATGAGTGGGGATCGACAAACTTCCTGCGAGCGATGAGCGAGCGGCTGCCCCACGGAGTGGTGCCCGTCCTCACAGACTCTCAGGCTGGCACACTGATGTATTGGCTATAGAATCCCAAGTGAAGCAAAACAATCCCGGAGAACAGTACGAAATGAAAAAGCTCTTGACCCTTGCGTGCATCCTCGGTTTCGCCGGCCTGCTCCACGCACAGGCCGCGAACACCACCGTCTGCGACATCCTCAAGAACCCTGCCGCCTTCAACAATAAAGTCGTCAGCATCAAGGCCACAGTCGCTGCCGGTTTTGACAGTTTCATCATTCAGGGCCCCCAATGTGGCCAGCAAATCGACGCCATCTGGCTCGAATATCCTGAGGGGACTAAAGCCAAATACGGCCCCGATGCCCTAATCACCCTCCAGCCCGCCAAGAACTTCGCCGGCAAAGTAGCGCCTGAGCCGGCACGGACACCGGTCACGCTGAATGCCGACAAGATGTTCAAAAAGTTCGATTCGTCGCTTGCTGATCGTATGAAGACCTCCGGCGTCTGCCTTGGCTGCGCGCGAAATCTCGTCTCCGCAACACTCACCGGCAGGATTGATGCGGTGAAGCCGGAATTAACCCGCGACGCAAGCGGAAAAATTACCAGCATTGCGGGCTTCGGCAATTTGAACGCCTATCCCGTCCGCCTTGTACTTCAATCGGTTGCGGATGTCGATGTGCAGAGAATCGACGTAGATAAGAACGCCGCAATCAAAGCAACGGAAACCGAAGCTGAAGCCAGCCCACACGTCTCCGAGTCCTTTGCCTCCTCTATCGCGTTCAACGACCATCCCAAGCGCGCCACAGATGCATTCGGCAAACAGGGCGATAACAACGGCGTCGTCGTCGCATACACACAACCCAGCGTAGAAACTGCCGCGTTTGAAGACCAAGCCACAACTGACTCCCCAGATGGCGTCATTTTCCACGTTCTCTTGAACAGTGATCACGTCAAAAAAGAGATCATGCCGTTGGCCATCGCGCATCTTGGTGAACACATCGCCGACTACCGCACCCCCGAGCCCACATTGCAGGATGCAGTTCTTTATCAATACGAGTTTCGTGGTTGGATAACATCCATGCTCACCGCGATGTCAACGGGGCAACCTTCCATCCAGATTCCCGGGGGATACACCCTCTGGAGCAAGACTGAGAATCAGGCCGAACTCAACGCTGATACGGATACGGCCCTCAAGGCATTCTTTGCAGATCAGGCCTGCCTGTCTCGATAGCGTCGCCTGGCTCGACAAATTACCAAACCATCAAATGCGAAGGGCGGAATCGCCCTTCGCATTTCTCATTTGAACCGCGAAAACGCTCGTCGGTCCAGCACATCCCTCATACATCTCCTGCCTGAACTTCATATATTGCTGTGGTATGTTTGGAACTTCATATGCCCATACTTCAGGATCAGTTCGGCCAGATTGATATCTACCTTTTTGACCAGTTGCTCAAAGCGCGTATCACTCCCGGCGAGACCGTTGTAGACGCAGGCTGCGGGTCGGGGCGCAATCTCGTTTATTTACTGCGCGAGGGCTACAACGTCTACGCTGCCGACACAAATCCCGACGAAGTAGAGGCGGTGCGCGCCATGGCCGCCAAACTCGCTCCCTCGCTCCCCGCGTCCAATTTCCGCGTTGAACCTGTGGAGGCAATGACTTTTCCGGATGCCTGCGCAGACATGGTCATCTGCAACACGGTTCTCCATTTCGCGCATGATGACGCGCATTTTGAAGCCATGTTGCGCGGTTGCTTCCGGCATCTAAAACCCGGCGGCATCTTCTTCAGCCGTCTCGGTTCCACCATCGGCATGGAGGACCAGATTCAGCATGTTGAAGGGCGCCGTTACAAATCGCCCGACGGCTCGCTGCGCTACCTGGTCGACGCGCCGCTTCTTGAAGCGTTTACGAGCCGCATGGGCCAGTTTGCCGAATTGCTTCGCACAACTGTCGTTCACAAGCAGCGCGCAATGACCACCTGGGTGGTGCGCAAAGGTGAACAAAGCTCTCTTTAGGACATGTTCAGACCCCTGAGCGCGTATTCTGTAGTGTTGAACTAATCCACTCACTCAGGACAAAACACCATGGCGGAAATCGCCGTTGAAGCAAACGAAATCCCCGCGCAACTTCCCAACGTCCGTGTCGCCGTTCTAGGCGCGGGCAAAATGGGCGGTATCCTTCTCCAGGCATTCCTCAAAGAGAATCTTTTTGCGCCCGATCAGATCTGTGCCACCGTCTCCCGGCAGGAACGCGCCATTGCTCTCAGCACGCAATGGGGCGTCGATGTGTCCACCGACAATTTGGAGGCAGTCAAGCAGTCGGATCTGATTCTGCTCGGCGTGAAGCCATTCCAGGTTCCCGACCTGATGGAAAAGATCAAACCGGCACTGACAAAGGACAAGACCATCGTCAGCTTTGCCGCCAGCGTGAAGACACGCGCGATTGAAGAAGCTGCCGGTATTGATCTTGCCGTCATCCGCGCCATGCCCAACACACCGGCCGCGCTGGGCGCAGGCGCCACCGCTCTCTGCCGTGGCCGTTTTGTCAGCGCAAAACAGATGGAACTAGCCGTGCGCATCTTTGAAACCGTAGGCCGCACGGTGCTGGTGGACGAAAAGCACATGGATGCCGTTACGGGGCTCTCCGGCTCCGGCCCGGCATACGTGTACATCATTATTGAGGCACTGGCTGAGGCAGGCGTAAAAGTAGGCTTGCCACGCGATGTGGCTACACAACTCGCTGCGCAAACAGCATTTGGCGCGTCCAAAATGGTGCTGGAAACGGGCTACCATCCGGCTCTTCTGAAGGATGCCGTAACCACCCCTGCTGGCTGCACCATCGACGGAATTCTAGAGCTCGAAGAAGGTGGCCTGCGCGTCACACTCATCAAAGCTGTAATGCGCGCAACCGAACGCGCCAAGCAGTTGGCGTCCAGTTAACCTAAACTTCCATAACATTGAGGTCCCTCCTTCGGGACCTCGCGTTCCTTCACTCGATTGCCCATGCGCAGACCCGACTGGCTCCCCTCCTACATCCCCGAGTTGCAGGGACTGCGCGGACTCGCCGTTCTTGGCGTGCTCTTTTATCACTGCCATCCGCGGCTTGAGCACACATGGCTGCTGAAACCAGCGCTGTGGGGCTGGGCCGGCGTCAATCTCTTCTTCGTTCTCTCCGGCTTTCTCATCACTTCCATCCTGATGGAGTCGCGTGAAAAGCCACATTACTTCAAAAATTTCTACGCACGCCGCGTCCTGCGCATCTGGCCTGTCTATGTATTGATCCTTGTTTTCGTCTACGCGGAAGCGCCCTGGTACATTGGCCCCGGCGTGTGGGATGCCGTGCGCACCGCGCCGTGGTGGGCCTACATTCTCTTCCTGCAAAACATGTTTCACATCGCGCTGCCACCAGCGCTCGGCCCCACATGGTCGCTTGCAATTGAAGAGCAGTACTACTTCGTCTGGGCTCCAGTTGTGCGCTTCCTGCGCAGGCCCGTCTACCTCGCCACCTTGCTCATCGTCATTCTCATCGGCTGCCCGCTCCTGCGCATGCACCATTTCTCGTGGCTAACGCCTACGCATACACTCATCCATCTCGACGGCATTGCGCTCGGCAGCCTTATCGCACTTGCCCTCTACACGCTTGCCTTCACGCGCCGCACCTGGCTCATTTCTGGCCTGAGCGCATTTGTTCTTGGTACCGTCGCCGTCTTTACTGTCGCCGCAGGTAATGGATTCCTCGACTCCGCACTGGCCATCGCTTTTGCGGGAGTTGTTCTCACCATGCTTGCCTCCAGCGGGGCGCGCACTCCGGTTCATGTGCTGCTGCGTCGAGGACCACTCGCCTACTACGGCAAGATCAGCTACGGCCTTTACATGACGCATATCGCCACATTCATCTTCTTCGGCTGGTTTGACCTGAAGATGGACCCCTACGGGGTTGCCGGCAACCTCGCCATCGTGGCTTTCCGTTTCCTGATGGCGACGCTTGTCGCTACCGCGCTCTGGTACGGCTTTGAGTCGCGCATTTTGAAATTAAAAAGGTACTTTTAGGGAACGCTCTCTAAGAAGCACTTTTCTGATTCTGTCCGCCAGAAGCCCCGGACTGCTGTGCCTTGAGTTCGCGTGTCTTCAGCACGATCAGAAATTCATAGAACGCAATCAGCACCGAATAAGCGAATCCCGGATAGCCATCCAGAAAACCGCGTTTGCCCAAATGCATCACAAGAAACTTGACCAGCGGGCGCGCGGTCTATGGCGTGCCCACTACGCTGCCCATTACGGAAGACGCACCGGCGAATCCAATTAATCCCTACGGCATAACGAAGCTTTTTTTTGAGAAGGTTCTGCAAGCCTACAGCGTTGCGCACGATCTCCGTTTCGTTGCCTTGCGCTACTTCAATGCGGCCGGTGCACACGCTTCAGGACAAATCGGCGAAGTCCATCAACCGGAGACGCATCTGATTCCGCTCATGATGAAAGCCGCGCTGGGTGTGACGCCGCCCCTTCAAATCTTTGGTGACACCCTGCCGACAGCCGATGGAACATGTGTGCGCGACTATGTCCACGTCTCCGATTTAGGTGACGCACACGTGAGGGCGTTGGAATATCTGGAACACTGTGGTGCTTCTATCAGCCTGAATCTGGGCACGGGTCGCGGAATCTCGATCAAAGAGCTGATGCGCGCTTTGGAACAATTAACCGGCAGCGATGTGCCTCATATTTATGCTCCGCCGCGCACAGGCGATCCTCCATCGCTCTTTGCCGATTCGACGAAAGCCCGGAATGTACTGAGCTGGACGCCGACACGCGCTCTTGACGAAATCCTGCTCTCCGCCTGGAACTGGCAGAAGAAGATTGAGGCTTCTGGTTACGAGCTTTAGCACTCCAGGATATTCCTGGATCGCTGCTAAGCTGCGCGAAATGTTTCTTCCAATCTCGAATGTTTACGTCTGATTACGGCACTTCTCGAATGCCAAGTGCCAGATTGTGACTCGAATCACGCAACCTGTTCACAATTGGCTGCTAGCCTTTAAGTAGAACGGGAATTCACCTTGCGAGGAGAATCATGACTGAGACAGCGAGCAAGAACCCACTGAGTCCCGAACAATTGGCGAAGATGGATGCCTACTGGCGCGCCGCCAACTACCTGTCTGTCGGGCAGATTTATCTCAAAGACAACCCCCTGCTGAAGAAGCCGCTCACGCTGGATGATGTGAAGCCGCGTCTGCTGGGCCACTGGGGTACGACTCCAGGATTGAACTTTCTCTACGTGCACTGGAATCGCATCATCCGCGAGCGCGACCTGGACATGATTTACATCATCGGTCCCGGCCACGGCGGACCAGGGCTTGTAGCCAATACCTATCTCGAAGGCTCGTACTCAGAAATTTATCCGCACATTGAGCAAAATAGCGACGGGATCAAGAGACTCTTCCGCCAGTTCAGCTGGCCCTACGGAGTGCCGAGCCATGTAGCGCCTGAAACTCCCGGTTCTATCCACGAAGGCGGCGAACTCGGCTACTCGCTTGTGCACGCATTCGGCGCCGCTTATGACAATCCGAATCTCATTGTCGCCTGCGTTGTCGGTGATGGTGAAGCGGAGACTGGCCCCCTCGCCACTAGCTGGCACTCAAACAAGTTTCTGAATCCCGCGACTGACGGCGCCGTGCTGCCCGTTCTCCATTTGAACGGCTACAAGATCGCCAACCCCACTGTTCTCTCACGCATCCCGCGCGCTGAGTTGGAAGACCTGATGCGCGGCTACGGCTATGAGCCGTACACAATTGAGGGCGACGATCCGGCTACGATGCATCAACTTGCGGCAGCCACCTTCGACACGATCTTCGATCGCATTGAGCAAATCCAGAAGGCAGCGCGCAGTGGCGAATCAAGCGAGCGCCCCGCATGGCCCATGCTCATCATGCGCACCCCCAAAGGCTGGACAGGCCCGAAATTTGTGGATGGCAAGCCGGTGGAAAACACCTGGCGTGCACACCAGGTTCCCTTCAGCGAACTGCGCGAGAAACCGGATCATCTGCAACTGCTGGACGAGTGGATGCGCAGCTACAAACCAGAAGAGCTGTTTGACGAGCACGGCGCGCTACTGCCAGAGATTGCCGAAATTGCACCCAAGGGTCGCCGCCGCATGGGGATGAATGCGCACGCCAATGGCGGCATGTTACTGCAGCCGCTCAAACTGCCCAACTTCCGCGACTTTGCAGTGAAGATCGAAAAACGTGGAGCCGAAGATGTGGAGTCGACGCGCGTTCTCGGGCACTATCTGCACGGTGTGATGCAGGCCAACATGAAGGAGCGAAACTTCCGCGTCTTCGGCCCCGATGAAACCGCAAGCAACCGCATTGGGGACGTGATCACCGGCACGGGCAAAACCTGGATGGCCGAGACGATGGCCGTGGACGAGAACCTTTCTCCTGAAGGTCGCGTGATGGAAGTGCTGAGCGAGCACATGTGTCAGGGATGGCTTGAAGGTTATCTACTCACCGGCCGCCATGGATTCTTCTCCTGTTACGAGGCGTTCATTCACATCATCGACTCGATGGTGAACCAGCATGCCAAGTGGCTGAAGGTGACGCGGCAAATTCCGTGGCGCAAACCAATCGCATCGCTCAACTATCTTCTCAGCTCGCTGGTTTGGCGGCAGGACCACAACGGCTTCTCGCATCAGGACCCCGGTTTCATCGACCACCTGGTGAACAAGAAAGCAGACGTGGTGCGCGTCTACCTGCCTGCCGATGCAAACACGCTGCTCTCAGTAAGTGATCACTGCCTGCGCAGCCGCAATTACGTGAATCTGATTGTGGCCGGAAAGCAGCCCGCACCGCAGTGGCTCAACATGGAAGAAGCCATTGCGCATTGCACTACAGGAATGGGCATCTGGCAGTGGGCCTCAAACGATGAAGGCAATCCCGAGGTAGTGATGGCCTGTTGCGGCGATGTTCCAACGATGGAAGCTCTGGCCGCTGTCACATTGCTGCGCGAGCGTGTTCCCGATCTGCGCATTCGCGTGGTCAATGTTGTAGACCTGATGGCGTTGCAGCCACAGACCGAGCACCCGCATGGACTTTCGGATGAAGACTTCGATCGTATCTTCCCTCCTGATGTGCCGGTTGTCTTCGCCTTCCACGGCTATCCCTGGCTCATTCACAGGCTCACCTATCGGCGTCACTTTCATGACAATCTGCATGTACGTGGCTACAAGGAAGAAGGCACCACCACAACACCGTTTGACATGTGCGTACTCAACAACATCGATCGCTTCCAACTCGCACTCGACGCCATCAAGCGCGTACCGCGGATGGCCGACCAGCGTGAGGCGGCCGAACAGTGGTATTCCGAAGCAATTCAGCGCCACAAGCTTTATGTCTCCGAACATGGCGAAGACCTGCCGGAAATTCGCAACTGGCGCTGGTCTGCCGAGTAGGTATCTCAAGAAACTCTCAAAAGGAGAAAGAACTTTCCATGCCGTCGCTGCCCGTTCTGGTTTTGAACAGCGGTTCCTCATCCATCAAGTTTTCTGTATATGACGCAGCCGGAGGTGCACGCACCAAGCGTCTGGAGGGCGCAGCCGACGGCATTGGAACAAATCAGGGGAAGTTCTGGATCAGGAATGGGAATGGAGAGAAGACTGCGGACAAGTCACCTGACTTGCCATCGCGGGTTGAAGCCTTCGCGTTAATTGCAGAAGCACTCAACTCAGGCGACTTTCCAATACCGGCTGCCGTTGGGCATCGCATGGTGTGTGGCGGTCCTACAGTGCAACACAATCAGCGCATCACTCCTGAACTGATTGACAAGATGGAACGTTATGTTGCCTTCGCCCCGCTGCACACTCCCATCGCGGTCTACATCATGCGCGAAACATTAAAGCTGTTTCCTGATGTGCCCAACTTCGTTTGCCTCGACACCTACTTTCACCGCACCATTCCTGAGGTAGCATCACACTTGCCCATTCCGGGGGAGTACTCGGCAATGGGCGTGCGGCGCTACGGATTCCACGGCATCTCGTATGAGTCGATCATCTACCAGCTCGGCGATGAAGTACCGGAAAGACTTGTCGTTGCGCATCTCGGCAACGGCGCATCCATTTCAGCCATTCGCAATGGTGCATGCATCGATACATCGATGGGCCTGACACCGACAGGCGGCATCATCTCTGCAACACGCACTGGAGACATCGATCCCGGAGTGTTGCTGTTCATTCTTCGCGAAATCGCCAAATCCACTTCCGATGCAAACGCTGCGGCGGACAAACTGGAAACCGTCGCCAGCAAACGCGCAGGACTCCTCGGCATGAGTGCGCTATCCAATGACATGCGCAACCTCCGCGAAGCCATTGCGCAGGGTAATACAAAGGCTCGCCTCGCCGTCGACAAATTCGTCTGGACCATTCAGAAGTGGATCGGTAGCTACTTTGCAGAACTCGGCGGACTCGACATGCTTGTCTTCACCGGCGGCATCGGCGAAAACGACATCGCCACGCGCGCGGAAGTCTGCTCCAGCCTCGGCGCACTCGGCATCAGGCTGGACATGGAGCGTAACAACATACGCGGTGAGGGAATCATCTCTGCAGAGGACTCACGCGTGGTGGTTCGCGTAGTTCCCCCCGCAGAGGACTTGATGATTTTGAATCACGTGGTGCGAATGTTGACTACCTCATAACGTAGAAACCAACCTTCTCTTCGTGAGACGCCTCACTTCGCGCCTGTTCTACACTAAAGGGTCCGAACCGGAGCACCCTCCATGCCAGCCGTAACCAATTCCGCTGCACATCGACTGCCATCACCCGCGCTGCGCCGCTTCGCCTGGGCTGTGCTCGTCTACTTCATCGCGGTTATTTTGTGGGGCACGCTGGTGCGCGCAACCGGCGCCGGCGCGGGTTGTGGCGATCACTGGCCACTCTGCAATGGAACCGTCGTGCAGCACTCACCCAGCGTGGACACGATGATCGAGTTTACGCATCGCATTACGAGTGGAATTTCTCTGTTCGCGGTGATTGGTTTGCTCGTATGGGTCTTACGCGCAACGCCAAAGGGTCATCTGGCACGTGCTGCAACTTGGGCGTCGCTGGCGTTCACACTGGTCGAGGCAATTCTAGGTGCGTTGCTGGTTAAGCTCGGCCTCACTGCGCAGAGCACATCGCCGCTGCGCGCGCCTTATCTCGCGTTGCACCTCTCCAACACATTGCTCTTGCTGGCTGCCCTCACACTCGCAGCGCACTTTCTAGGCCGCACCAAAGGCTACCTGCGAAGTGAAGTCAAACTGGTGGCACCCATTCGATCTGCTCTTCCAATCCTCGTCCTGCTTGTGGTGGGTGTATCCGGATCACTGGCAGCTCTAGGCGACACTCTGTTCCCGGCAACGTCGTTGAGTCAGGCATTCGCGCAGGATCTATCGAGCAAGAGCGCATGGCTTGTCCGCTGGCGCTGGACGCATCCCACTCTCGCATTTCTTGCAAGCGTATTTCTTATCTGGCTGCTCATGCGCGCCGTGAAGCATAAGAGCTACTGGAAGAATGGCCGGCTCGCTGGCCTTGTACTTGTTCTGCTCGGCATTCAATACATGCTCGGGCTCTTGGATGTGGCACTGCTCGCCCCTGTCTGGCTGCAAGTCACACACCTGCTCGGTGCGGACGCGCTGTGGTCGGCGCTAGTAGTGCTCACGGCACGGCTCGCAATTGAACCTGCGAATATCCCGGTTAGCTCCTGATGAGAACGCCTGCAGCTGAATAGCTCACTCCATCCACTTGCGCTTCAATCACAGGCAACTCAGGCGTGGCCGTAAGCCACTCCACTTTGCCACCGCTCACAATCACCGTATCTTCCGCCTTGCCTCCGCGAATCGACGGATTCCACGCAAAGGCCTGATTGTCGACCACCCTTTCCGTCCCCATCGGAGTCGCCACCCATTCGCGCTCCCAGTAGCCGGTGGGTCCGCCTTGATGATGGAAGCGCTCCTCGCCAGGAAATCCCATCGCCGTATAGGCATTCGCGGCGGCCTCGAATAGCTCTCCACCTGTCGCGCCCGATCGTGATGCGTGCAGCAAGGCGGCATTCACCTGCGCAGCCGCCTTGAATCGCTGCGTGAGTTCTTCCGGCAATGCTCCAAAATGCACAAAGCGCGTAATCGAAATCGTAAGTCCCCATTTGCGCGCACAAAGATTCAGCATGCCGTAATTCTTCAGGCGCGCGCCCCGAGCAACCGCGTGCTTGTACTTGAGAATCCTATCGTCCACTGCGAATAAATACACCGAAGGCAGAATGCCACGCTTCAACAGGTTCGCCGAAGTCAGCGCTTCCATGTCGTACTCACTCAGGCCTGGTTCCACCTCATGCAGCGACTCAACTGTAGCCGCCGCGACCTCGGCGCCAAGCCAGCGGTAGCGCGCCTTTTCGCTTTCCATCAGCGACGCGCGCAACGGAAACATATTCACGGCAATTGTGCCCTCGCCACCGGAGTCTGAACCCAACGGACCGCCAGCCAACTTTGCCGCCGTCGCGACCGTGTCATCCGCATACCAGGGAAACACAACCGGCTCAAAATCCAGCTTGCCGAACTCCTCGTCATGCAGACGCGGCGCTTCATTTTCCGTGGTGAAGTAGTAGCGCTTGCCAGCTGCCGTTACCAGCAATGCAGCCACACCAGTTTCGCAGGGAGTGAGCACCCGTACTTCAACAGCCCCGCCGGTCAACCACGCAACATTCTCGTTGCGACGAAGCAGTACGCCAGCCAGCTTTTGCTCCTGAAGCCACTCCACAACCTTCTCGTGCTTTGAATCAAGCTCCGCGTTCCACTCTGCTTCGCTTACCAGTGGAGTCCCGCCGGCAATCAATCCTTTTGCGATTCTCTTGCTCATACCCTTCCTCTTTACCAGCCAGCTTTTGCGGCACACAAAAAGCTTTGGGCGTTGACCTAGTCAACGCCCAGTCGCATTTTCAAGCTATCAGTCCTCAAGCTCCGGGTGATAGTGGCTCTCCCAGCCCAGATATCGCACCGCAGCTTCATGAATGGATTTCGACACATCACTGAAGTTCGCCGCCACGTGATGCTCGAATCCTTCGCGGCAGATATACTTCAGCAGTTTTTGCAACTGCGGAATCTCGGCCACACCGGCGCCGCCAAAGGTCTCCAGCGGATCATCCGTAAACTTGCCGGGTCCCGTGTAGCCGCGCACAACGCCGCGACGATCATCGGTGGAATAGCGTGCATAGGTCATTGCTCCGGCCTTCACACGGCCTACGCAGGTTCCGAAAGTATTTGCCTTGCCCACGGTTCCAGCGATGATTTCCTGGAAATCCATACGCACATCTTTGAAGAAGTGCTTCGGCAGATTCGAGCAATGGAAGCAAACGCACTTATTAGGGTCACTGCCGTAGTTGTTGTTCCAGTCAAGCAGCGCTGAGGGCGCTTGCGAGGCCAGAGCCAGCATGTGCATGGAAAGCACGCCCGGCACATCCACTTCGCAGGCCGAGGACAGCAGCGCGTTGGACAGCATGCTCATCACAGTGCAGGGCACAACGCCAAAGAATTCCTCCATTGAGGTCCAGCACTGCAGCGCGGTCACATCGATGTGCGACGCGTGCGTCCATTGGTCAATCACCGCTCCAAGCTTCGCCTGTTTCAGCAGGCCCTCTTCGCTGATGCCAGCCGTCGAGACGTAGGCCTTGATCTGGGCCAGCTTGGCCTGGGCCGCGTCGTCGTAGTCTTTCATGCGTTCAATGCGGCCAAAAATCTCGCTCAGGTCAATGGTCTCAACCGTGATGCCGCTGGTTTCGAGAATGCGCTCGGAGTAACGCACGGTGTTGAAGGCGGTGGGACGCGCGCCAATCGCACCGATGCGCAGATTCTTCAGTCCCTTCACAATCCGGCAAACCGCGGAAAACCACTCGAGATCGGCCTTGAACTCAGGCGAGCTCAGTGCTTCCGTGTGCAGTGTTGTCAGTGAATACGGAATGCCGTACTGCATCAGGTTGTTGCAGGCGCTCATCTTTCCGCAGAAGCTGTCGCGGCGAACGGCGATTGTCATGTTGTCGCTGCGGTCAGGCGTCGCCTGCACCAGCACCGGCACGCGAAGGCCGGAGAGACGAATCGCATCCACAATGCCGCGCTCTTCGCCAAAGTTGGGCAGCGTTATGATGATGCCGTCAATCTCGTCCGCGTGCTTTTTGAACAACGCCGCGCAACGCTGCGACTCCTCATACGTTTCCACCGCGCCATACTTCGATTCTTCCGGCGTCAGGACAATTGCTTTGGCCCCCGCAGCCTCAAGCACCGAAATAATTTCATCGCGTCCGGTCTTCGCTAGATGATCCGGGAAAAATCCGCGATTGCCCACCACTACGCCAAACGTCATCGTACGCTGCGACATCTTCTTAGCTCCTTCAATTCATTACTGCCTGGACTGCAATTCCAATTAGTGTTAACTCATCGACTGACTGCCTTCATTTCGTTCAACATGCGCACTTTGCATGCATCCTGAGATAAAAGGAGCACGCCGGATGCACGCCGCAATTCCTATTTGCCCTCATGCCCCGGCCGAAACTTGATCAGATAGAACAACCCGAGTGCGGTCATCAATCCGCCCCACCACACGGGCGCGTGAAGTTTCGCAAGCACCACATGAGGCAGATTCCCCGAAACGAGGTCATACAAGCCGTAGCCGAAAATCAGTACTCCGTAAATGGTAAGGAGGAGACCGATGAAAAACCAGATTGAGATGGAAGATGAATGCACAGTTCCCTCCTACCAGAAATAGATGTTCAGCGCCAGGAAGGCGATGATTGCGATCACACACCAGAACCACTCGTTCTTGTAGAACGGTACGGGCTCTTCAGTCGGCAGCTTGGTTGCGCCATAGACAACGCCATTCAGTTCAGCTTCTGACTTGGGTTCGGTGAAAATGCTCACTACAAACGTCACAAGCACTGATACGATCACCGACCATAGCGCGCGATACATGTCTTCGGCCATGGCCTTGGCGTCCGAGGACAATGCGACGTAGCGAAGTGCCGAAGGAACCAGTTTGACCCACGCCCAAAGGCCCACTGAGGTCAGCGTACCAATCAGCAAGCCCCAGAAGCCGCCCGCCTTCGTGGCGCGTTTCCAGAACATGCCCATCAACACCACGCCCAGCAGCGGCGATATGAAGAAGCTGAACAGCGCCTGCACATAGTCCATAATGCCGGCCGCGTTCATCACCAGATAGGCTGTTCCAATCGAAACCACGACCCCTAGAATCGTGGCCCATCGGCCCACCGTCACGTAGTGCTCGTCGCGCGCATTTTTGTTGATGAGCGGCTGGTAAATGTCGTAAGTCCACACTGCAGAGAATGCGCTCACGTTGCCGGCCATGCCGCTCATAAAGCCGGCAATCAGCGCGGTAACACCCAGTCCAAGCAGACCCGGCGCGCAATAGCGAACCAGCATCAGTGGCAGTACTTCGTTGTAGCTGTACGGATGCGCGGCGCTCACCTGGTTTTCGCCCACAAGGTGCATCAGGCTTCCGTCAGCATTGTGGAGCACAACTAGCCCCAGCAGACCGGGCAGAATCACGATGAACGGTACCGCCATCTTGAAGAACGAACCGATCACCGGAGCCATGCGAGCGGAACGCAGATTTTGCGCGGCCAGAACGCGCTGCACCACAAGAAAGTCCGTCGTCCAGTAGCCAAAGCTGATCGCAAACCCAAGACCGAACACAATACCGGTCCAGTGAATGCCCATGGGATTGTTGGAGAAGTGGTCCAGGCTTCGCCACATGTGCGTGTAATCGCCATGCGGCGTCAGGCCGCTGGCCATGTTGGCCGCAAGCTTGGCCTTGAAACCGTTCCAGCCGCCTGCTTCCACCAGCCCCAGAATCGGCACCAGCAGCGCGCCGCCCCAAATGAGCACGAACTGAAGCACTTCATTGAAAATCGCCGAGCGCAAACCGCCCAGTGCGACATACAACGCAACTGCCATCGACGACACGATAATGGAGAAATTCAGATCCCAGCCTAGAACCACCTTCATCACCACGGCCATGGCAAACATGTTCACGCCGCTCATAAGCACGGTCATAAAGGCAAACGAAATTGCGGAAACTACACTGGCTCCCTGGCCGTAACGCAGTTTCAGGTAGCCGGGCACGGAATGTGTTTTGCACACGTAGTAAAACGGCATCATGACCATGCCTAGGAAGAGCATGGCGGGAATGGCGCCAATCCAGTACCAGTGCGCGGCCAGAATGCCGTACTGATAAGCCGACCCGGCCCAGCCCATCAGTTCCAATGAACCAAGATTGGCTGAAACGAAGCTCAAACCGGCAATCCAGGCCGTCATCTCGCGGCCTGCCATAAAGAACTCTTCGCTGGTGTTGGCCTGCCCTTTCAGGTAGAAGCCGATCCAGATCACCATCGCGAAGTAAACCGCGATGACGAGGATGTCCAGTGGGGCCAGATGCGCCAGAGCCTCTGTTGCAAGGAACATCCCCGTTTTTGCGCCCGCCCCTTGGGCCAGCGTTGAGAGAGAAACCAAACCGTGCATACAATCACCCATTCCACCGGAAAACCGGCTGGAAGTACGCCCCTTAGTAAATGGCTTTACTAGGGACTATGTCAAGCAAGAAACATTACGGCCCAGGCATTGCATTACCCGTCTAGCAAGGTCGGAAGCAAACCTCGAAAGCCGCTGCGAAGGGTAAGCGTTTTCCCGCCGAAGTGTATCACGCCTTCCGCACCTCGGAATAGCAGCCCCTCCGCCCGTTTAAAAGCCTCGCTGGACTTTCTTCTGCCGTTCTCAACGTCACTGGATTTGGTTCTTGTGCTCCAGCCCTGGCAAATGTACCTTGAGGTATGGGACTCTTTTCTTCCCGTTTCTCATACCTCTTTCCCTCTTTCCACGCTGTTTCACCGCGGCCGCGGCATTCTGTCGCCCGGACCAACTTCTTTTCAAAGGAGCTGTGACCATGTATTCAACTGATGATTCGGGCGCCTCCACAGGCTTATCCCGCCGCAGTTTCTTCCGTTACGCCGCCGGCGCTTCGGCTCTGGCTTCCATTCCCATGCTTACTGAGCCACATCTTGCTCTTGCTGCACGGCCAAAATTTGCCGATCCCAACATCGGCATCCACATCGATGCCAACGAAAACCCCATGGGGCCCTGCGACTCCGCACGCAAAGCCATAATCGACATTGTTCCCCGCGGCGGCCGTTACTTGTTCAACACGGACATGGAGCTGACCGACCTGTTCGCCAAGCAGGAAGGTTTGCAGGGAGACAACGTCCTTGCCTTCGCCGGTTCTACGGAGCCCCTGCATTACACAGTGCTCGCTTTCACAAGCCCCAGCAGGCCGCTCGTCATCGCCGATCCCGGCTACGAAGCGCCCATGTGGGCAGCCAAATTCACCGGCGCACCCGTCATCAAGGTGCCGCTCGCCGATCCAAAGGGAGAAGCCAAGCACGACGTCAAGGCCATGCTCGCCGCAGCCTCAAATCCCGGCGTCATTTATGTCTGCAATCCCAACAACCCCACCGGCACATGCACACCCACTGCCGATATTGAATACCTCGTCTCCAACGCGCCCAAAGACACAGTCATCCTCATCGACGAAGCCTACATTCACCTCTGCGACGCCCCTCGCTCGCTGAATTTTGTGAAGGAAGGAAAGAATGTAGTCGTACTTCGCACCTTCTCCAAGCTGTACGGTATGGCGGGCATCCGCCTGGGTTTTGCAGTAGCCCGGCCTGACCTGGTGGATAAGGTCGGCAGCTTCGGCGGACAAAACGCCCTGCCCATTACAGCGGTAACAGCCGGCAAGGCCAGCCTGCTCGAGCCTAATCTCGTCGAGTCCCGTAAGAAGATCATTGCGGACATCCGCATGGACACGCTGAGCTGGATGAAGAGCGAGGGCTACCATTGCACTCCGTCCGAAAGCAATTGCTTCATGGTCGACGTGCGCCGCCCCGGTGAAGAAGTGCAGGCTGCTCTTGCCAAGAAACTCATGTTCGTCGGCCGCATCTGGCCGGCATGGCCCAACTCGCTACGCATCACCGTTGGCACCAAAGAGGAGATGGCGCAATTCAAGAAAGACTTCGCCGCGGTTATGAGTACCAACACTGCCGGCCTGAAGCCACCCGCCCTTCCAGCGCGTCTTGCGGCGCATCCACACACGCATCTCTCGTAGCTGCACCTTATGGCACACAGCAAACCCCGCTCTTGAGCGGGGTTTGCCTTTGCACCTGTTCTCTCATCCGCTCAAAGGCTCTCGCATCAGGCCAAATAGAAACGCCGGCAGGTCATGGCAGAGCTGCCGGCGCTGTTTCATCGCACCGTCGATTAGAAGATCAGCTTTAGCGCAAGCTGTGTGTTGAAAGGCTCCCCTGGCCCTATGCCCGGCGAGTAGTTGCCCGAACCGATCGTCGAGCTCGTACTTCCGAATGCCCCGGCGAAATCGCTCGAGCCATCCCAGAAATCGTTGCACAACTGGTTGCACGAAGGACTCGCCAGGTTGATGCGGTTGAACAAGTTGTACATCTCAGCCCGGAACTGCAGACTCACCGGAAAATCATGAATGTGAACTTGCGTCGTTTTAAAGACCGAGAAGTCTACATCTGAGAATCCCGGACCATACACATTGTTTCTTGAAACATTGCCGAAGGTTCCCGGCGCCGGTTGCGAATAGGCATTGGTGTTCAGCCACTGCACGTAGGGCGTGCTGCCATCCGAGGGACGCACTAGTTTGTGAGAAACACCTTTCAGCGGATCGCCAGCAACATTAGGCCGCTGTTCGTACTGGCCTGTGCCGCTGGTATCGTCTGCCGTGTACACAGTGATGGGCTGGCCGCCTTTAAAGCTATAGGCGGAATTGACTGACCAGCCAGCCGCTAACGCCTTCGGCCCCTTGAATGCCGGAATGTCGTAATTGATGTAGCCAACCACCGTATTACGCGTGTCGAAGTCAGAGTTGCCATAGTCGCCCTTGAAGTCGTAGCTGTTCTGCGGCAGGGCGCCGCGATAGGCCGTAACCTCATCTAGGTTGTGGCTCCATGTATAGGAAATCTGCGACGTCAGTTGATGCCACGAACTCGTGCGCAGGATCGCCTGGAGCGAGTTGTAATTGGAAGTACCGATACTCTGTATTTGGTTTACGTCAGAGTAGTAGTTGCCGCCGAACGGTCCGTCATACTGCCCTTCCTGCACCAGTGCGGTAACCCCATCCGGCGCCGTACCAAGTGGAATCTTCTGATTGATATTGAGCAGGCTCAGAAGTTTCCGCCCTTCGCTGCCAACATAGCCAACTTGCACGAAAGCCTTACCACCCGCAATCGATTGCTCAATCTGCAGGTTGTAATTCATGTTGTAGGAAGAGCGAAAATTCTTGTCCACACTGAACGCGCCGCAAGGACTGCTCGCAGGGCAGGGATCTTCATTTGTCGGTGCGGGAATGATCTGCGTTCCAGACACAATCACTTGATCATTGACTGTCGCATTAACCACCGGATTCGCCCCACCGGGATTGCCTTCAAATCCGTTAGGCGCGCTGTTGCCGGGCCGGTTGTCCAGGAACGGATTCGCATTCGGCATGTCAAAGAACACACCGGCTCCGGCGCGAATGACAGTTCCAGAGCTCCACGGCAATTTGTAACTGAAGCCGACTCTTGGACTGAAACTCGTATAGTCCGGATCATACACATTGCTGATGTCCGCTCCCTGGAATGCGATAGAGGTAGCAGTAGTCCCCGGCCTGAAGACGGAAAGGTCCTTCTTGTCGTTATGCATCGGCTGCATAAAGTCATATCGCAATCCAAAGTTCACGTTAAGGTTCGCACCCAGTTGGTAGCTATCTTGTGCAAACAGGTCGAATGCGTGTGAGTAAACCGTACGTTCAGGATCACCGAAAGCCTGCGATCCCAGACTCAAATAGCCTGCCAGGAAGTTGGCCAGGGATGCGGTCCTGGAATCCACGTTTGAATCGTTTTGCCATGGTGACGGATAGGTGTTGTCAAACGTAAAGCTGCCGGCCGAATGGCGCCAGTAGAACTCGTTCAACTGCATCTGGCGATACTCACCACCGAAGCGAATTTGATGCTTGCCGATTGTCCAGTTCACCGCATCGTCCAGATTACCGGTGATGTCGTTGCGCCCCTCAGGCGGGGTATTGCCTGTCGGCTCAAATCCGGAAATCTTGATGTTCGGTGCGGCGCCGGGAAAGCGCGAACCCGTCGTGAATCCCGATTCCGCAACACTGGTGAAGTCCGCCTTGGCATCAGAGAAAGTCTGGTTGAAGTAGTTCACGCCAATCGTCAGCGAGTTGGTAATGGAAGGCGAGAAGACGAAGTTATCTGCCACCGAATAGTTGTACACATGAAGTGGCGCGATCTCGAAGTACCACGGATTCACATCCGTTTGGCCCACGGGGGCCGTCTGAGTGCCCTGCCCAAGAAATGCGCGCGCCGAAAGATTGTGCCGGTCGCTGAAATTCTGGTCGATCTTGATCACGCCGTTGTAGCTGTATCCGAATTCCGGCGCTGGATTTTGCACTGCACTCAGCGAGGTCGACGACAGCAGATCGGACGGCCACAGAATCGTCAGCAGATTTTTCATCATGGAGTTTTCTGTAACTCCATACTGCTGCAACACTGCCTCTGCATCTGCCTGGTACCCAGCGTTCGGTTCCGTTCCGGCATTGCCGGTCGCAATGTTGAACTTCTGCTTTTCAAAGTTCGCAAACCAGAAGGTGTGGTCTTTCCAGAACGGGCCGCCCAGCGAAGCACCCCATTGGATGTTCGACAGCGGCAGATCGCCCAGCGTATTGAAGGGATTGCTCGCAGCCAGCGCCTGGTTGCGCTCGTAGTAGTAGGCCGTTCCGTGAAGCGTATTGGTGCCTGACTTCGTTACCAGGTTCACCGTTCCGCCGGGGTTGCGTCCCACTTCCGATGATGACTGCGTCTGCAGACTGAATTCCGCAATCGAGTCGATCGGCAACGTGACGCCGGCAATATTTTCCACGCCGCCCTGGTTCACCGCGGGAATATTGTGCCACCAGTCATTATTGTCCGAGCCATCAATCTGCCAGTTGATCTGGTTGGCGCGGGTTCCGTTCACTGAACCATAGCCACCCAGTGCATATCCCGCAAATCCCGGCGCAAGACCAATCATCTGCGTGTAGTCGCGCCCGTTGAGTGGAATGTTCTGCACCGTCACTTCAGGAATATCGGTTGTTTGTGTGGTTGTCGTCGTATCCAACGCCAGGCCCGATGCCGACACTTCAATCGTTACACCCTTCGACGCCACGGATAGCTTCACAGGCAGCGTATAAATCACGCCAGCGGTTACAGGCACCTTGGAAAAGACTGCTTTCTGAAAGCCGGCAGCATCCACTGTCACCGTGTAAACGCCTAGCGGCAGATCCTGAAAAGTGAAGCCTCCAGCGCTGGAAGTAATGGTCTTATGAGAAACCCCGGTTGCCGTTTCCAGTGCCTCCACTGCTGCGCCTGGAATCACTGCGCCGGATTCATCGGTAATGGTGCCGTTGATTCCGCCGCGGAATGTCTGCGCGAAAAGGGATGAGGTTGCGGCAAGAATGCAAATGATGGCGAACAACAGGGGAACAGATACACTTCGGGTGCGTCGACTCGACATGGCGTCAGTCCTCCATATAAATGCGGTAGTTTTCCCGACTTACAACTTATGTACAGATACGAACGCCCTCGCAGATGGGCGCGAGGGCGTGGTCAGACTGCAGAAGGGAATTTTCGTGAATGGAAAATGTGCAGAAGGGCTTCCATTCCCCAACATAGTTTGAATTGAAATAAAGAAGCAATAAAGATTGGGTGATATTTTCAGGCCACGGCGGTCTAGCCCGATCCTTACGGAAAATTCTCAGGCCGATTCTGTCTGAACGAGCATCTCGCTGTCCGATCTTTCTGCCACGCAGTCTACCTCCCAGATGCGGACAAGCATTTCACCGGCTGCATGACGGAACGGCACCGCTAACAGGTCGCGATCGCGTTGCTGATAGGCCGCCGTTTCGATGCTCGCCCTTGGAATTGTCATCGCACAGGGACGCGGCAGAGAAGACTTGAGCACACCCGCAATCATGTTGGCAATCTCTCGCGTTGCGTCCAGCGTGTCACCATCGCCCACTTCTTCAATTGGTTGCATCAACATCGCAGCCGTCGCTTCATGGGCCAGCCTGGTCGAAAGCCGCACCTCAATCTGGCCATTCCACACTCCGGAAAGTGCAACCACTCCGAGCACGTGCCTGTCTCCAAGACGCACCGCTTCCCCATTGCCAATAGGATCCAGCTTCATGGAAAGCATCTGTTCCCAGAACTGTTTGCTGGCTTTGATCACGTTCTGCTCACTGAGCTCTGCCCACATGGGCGCGGCCTCCACTTCAAACGGTCATCTGGAAGGTCTTCGTCCTTTATCGGATCATGCGGACAACAAGTTGAATTCTGCTGCCATTTTCATCATGCACAGCGTCAAACCAGTGTGACTTGTCTCACTCCGGCAAGTGCTGTTTGATACAGCCAGCCGGCCTCAACTTGCTCCAGGATGTGGAATGAAAGGAGTCTGCCATGAAGCACTCCGAGTTGCAACGCTGGATGCATCCCGCTGTAATTCTGGTTGCCATGGATCTGCGCGACAATCAGCGTCTCATGGCATTGGCCCTTCAGCAGGCCCGTGAAACTGGAGCACGCCTGATCCTATTTCATGTTGTCGCCAGTGAAGTCTCCTTCCCAAATGAAGCAATGGGGTTTCCCTTCTATGACTTGAGCGGCGCCATGCGTCAGGCCCGCGCTGTCCTTCTGCCGCTTTGCCAGGCCGCCAGGGCGCAGAAGATTCGCTGCGATGTAGTCGTGCGCGAAGGCAATCCAGCCATGCAAATTCTTGATGCGGTGCGACAGTTCCACGTTTGCCGCATTCTTCTCGGTACCCGGAATCGGGGGCGCTTCAGTAAATTGCTTCTCGGTTCCGTGGCAGACCAAGTGCTGCGCTCGGTTCAGATCCCGGTCATGACCGTGGGGCCTGAGGCCTATCTCGAGATGGCAACAGACAATCAAAAAAGGGTTGTTCTGCTGGCCACCAATCTCAGAGAGACCTCTCGAACGGGCGCAGCGCTTGCCTGCCGAATAGCCCGCGCGCGCAAGGCCCGACTGGTCATACTCTACGTTCTGCCCGATTCCGCAAAACGAAGTTCGGACGAGATTAACGCCCTTCGTGAGCTCAATGTTCTCGCCTCTAGCATTTGCGAAAACTGTGAAGGCGAAGAACCCGCCTCTTGCACGGATGTCGAAGTTTCCGTGACCCATGGGCATCCTTGCGAGCGGATTCTCGAAGTCGCGGAAGACCTGCACGTGGAACTGATCATTCTAGGCACCATGCGTCCGGCGGCCATGCGTCACCTTACAAACGACCACACTCTGCACAAGGTGCTCACCCATGCGCCCTGCCCGGTTCTTACACTGTGCAACGCAGCCACAGTTGCAGAGCAGACCAAGGACCGTGAGCTGCAGCACGCAGGCTAACTCAGTTCCTTGGGCCCAGGAAGACTGCCCGCTTTGTTTTCTTGTTAAATAGCTTCAGGCGGTGATGCGTTCCAACTGTTCCGGCTTCACAATCGTCATACTGGCGCCTTTGATCGTGATCCACTCATCGCGGCGGAACTGATTCAGCAGTCGCGTCACTGTCTCGCGTGAGGTCCCGGCCATATTGGCCAGCTCCTCGTGCGTCAACGCCATCGTAAATCGCATCTCAGCTTTGCCTGCTGAGGCATTCTTGCCCCAGTCAAGGAGCAGGCGCGCAAGCCGTCCCGCGGCGGAGCCGGAAAGCGCCAGACGCTTGGCATCGTGAAACACCGTCATATATTCGCTGGAAAGTGACTGCGCCGCATGCATGCTCGCTATGCCGTGCTTGGCTAGAAAATCCACAAACTCCTGTTTGCGGATGGTCTTTACTTGCACCGGTTCTATGGCCTCTGCGGTCACTTCATAAGGAACGTTCGCCAGCACGGCGCTCAAGCCCATCACATCGCCAGGACCGGCAATTTTCAGGATCATCGTCTTGCCGTCACGAGAGGTTGAAGAAATCTTCACCTGCCCGAAACAGACAACGAAGACGTTACGCGCTGAATCGCCCTCTGAGAAAAGCTTGGCTCCCCGTGCATGGCTCATCATCACGCCGATATTGTCGTAGTCGGCAAGAGCGCTGTCGGACATGTTACAGAACATCCGCATCTGCCGGTGTTCGCAGGTCAAACAATCTTCCGGCGGGTGATTAGGATGGAATCCAGCCATAGTATGCCCCGAAGTAGCCCTTCAGCAGAAGTATACTCCAGGATGAGTCCTCCATGTCCGCCAACTTTTATTTGAGGCCCTTTAATAAGAGATTTGGCTTACCGCCCGGCTTCATCAAAAGTTCGGTGAATGTGCCCTTCCACTCCTTGAGCGCATCGACTCCATGTGCACCGCCGCACAGGCCTCATAACTCCTCGATACTTCCCGGGCTAATTCCTCCAAGAGGTGTGCACGAAGGGGTGGAAATGCGGCGAACGCCTCTTCAAGTTCCTTGATTGGCAGCAGCATGAGCATGCCTGGGGTTCTGCCGATCAAGGTGCTTGTATGTTTCTGGTCGCCCAATGCCGCCGAAAGTTCCAGCAGTTCGCCTGCTCGTGCCGTTCCCAGCGTGATCCGCGAGAGCTTCCACTCCGTCTTCCGCTGCAGATCGCCGCTGACCACAAGATAAAGCCCGCGGCAGGCATCGCCCTGCCGGAAGATTGTTTGCCCTGTCTCAAAGGGAATGCACTCGGCAGTTCGATTCAAAAGAACGCTCGCATCGGGCGAACAGGCAAGAATCTCCGCCAGTGGACGCGCGGTTGCATTCTCCGTACCACGGGAGTTCGTGTTCTTTTGCAAGATTGCTCTCCCCTCACGGAAGCACAATGGCATCGCAGAACTACTGCAATCCGGAATGGTGCGCAGAGCGATTGCGCTCCTCTGCGAACCAGTCGCTCAATCTCCCATCACCTCTTGGCTGCAGCCAGAAGTTCCTCTTTGTTTCTCAAGTTGCTCGTATTCGCCGGCACACAAAGGACGGGCACTTTCGATTGAGCCAGCAGCGTGAACACTGTCCCATGCACTCCCCGGCCTGCGCTCTTCCGCTTCACGCCCACCACAAGAACACTTGGTTGATACTGTTCGATTGCCTCCGCCACCGCATCGGCTGGGTTCCCATCCTTCACAAGACACCGCACGCGAAGACTCTTGTCTTCCTCTAATTGGAGTTCCTTCAGCGTTGTCACGCACGGATTCAGGAACGCCATTGCCTCGTGCGCACTTCGCGCGTGCAGCACGTAAAGGGAACGATCAAACTTCATCGCCAGTGAACGCGCCGCAGCCATTGCACTTTCCGCAGCCTCGTCCTTCTGATACGCCAGCAATACCGGCCCTCCCGGCACCGGACGAAACTCGCCCGCATTCCAGTCGGAGGCCACCGCCAGCACTGGGCAATTGGCCTTGCGCGCCAGCTCTTCGGCAACCGATCCCACAAGCAGCGGCCCCGCGCCCGCACGTCCATGTGTGCCCAGCAGAATCAATCCCGCATTGTGCTGCGACGCCGCAACCGCAAGCATCTCCACAACCGCGCCCTGCCTTACTTCAGAGTGGCTGTGAATACCCTGCTGCACCAGCTCCGCAGACATCCGTTCCAGTTCCGCCCGCGTTTCCGCTGCCAGGCGGCTGCGCACACTACCGGGCACACCTTCAACCGTCGCAAACTCCGCCGGGTCGTCACAATACACCAGAACTACGCGCGCGCCATAGGCCGCTGCCAGCTTCCGTGCATATTCCATGGCGCCGCCCGATCCACTTTCCGGATCCACTGCCAACACAATGGTTTTCAACCCTTCGTCGAAATTCATCATTGCCCTCCCGGCACGCGCGGGAACACAAGTGCTTATTGCGCCTACGTTTCCAAAGTTTCCGCTCCTTTGTCGTTCCGGGCTGTGACTGGCTGCACGATCCGATGTGATTTAAATCACCATCATGTTGCCGTCGTGTCGGGCTGTACATCTCCACCTGCCATGCTTTACGCTTTCCCGCGTCATGAAAAACCTGCCGTATCCCTCTGCTCAATCGTTTTCGCTGAAATTTGTCTTGGCTCCGCTCCTCGCCATCACCGCCGGCTCATTTTCCGTTGCTGTCGCGCAGGCACCCGTGCCCGATTCCCCTGAAATCGAAGCTCAGGCCCACCAGATGCTCTCAAAGCTCTCGCTTGAGCAGAAGATTCAGCTCATCGGCGGTGTCGATAGCATGTACACCTACGCCGAACCCAACATTGATCTGCCCCGCCTCAAAATGTCCGATGCTTCCGTCGGCGTCCGCACCTGGGGACCCTCCACCGCCTACGCCGGCGGCGTTGCGCTCGCCGCAACATGGGACCCCGACTACGCCCGCAAGCTCGGTGAAGCTCTCGGCCGCGACGCACGCGCACGCGGCGTCAACTTCCTGCTTGGCCCCGGCGTCAACATCGCCCGCTCGCCCGTCAATGGCCGCAACTTCGAATACCTCTCTGAGGA
>JAGWSG010000060.1 GCA_028876335.1 Acidobacteriota bacterium
ATTCACACGCTGGTCTTGAAACGCCCACTGGTCACCGAAAAAGAACGCATCAATTTTTAACCGGCCTCCTCGCCACGTGACTCCAACTTCTTCCAAAACGCCTTGGCAGTTCATACGCTACATTCTTGTCGGCGGTTTCAACACCATTGCTGGCTACGGCCTATTCGCGCTCCTCAATTGGACCTTTGCAGGGCACAGTACTTACAGTTATATGTATGCCGCTGTGCTGGCAAATTTGCTGGCAATCACAATTGCTTTCCTGGGCTACAAATGGTTCGTCTTCCACACGCGCGGCAATTACCTGATCGAATGGTTGCGTTGTCTTGGGGTCTATGGAAGCAGCATGCTCATCGGTCTAATTGGGCTGCCGATCCTTGTCCCCTTCTTGCGCCACTACCTTCACCGGCCTGAGCAAGCCTCCTACCTGGCGGCAGCCATCATGACACCTGTCACCGTGGTCTTCAGCTTTCTCGGCCATAAGAACATTTCGTTCCGCCAGAAATTATCTGGAGAGAATTCAAAGGCAGGTTGAAACTCGCTTTCGCAAAGTTCAGATCGGAATCTGTGCCTTGTACCACTCTGCCGTTCGCAAAATTGCATCTTCAAGTCCGACCACTTGGGTGAGTCCAAGCATTGCGCGAGCACGATCGACTGATGGAACGTAGCGTGCCACGGGTGCACCAACAGCAGCTTCCCGCGCAACTCGTATCTCGGTCTGAGGATTCAGCGTCGCTGCCACTGTCTTCGCAAGCTCCAGAATGCTGACATCGTGATCTGATCCAACGTTGATGGGTACGAGTGACGGTGCCTCAAACAGAATGGTCCAGAGCCACACTGCTAGATCAGCGGCATAAAGATACGACCGCCTCGGCGTCCCGTCTCCCTGAATCTGAATTGGTCGTCCCGCCAACACATCTCCAATAAAATTTCCAATTGCGAAATGCTCATCCAGAGGAAGGTGCGGACCGCAAAACGCCCAACAGCGAGCAATCTTGCATTCAAGTCCAGTCCGATTTTGATAGATGGAGCAAAGCAGCTCAGAAACTCGCTTCCCTTCTGCATAGACATTGGCAGGGTCCAGCGAATCCAGGCTTCCTGCATAGTCTTCAGGCACATGGCTAAGTTCGCTGGGCTGCTTGCCGTAGACCGCGCCCGAACTTGTTAAAAGAAACGCTTTGGCTCCATGTGTCGCGGCAAACTCAAGAGTGCGCTCCGTCCCCGCAGCCATTGTCGATAACATCTCAAGCGGCGCTTCACGAACCTGCCGGGCACGCGCCTCAGTCGCGGCATGGATGACGTAACGAAAATCTCCGTCCGGAAATAGAAAATTGCGAACGTCGCCGGCGCAAAGAGTCACAGCAGGATCCGATGCCAGGTGCGGGCATTTTCGTGCGAATGCCTCCGAATTCCGCGTAAGGATGGTTATCTTTGCGTCAAGCCCAAGTATTCGGTTCGCATGGCAAAAGCTCTCAACAATCCAGCACCCGAAAAATCCAGTCCCGCCAGTCACAAAAATGCGCTGTCCGCGCACCCCTTCCCACATGGCACCGGTCTGTTGCAGGACCAGATTCAGGTCTTTACTCGCAAGCTCGCTTGTGCCCACGACCAACTCTCCAATAAACAAGGAACTGTTCTGACGCCGGCCACTCCTATCCAGCCCTCATATCGCAAGGAGCCATTTCCGCCTGAACCTTCGCCTTTGCCATTCCCCTTGAATTGCATCTCAATGCAAATTACTTTGCGGCATCCAGGTTGGCCATTGCCAACACATCCTCAAAAGCAACGCCATTTTCCGGAACCATCTCATGCAGAGCCTTTGAACGGAAAGTACCATCCTCCGACATATAGGACGGTACGGCTGGAAGTATCTTTTGGTCATATTGCCCCATCACTTCGCAGAAGCACGGTCCCGACTGGTTTAGAACACGTTGAATCGTTTCTCTAAGAGTGGAACGATTTTCAAGGCGGACGAATGGAAGTCCGTATGCAGCGCAGATCTTTTCGCTGTCAGGCATGGTTACTCCGCTCTCTGGCGTAGAGCCTACGTAGAAACCCTTGAAGAACGTTTCCTGGGTCCGGCGGATCGAACCGTAGCCCCCATTATTGATAACGAAGATCTTGATATTGAAACCAAAGTGAACTAATGTCTGCAACTCTTGAATGTTGGTCTGCAATGACCCGTCTCCAATCACCACCACAACATTTCGGTCGTGTGCAACTGCAGCTGGTCCAAATGCGGCGGGGAGCGCATAACCCATTCCTGCCAGAGAGCCGGCGTTCAAGTACCGCTGTGACCCTTTCATGCGAAATGCCTGGCCAAGTATCGGATGCGGCTGCCCCGCATCCGTCAATATCGTCTCGTTTCCCTTTAGCTCATCGCTCAACGCGTCAACGAATTCATAAAGATTCACTGGCGCAGCAGGTCCGCCAAGGTCGTGCGGCTCATTCATAATGTCGTAAGCACTTTTCCATTCCTGACACGCACTCACCCAATTGGCAGAAGCATTTTTGGAAAGGTCCTTCGCACGGCCCAGGAACAGCGGAAGATAGTCTTTGATATCCCATGCATATTTCGCGTCTGCGCCCACTCCTTCGCGCTGATGGAGTGACTTGTCCAGATCGATTTGAATCTTGTAGGCGTTGGGCGCAAACAGTTTTCCTTCGTATCCCACCGTCTGAATGTGCAAGCTGCAACCCATCACGAGCACAAGATCGGCAGATTGAATCGCATAATTCGCGCCACGCACTCCGCGCGGACCACAGTGGCCAGCAAAGAGTGGGTCGTCATATGGCATCAGATCCTTGGCCATCATGGAAGTCAGGACAGGAATCTGCATAGTGCGAACAAATTCACGGAACATGTCAACACTGCCTGAGGAGCGTATGCCGTGGCCCGCAAGAACAATGGGGCGTTTCGCTTCGCTTAGCCTACGGAAGATCGAGTCAAGTTCCGCGTTCCCGGGGAGATCCAACGGAATGTCTTCTGACACAAATGTCTCCGACTCCATCTCGTTGTAGGGCGCGCCCTGCACATCGAGGGGAACATCAAGAAGCACCGGACCGGGACGTCCAGTCGTAGCCAGATGAATTGCTTTTTCCAGGTGGAAACGGGCACGCTGCGGTGATTCAACAAACGCTGCGTACTTCGTTACATATTCAACTATGGAAACGATATCGACTTCAAGAAATCCGCATTGCCGCAATCCGGGAATGCCTCTCCCGCGAATTGTCTCCGCCCGCTTGCATTGCCCTGTGATGAACAACACGGGGACCGAATCCTGGTAAGCACCAACTAAACCGGTCAGAATATTGGTCGCCCCCGGGCCGCTCGTGGCCATGCAGAGTCCAAGCCTGCCTGTCTCGCGCGCGTAGGCATCGGCTGCCATCGCGGCTGCCTGCTCGTGGTGAGTGCAGTAATAACGAAGACCTTCAAGCCGTCCGAATGCGTCATTCAGGTGCATTGCCATTCCGCCGGACAGCAAGAAGAAGCATTCCGTGCCCGCCTCTGCAACTCTCCTCGCCATGTAATCCGCTACTCGCATCCTCTTCCCTTTCTTTTAGGGCCACCACGATGAGACGAACCTGTCTCGCGCACCGCAGCAAAATTGCCTGGAATCAGTTTCTGATCTGCACATACCTGGAAGCAGATGCGAAGGTAACAATGCTGTCCGCGACAAAATCCAACATGCTCGTTGTCAGTCCCGGATACACGCCTATCCAGAACGCATTGTTCATCGCATAATCCGTGTTCTTCAGTTCTCCAATCACACGGTGCGCACAACCCGCAAATGCCGGCTGCCGCAAGAGATTGCCACCGAAGAGAAGGCGGGTCCCAATCTTCTTCGCTTCCAGAGCGCCGATGAGCTCGCTTCTCGTAAAAGGCGCGTTCTCTCGCACCCCGATGGGGAAACCAAACCACGAAGGCTCTGATCCGGGCGTCGCCTCGGGAAGAAGTAACGTGTCCTCTAATGGCCGCAACAATTTCATCAGGTAATCGAAATTACTTCTCCTGCGCTCGATGAAGCCTAGCAGCTTTTCAATCTGCGATGCGCCAAGCGCTGCCTGCATGTCGGTGGCCTTCAGGTTGTAACCAATGTGGGTATACGTGTACTTGTGATCGTAGCCGCAAGGCAACTGGCCAAGCTGCCAATCGAATCTTTTGCCGCAAGTGTTGTCCTTGCCCGGCTCGCACCAGCAATCGCGGCCCCAGTCGCGAAACGACTCAATGAGCACCTTAAGATTGGGCTTGTCCGTGAGTACTGCCCCGCCTTCACCCGTCGTGATGTGGTGCGCAGGATAAAAACTCAGCGTGGCAATGTCGCCAAAGGTTCCAACGTTGCGACCCTTCCAGGTCGATCCAAGCGCATCGCAGCAATCTTCAATCAGCCACAAATCATGCTTCTTCGCAAACGAGCACACAACATCGAGGTCGAAAACATTCCCCAGCGTGTGAGCAATCATCACGGCTCTCGTCTTTTCGCTGCGAGCTGCCTCCAGTTGGCTCACGTCAATTTCATAGGTGGGTAGCGTGATATCCACGAAAACGGGAACAAGGCCGTTCTGGATGATCGGACCGACCGTTGTTGGAAAGCCCGCGGCCACGGTGATCACTTCATCGCCTGGCTTGAGGCGCCGTTCGCCAAGAGTGTGAGACGTAATCGCGCTCACGGCAAGCAGATTGGCGGAAGACCCGGAGTTAACCAGCGAGGCACAGCGGACGCCGACAAATCGCGCCAGCTTGCGCTCAAACTCCTCCGCAAATCGTCCTGTTGTGAACCACGAGTCAAGCACTGAATCTACAACGTTCCGCAAATCGTCAGGGCAAATCACCTTGCCTGAGACGGGAACAGATGACTCTCCAGGGACAAATGCCTTCGCGGGAAATGCCTCAGTGAAATATTGAGCTGAAAGTTCGAGGATCTTCTGGCGCAGTCGTGATGTTTCTTCAGTCATCGATCGTCCACACGACAAGCATACAAAATCGTGACTTATGCATGTACTGTATTAGTGACAATTAGGTGACGTGCGTACCAAGTTAATGCTCACCCATATTGAAGTTGCTTCGCTCACTGTTCTATAAGGAACTGAAATGAAAGCTGTTATTCTTGCCGGCGGACTCGGAACGCGACTGAGCGAAGAAACCACCGTGCGCCCCAAGCCGATGGTCGAAATCGGCGGGCGCCCGATTCTGTGGCACATCCTCAAAATTTACTCTCAGCACGGAATCAATGACTTCATTATCTGCTGCGGATACAAGGGCTACATGATCAAGGAGTACTTCGCCAACTACTTCCTTCACATGTCCGACGTCACCTTTGACCTGCACGAGAATCGCATGGAGGTTCACCAGAGCGTTGCGGAGCCGTGGCGTGTCACCCTCGTCGACACTGGAGAAAGTGCCGGGACCGGAGGAAGACTGCGTAGGGTCGCTCCCTACCTCAAGGATGAGAGCGCCTTCTGCCTCACCTATGGCGATGGAGTCAGCGACATTGACATCACTGCGTCCATCGAATTTCACCGCAGCCACGGTAAAGCCGTCACCGTCACCGCCGTGCAGCCTACGGCGCGTTTTGGAAGTTTAAGTTTTGATGGAACAGCGATCAGGGCATTTCAGGAAAAGCCCGACGATGAAGGCGGGTGGATTAACGGCGGATTCTTCGTTTTGTCCCCCTCCGCTATCGAAGAAGTCCCTGAAGAAGGTTCAATGTTTGAACGCGAGGCCATGGAAAACCTCACATCAAAAGGCCAGGTGCAGGCATTCATTCATCGCGGGTTCTGGATGGCCATGGATACGTTGCGCGAAAAACATCGTCTTGAGGAGCTCTGGGTCACTGGGAGGGCACCTTGGAAAACCTGGTGAATCCCTGGCGCGGCCGGCGCGTCTTCATCACTGGCCACACCGGGTTCAAGGGCAGCTGGCTGGCAATTTGGCTTTCAACCTATGGGGCGAAGATAAGGGGCTATTCTCTTGATCCTGAAACGAGCCCCAACCTGTTCGCGTTGGCGGAGATTTCCAGCGTCTTAGAGGATATTCGAGGAGATATACGTCACTATTCGAAGCTCGAAGCCTCGATGAAGGAATTTGCCCCTGAAGTCGTCTTCCATCTGGCGGCGCAACCGCTATTGCGGCGCTCGTACGCGCAACCTCTTGAGACATATTCGACAAACATTATCGGCACGGCCGACGTGCTGGAAGCTGTCCGTCATGTTCCGTCTGTACGTGCGGTCGTTTGCGTGAGTTCGGACAAGTGCTATGAGAATGCGGAGGGTGATTTTCCATTTCGCGAGACTGATCCCCTGGGAGGTCATGACCCCTACTCTTCGAGCAAAGCCTGCGCCGAGATTGTGACTTCGGCATATCGACGATCCTTCTTCCCCGTGAATCGCCTGCATGAGCACCGGGTGGCGGTTGCCACCGCGCGCGCCGGCAACGTGATTGGCGGCGGCGATTGGTCAGAAGACCGGCTTCTACCGGATTTGATCCGCGGATTCAGGGCGCGGCAAGCGGTGCTGATCAGGCGCCCCGAGGCAACACGCCCCTGGCAGCACGTGCTCGATCCCTTGCATGGTTACATTCTGCTTGCCGAAAAGCTGCTCGCCCAACAGCCCCAATTCGCAACCGCATTCAACTTTGGCCCGCCCCCCGAGGATGCGTGGTCCGTGGAGCGAGTTGCAACCGCCCTTGCCGATCTGTGGGGCAAGGGGGCTGCATGGAAATCCGACGGGGGACCGAGCCCGCACGAAGCGCGCACTCTCAGGCTCGACGCCAGCAAAGCCAATGCTGAACTGGGATGGAAGCCGCACTTGCGCATCGAAACGGCGCTCGACTGGACTCTGAACTGGTATCTCAGCTGGGACCGGGGTGACGACCTGAAGCAGAAAACGCTAGCGCAGATTGCAGCCTATCAACAGCTCGCATAGTAAGCCCGCGATCCTGGAATGACAGATTTGTGCGGCCTTTTGCGGCCAAAATTCGACGTCTAAATACAGCGCTTTTGGAGGCAAAAGTGGTGGCGTCCGTATTGGAGATCTCTTTGCCACGATCGAGACCGGAAACGGTGCGATTTTTTGTCGCAGATCGGAAATGTAGCGTCAAAAACAGGCGAAATTGTGCAGAAATACACATAGTTGCGCCATTTTTAGGTCACGAATATTGGGAAAGCCGTAAAGCTTAAACGGGTCGACTTAAAAGCGACAATGCGAAGTAATACTCCAGCTAACTTGCTGGGCGTGGTTCTCCCAGGGATATTTCGCCAATGGCCAGGTGCGATACACAGGGACTTTAAGCAAATGTTGTGCACGTAGTCGATGGCTTGCGCTCGACCGGATCAATGACCAAAATGAGCAGCGAAGCAATCGAGCCCTTCATAGATGCCTTCGAGCACGAGGATTGCTGCGCAGCCAAGGGCTTATCTGACGCCCAGACCCGATAATCCCCTGGAAAAACCGAACACTTACGCAGTGACTTTCACATTTTCTCGTATTCGATTTATATGTACTCTATTTATCAATTATATAAATGCATCCTTCGTGTACTTAAAATCCGCAGCCCTTCAATGGGCGTGGGGGTTCAAGTCCCCCTCCGGGCACCAGGCATTCAGTCTTTGAAGCCGGCCCAAATTGATAGCTTTTTCTGGCTTGAGCAAATTGAGGAACGGCTACTCCCTCCAACTGCGGTGAAACGCTTTGCAGGCTGCTCCGTAAAAGCAGCAGGGCGGCCAAATGGCCGCCCTGCTTTTCAGTTTTTGTACCAGACCCTGGCCGGTGAAGCGGATAGGGTCGGCTGTGATCGAGGTTTCGTATCAGTTCCAATCAATAGGACAAGACGCAACCGCCAGCTCCACTGTTGAAGGCATTGCTCCAGAGGGACTGAACCGGGAACTGGTAGTTCGACACGGTGATGGTCGTCGATGCACCCTGGCCGGAGGAGATCCAGGCGCACTTGTCGCCGTTCTCCGCGCCATTGGCATCAAGCCAGCCGCCGTTGGGGAACTGATCTGTAATTGTTTCACCCATTTCATGACCTTCAACAATTGTGATTCCGGCATTGGGACCAAGACCGTTGAAGTTGGCACCGCAGCTAGCGCCGGCATCCGTAATGTAGGGCAGGTTGGTGTAGGCTACCGTTCCTACGGTTGAGCTGCTGGTTGAGCTATGCCATGCGCAATACTGAGTTCCGAAACCGGATGCACTGTTTCCAGTGGCTGTTGCAATCACGTACTGGACGGAGGCATTCTTGGAAGCCGACGTATTGCCAAAGTGCTGTGCGGCACGCACCGCCTCTGCAGCCAGCTGTGACTGCCGGGGGCGTGACGGCGCTTTTGCCCCATTGTCAGACCAGACACCTGCGAGGATACCCGCCTGATTGCCGGCCGGAGTCCCGCTGGTGCACGTGACTGTGTTGGTAGGAACGCCCTGGCAATATTGGGTAACCGAATTGAGCCAGGAGCTACCGCCAATTACGCTGAAGAAGTTCTGCAAGATCTGCGCTTCGCCGCTGGGGTCGTTTCCGTTCCACTGTGATCCCCAAAAGACGAGGTAGATCTTGGGAGCAGTCTCCACGCCGATGCCACCGACGCCACCGTGGTAGTAGAGGTTGTTACTGGTGCTGGCGCCGCCTGAACCGCCGCCACGGGCTGCTTGCTGGCGGGCGAACTGGGCTGTTTCCAGAGTGGGATGAACCATGACCGGCGGTTGGCCGGCCTCTATGTAGCGAAGTCCGCCTCCGGCATTGCCAGCGCCATTGGCGGAAGCCTGAGGCGCCTGCGCATGTGCGGCTGGAAGAGAAACGAGCAAAAGTGCTCCGAGAGCAGGCACAAAGGACCGCCGAATATGACTAGCCCTGATCATTGGTTGTCTCCATAAATTCGCGTGAATTGTTGTCTTTTGGGGAAACAGGCATACGACGCAGGTTGGAAAGCGGTGGTGCTGCGCTACCCCTGTTTGCAAGTAAATTGAGACTGAAAATAGACGGTCCACAGACGCGCGTCAAGACAATTTGCGTCTACGAAGCGAACAACCGAATACCCTTTCGTAACATACTGCGGAAGGTTCAGTACTTCATCCCCCGCACGATTGTGCATAGGGTTGTTTTTTCCCACAGAATACGGATCGGCCGGCTCCAGCGAGCCGGCCGCAAAATACAGATACAGATGCAGAGATACGCGGATATCCGCTCCTCAACCCGAGGCGCGTTTGACGCTTTTAATGCGCAGATGGCACTGCAGCGCTGCCGCGAGCCGCGTACGACATGGGCAACACCCAGGCGAACATTACGCTCCCGCTGCCGGAGACGACATACTGACGACCGTCCAGCTCATAGGTAATGGGTGAGGTTTGCATGCTCGCGCCTGTGCCTGCGTGCCAGAGGGTTTTGCCGTTCCGCGTGTCGAAGGCAATGATGTTCCCTTCTCCATCGCCGGAAAAAGTGACACCCGAGTCAGTTGTGAGCACGCCTGCGCCAGAGCCGCCGGGGCCGAGTTCATGGCTCCAGCGAATCTTGCCTGTCTGATAATCGATGGCTTTCAGCACACCCTTGCCCCAGAGTCCGTAGTCCGCGCCGGCCCAACCGTAGGCGCCGTCGGCAGGCTTGTTGAAGTAGAGGCTGTAACTGGGATGCGAGTCCACGATGAAGAGGCCCGTTTTTGGATCAAAACTGGGCGAGCGATAGTTGGTCAATCCGCCTTCATCAGGCGCAATGAGTCGGCCGTCCGGCTTCGGTTCCTTGTCTGGATTGGGTATCGGTCTGCCACGCTCGTCCACTCCCTTCGCCCAGTTGGTGGGTCCGTACGGAACTGTCAGCAGGCTCTTTCCATTGGTGCGGTCGAGCACAAAGAAATAGCCGTTGCGCGAGGCCTGCATGAGCATCTTCTTTGGTTTTCCGTGGAAGTTGCCATCGACCAGAACCGGCACTTCGACCGCGTCCCAGTCATGCGTGTCATGCGGCGATGCGGAGAAGCCCCAGACGAGCTTGCCGGTATCAGGATTGAGCGCGACGATACTGCATGTCCATTCATTGTCACCGGGACGGGCATTGCCATTGAGAACCGGCGTTGGATTGCCCGTGCCCCAGTAGATGAGGTTCAAGTCAGGATCGTAGGTGCCGGTTATCCAAGTCATGCCGCCAGTTGTGGTGTTGGGCGTTCCGGCAGGAGGCGTAGCAAACCACTGCCATTGCGTTTCCCCGGTCTCGGGATCAAAGGAACGGAGCAGGCCGGGAAGATTGTCCAGGTCGCCGCCTACCCCAACGATGACGTGATTGTGCACGACCAGCGGCGCCATGGTGGCCCAGTAGCCCTTCTTCACATCGGCAATTACTTTGTCCCACCGCACAGTACCGTCTTTGGCGTTGAGCGAGATGAGGTGGGCGTCCGGCGTGGTGAAAAACAGCCAACTCTTATATATGGCCACACCGCGATGACCGATGTGGTCGCCCTCGGTGGTTGGGTGGTTGAAATGCCAGATCAGATGACCGGAGCGCGCATCGACTGCCCAGATGTTATCCGGTACGGTGAAGTAGAGAATGCCATCTACCAACAGTGGCGAGGACTTGATGGTTGCGGGCTGATTGGTCTGGAATGCCCAGGCGAGCCCCAGGTTCTGCACGTTGTCCGGACGGATCTGCGTGAGGCTGCTATGGCGTCTGCCGGAGTAGTCGCCGTGATAAGTGGGCCAACTGTCTTTGGAGGGATGGACCAGCTGGGCTGACTGAATATCCTGCGCGGCGGCCGGATACTGCAACGCAGCTCCCATCAGAATCAAGGTTGCCGCAATTACGAATTTATTTCTGACCAATTTCATCGTCCGCCGTCTTCTCCAGATCGTTTGAAACCATTGCATGCAGACCTAGCGCAGGGTCTGTATATACGCCATCAGATTGTGAATGTCGTCATCGGTGTAGCGGCTGAACAACTCAACGTGCGCGTCCACCGGAGAGTCGATTGCGTACTTCACACTGTCAGTGGTCCAAGACCGGTAGACGCCATTGCTGTCTTTGAGGCCGATAGTGAACTCATCTCGATAGGCAAGCGTGCCGCTGATCTTTTTGCCGCTGGGCAGTGTGACCGTAACCTTACTTTTGACGTTGCGCGGATACAACATGCGCTCTTCCAGTTGCAGGCCTTCATAGCGGCTTGCGATTCCGGCAAGATCGCCGGTGGGCGAATGGCATTTAGAACAGCCACCCGCGCCGTTGAAGTACTTCTTGCCCTGCTCGACGTTACCCGTCTGCAGATCCTTTACGTCCACGCCGCGACGGCCGCCTTGCATGGCATTGGCTGCGGCAATGCGGGCGCGAATGAAGGCGACGAGCCCATCAATCTCAGACGTGGAGAAGCGGAACGCAGGCATCTTCTTTTCGCCATCAATTTTTCCCTCGCGCACCATCTTCGCGATATGCGAACCGTCCGTATCAGAAAGCACCAGCTTGGAACGCGTGAGGTCTGGACCGGTCTCACCGCCCATGGCGTCGCGGCCATGACAGAA
>JAGWSG010000061.1 GCA_028876335.1 Acidobacteriota bacterium
GAAGCCATGATCTCGATGCAGAAGGCGGACATGGCTTTTGAACTTGCACTGGCGGTTCGCAACAAGGCCGTACAGGCGTATCAGTCGGTGATGGGAATGCAGTTTTAGTTCTGCAGCAAACAGGTAGACAAAAGAAGGGCAAGTGGGGATAACGCGCGATGGCGGCGACCGGCACACAATTGGAGCGCAATCCGGCCGCAATGCCGGTGCCTGCCGGCATTGCAGCCTTGTGGACGCGCTGCAAAATCGCATGGGCCGGAATGCCGCCTAGGCAGCGTACGTGGTCTGTTGTCGCTGCCGGCATGATTGCAGCTCTGCTGGGGACGCTGTTGTGGATGGGTATGCGAACGGACTGGCGCACGCTTTATGCAGGTATGGACCCGGATGACGCGCGGCAGATGGCCAATACGCTCACGCAGGCGCAGATTCCCTATGAAGTGACGGCCAACGGCACGGCGATTCGCGTACCGGCAACGTATCTGGACAAAGCTCGGCTGGCGGCTTCGGCCAAGGGTGTTCGTTCGGGGCGTCTAGGCTTTGAGCTTTTCGATAAACCGAACTGGGTTGGCTCGGAGTTTGATGAGCACGTAAACTACCAGCGGGCACTTGAAGGAGAGCTGGAGCACACGGTGGGCACGCTGGGCGATGTCGAGTCGGCGCGCGTCCATCTGGTGCTGTCGCACGATTCACTCTTCCGCGACCAGGAGCGTCCTGCGAAGGCCTCCGTCGTGTTGAAGCTGCGGCGATCGACGCTGGCCGACGGCGAGGCGGATTCGATTCGCAACCTGGTGGCCTCGTCCGTGGATGGATTGACGCCCGATCATGTGGTCCTGGTAGATGCTTCTGGGAACACACCACTCGGCCCCAGGACTCAGGAAGCGCGGAGGCTCAGCGCCGAGCAGGCACTCGAGGAAAAGATTGTCGCGACACTTGAACCGGTGACGGGTCCTGGCAATGTGCGCGCCTCGGTGACACTGGACTACGATCCTGCTTCGAGTGATGTCACGGAGGAAACCTACGATCCTAATAAGACGGCACCTCTGACCGTCCAGAAGAGCGAAGAGACGAGTGGCGTGCAGCCGATTCCTGGCGGCGTGCCGGGCACAGCGTCGAATGCGCCGAACACGCAGGCATCACTGCCCGTGTATCCAAAGATGACCTCCTCTCCCACTTCGTCGAAGAGTGAGGCGAGCACCTTTGCGGTTTCAAAAACGTTACGCCACACGATGGAAGGGCCGGGCAGTCTGGAGCGGATGACCGCGGCCATCGTGGTGAACGACCGACTTGTATCACCTGCCAGCGGCAAGACTCTGGCAAAGTGGCAGCCGCGTTCGGCCGGTGAACTCAAGGACCTGACCGCGCTGGCGCAGGCCGCGATCGGATTCAACGCAACGCGTGGCGATGTGGTGACGGTGCAGGATATGGCCTTTGACGGGAACCGGCCGCAGACGCCGCCTGCATTGCAGGAGCGCGTACTGGATACGGTGCAGAGCTCGCCGCTGCTCCTAAAATATGGTGCACTGCTGGCCGGACTGATCCTGGTGTTGCTGTTTGCAGTACGTCCGGCATTAAGGGGTGCGATGGGAATCGAGCGAATGTCGGGGAAGAAGGGCAAAAAAGGCGAGCAGCCAGAGCAGATTGCGGCGGCGAATGTGGCACAGCAGATTGGGCCACCAGAATCGCCCGCGCCGGACCCGAACCGGCAGCGCGCGCAGGAGATCTTCGATCAGGTGAGTGGGCACCTGAAGCGCGAGCCCACGCAAAGTTCGCGACTGCTGCAGAGCTGGATTCATTCCGACTGAGGCGGAGCCAGGAAGCGCGATGGGATCGGCCCGGACAGCGGGCGCGGAAGACAGCGAATTGAGGGAACCTCGGCGTGGCGGAGCAGGAAGCAGGAGCAAGGCAACGTAAGTCGGCGAATTTGAGCGGAATTCGCAAGGCCGCGATTTTGCTGGTTGCCGTGGGTGAAGAACTGGCAACCGAGATTCTGCGCACACTGCCGGAGCAGGATGTGCAGCGGCTGACCGAGGAACTTGCCGACCTGCGCGGCGTCGAGCCGGAATTGTCAGCCGACGTGCTGGAAGAGTTCTGGGAACTGCTTGAGACGCACCATTTCATGGTGCATGGCGGATATGACTTTGCCAGCCGACTGCTGGTGGAGGCATTTGGCGCCGAGCGCGCCAACGATCTTCTGCTGCTTGTGCGCCGGTCGCAGGAAGAGGCGCAAGGTAATCTTGCCAAGCTGCAGCGTACCGATCCGCAACAGTTGGGCAAGCTGCTCGATGCTGAGCATCCGCAGACCATCGCTTTAGTTCTGGCTCATCTTGACCCCAAGCGCGCCTCGCAGGTGCTGGGCAGCCTGAGTGGCGACCATCGCGTGGTTTCCGTGGAGCGGCTGGCGGAGATGCGGCAGTTTTCACCTGAAATGGCGCAGAAGGTGGCGCATATTCTGCACCGGCGCCTGGAGAGCGTGGGAGACACTGCGCGCAAGTGTTATTCCGGATTCAAAGCCGTGGCCGATTTGCTGAACCGCTTGAATGCCGAAGAGTCCAAGCAGATTCTGGAAAAGATTGAAGAGGGGCAGCCCGAGCTGGCTCTTTCGATTCGCAATCTGATGTTTACGTTTGAAGATCTGGTCACTGTGCCGCCTGCAACGATTCGCGAGATTGTCTCCGGTGTGGACAAGAGGCAACTTGCCATGGCGTTGCGTGGGGCCAACGAAGAGCTGCGCGCACAGATTTTCAAGGCGATGAGTTCGCGAGCTGTGGAGATGCTGAAGGAAGACATGGAAGTGCTGGGGCCTGTGCGTTCGCGCGAGGTGGCACAGGCGCAGCAGGAGATTCTGAATCTGGCACGGAAGCTCGAGTCGGAGGGCAAGGTGGTGCTGAAGCTCGAGACCGGCGACGAAATGATGGCCTGAACGATCAGCTCTGGAGAGGATGGCAGGGATGCGGACGGGAACGGCGGAAATCAGTGTGTACCAGTATCCGGCGGAAGGGGACGCACAGTTGCCGGTGTGGGAGGACCTGCCGGAAATACTGCATGCGGGAACAAGACAGGATGACCTGGACACAGCGAGCGAGAAGGAGCGCGCGGAAAGGCAAGGGAATTCTCACGCGAGGAGCGATTTGCTGGAGAGCAGCTTTGACGCCGGATTTTCAGCAGGCCGGGAAGCAGGCGTGCGCGAGGGGCGCGCCGAGTCCGAGTCAGAGCTGGCGAGACTGCGCGCAAGAGCGGAAGGCGAGCGCACCCGGCAGATTGAAGCCCTGGTAAAGCAATTCGACGATGCGCGCGAGCATTATTTGCAGGCCGTTGAACGCGAGGTCGTAGAACTGGCGCTGGCGATTGCCGCGCGTATATTACGCCGCGAAGCCCAGTTGGATCCGCTGCTGCTTACCGGGGCCACGCGTGTCGCACTGGGACAGTTATCCGAGTCGACAGAAGTGAAGCTGCGTGTCCCGCAGGACGATGTGGAGTTGTGGCGCGAAGCAATTGCGCACCTGCCCAACCTCGCCGTGCGTCCGGAAGTGGTGGTGGACGCCGAGATGTGCCAGGGAGATTGTGTACTTGAAACCAAGCTTGGAAGAGTGGATCTGGGTGTGCGGAAACAGTTGAATGAGATCGAGCGCGGATTCTTCGAGCTTACGGGAATCGGCTTAGGTGGACGGATTATGGAAAGCGAACAGAAGTTGAGGAAAGAGGTGGACGATACAGACGAGCATATAGGTTCGGTGCGATGACTGAGGCGGGGCAGGCAGATGCGCAGGTCAAGATGCTTGGCCGTTACTTTGCACAGCTTCAGCGCAGTCATCCCTGGCGCTGGCGCGGACAGGTGATCGAATCTCTGGGCCAGACGGTGGAGTCGGCGGGTCCACTGGCTTCTGTGGGGGAGTGCTGTGAGATTGTGGACCGGACGGGGAAGGCGCACCTGGCCGAAGTGATCGGCTTTCGCCATTCGAATGTGTTGACCATGCCAATTGCGACCACGGAGGGAATTCGATTTGGGGATACGGTGGTGGCGCTTGGCGTTCATCCTGAGATTGAGACTGGACCGTGCTTGATGGGACGTCTTTTGAATGCGCTGGGCAAGCCAATTGATGGTGGCCGACCGCTGGCTGCGACAGATGCGAGGACGCTGGAAGGCGTGCTGCGGTCGCCTCTGGAGCGTGTGCCGATTCGTGTACCTCTGGGAACAGGAATTCGCGCGCTCGATGGATTGTTGACCGTGGGCCGCGGTCAGCGTATCGGGATCTTTGGCGGATCTGGCGTAGGCAAGAGCACACTGATTGGCATGATGACGCGCAATACGGAAGCAGATATCACCGTGGTGGGTCTGGTGGGCGAGCGTGGGCGCGAAGTGAAAGAGTTTCTGGAAGATGCGCTGGGCGACGAGGGACGTGCGCGTTCGGTCGTAATTGTTTCGACCTCCGACGAGTCGCCCCTGCTGCGCATGCGCGCCGCGCTCGGCGCGACGACAATTGCCGAATATTTTGCGGCGCAGGGGAAGCACGTGCTGCTGGTGCTTGATTCGCTGACACGCTATGCGATGGCGGCGCGCGAGGTGGGCCTTGCGGCCGGTGAGCCGCCGACGGCAAAGGGGTATACGCCATCAGTGTTTGCGCGGCTGGCAAAGCTGGTGGAGCGCCCCGGACAATACGAAGAAGGATCGATTACCGCCTTCTATACGGTTCTGATGGAGGGCGACGACCAGCAGGACCCGTTGGTGGATGCGGTGCGCTCTCTGCTGGACGGACATGTGGTGCTGTCGCGCTCGCTGGCGGCGGAGGGCTGGTATCCGCCGATCGAGGTTCTCGATTCGGTCAGCCGATTGATGCCAGCGGTAACCGAAGGCGCGCATCGCGAGCAGGCTGCACTGGTGCGCAAACTGATGGCGGTTTACACGCGTTCAGAAGATCTGGTGCGCATAGGCGCTTATAAGCCGGGAAGCGATCCAGATCTCGATCGCGCGCTGCGCGCGCGCGCGGCGATACGCGCATTTCTCACCCAGGCCGTGGAAGACGAGTCGAGCATGGAGCGTTCCGTGCAGCGGCTGGCTGCGCTGGCCGCGGAGATTTAATCGTGGCAGCTAGCGGCAGTCTGCGGAGGCTGCTGCGCGTGCGCGCGTTGGAAGAAGAACTGTGCCTTTCGGCGCTTGAGGCTGCAATGAACGATGTGCGGCGCCTGGATACCGAGCTCGAGACTGCTGCTGAGCGCGCGCGTATGGGCAGGGAACTTGTGTATCGCAGCTCCGAGACAGGCGAAGTGCTTGATCGCTCAGCTGGACTAGCCGAGGTGCGTATGGCAGAACGTGTGGCGCAGATTCTCAAGGACAATCTTGAAGACGCACAGGAGATCGTAGAGGTGCGACGAGCGGAATATCTAGCAAGCCGCGTGGAAAGGCGCCAGGCCGAGGTATTGCTTCAGTCCGAACGGAAACGCGAGGAAGTAGAGCTGGCACGTCGTCTGCAACAAGGCGTGGAGGACTGGGATCGAGCACGAAGGATACGCGGTACGAGAACGCACAGTTCAGCGAGCGCCGACGAGACATGAAGTGGATGGGCGGCTTCATTGTGGCAATTTCGATTGCAGAATGCAGAGGATTCGGGCAAGGCAATAATAACTTGAGGCGAATGTGCAGAGTGAGTCAGGGGCATTTTCCTGATTCGGTGGGCTTTCCCAAAGAGACTAATTCTCTCTAACCGTCTCTACCTCGAATTGGCAATCCGCATGCACTCTTTCCCCGCTATGGCAACCCTTTCGATAAACGGTCTGGATGCGGAGAAGGCGGCTGGCACCTCGCGAAGTTCACATCCGCTGGACGCTCCAATGGCAGCCAATGATTCTGTGATGGAGCACAGCATGTTATCCGGCTGGCAGCAGTTGCTCGCCTTGCTTGGTTTGAATGAGAACGCGGCTGAAACTGACATGCCTGCCGAGGGAATACTACGTGGCACGAAAAGTACAGTTGGGGGAGTGGCAAAGAACCCCATGGAACCGCATGCTCAGCAGTCTGGAGCTGGCAATTTGGTTAAGAAGACAATTGCAAGGCAACTTTCTGTAAACCTACTAACCGATGCGGCTCAGAAGAAGGATGGGAATGCCGCGCCTGCTTCCCCTTCAATTTCGGCTGCGCTGGAGGCGCGGGCGAAGGCGCGTGCACTACTGACACAGAATGTGCCCGCGATGAGCGGGGTAAGTGCGCAGACATGTGCGATGTCGTCTCCAGATACACCAGCAAGCAGCAAGAACGTCGATAACAAAGGATTGCCTCCTTCGGCAGCAACAGATGCGAAGAGATCTCGACTGCGTAACATGCAGATGGACGCTTTGGCGATGGCACAAGCGGCACTTGCTGCGGTCAGTGCGATGCAGGCGACGCAAGAGACGGCTACAGCGCACCCTTCTGATGCGGATCTTCCCGCAAAAGAGGGATCGACGGACAGTACCACGATACATCATTTAACAGCTGCGAGTGCCAGTGCAACTGCGGTTCTTTCTGGACTTCCGGCCAGCAGTATCAGCAGGCAGATGCAGACGGGCATCAAGGAAGGAATCGATACGACAAACGATGCAGCCGGCATGCAGAGGAACGTAGCAATTACAGAAATTGAGGATGCCACTCCGCCGCAGACGACAGTGGCACCTGGCAACGACCTCGTACGCAGCACCGAGCACAATCCGGATGAAGTTGCTGTGAACGCACAAAACACCGCGATTCGGCAGGGTGAACCTATATCGCACGCACAGGCAGATGGCGTACAGGCCGGGGACAAGACACAGTCTGCAGTGGGGGCAGGAGTTTCACAGGATCAGGGTGCTTTTCCTGCAGTCGCAGGTGCAGCCAAGACCGTCCGAGCAAAAAGCGCAAGTGTGCCACCAGGTGCATCATCCAGTATTGGGAGTACACGAATGCCGCACCAACCCGACGACACGAAGCCCACAAATAATTCTGTCTCTGTACACCCCGAGACTGCCAACGTAGCCCATACGGATGCTGCCGTCCACGCGACGAGTCCTTCGATGATCGAGTCTCGAAGGGGTGACGGTTCGGCAGGAACGGCATCCAGTTCTTCGGGGCAGGGTGCAATTACTGGGGCGAGTACCTTTCATGCGCTCGACAGTGGCAATGGGAATGTGCCTGGCTGGGTCCATGCGGGGCACCACCAGGCAGAGGCAGGCTTTGAAGATCCGGTGCTGGGTTGGGTGGGCGTGCGCGCGCATACAGATGGAGCAGGCGTCCATGCCGAGGTGGTTCCCGTATCGCACGACGCGGCGCTTTCATTGAGCACACACCTGAGTGGATTGCAGGCGTACCTGGCCGAGCACCACCGGCAGATTGACACAGTGCAAGTAGCGGCACCGGCGGCATATATGACATTCGGCAGTGGGACGAACGGCCATACTAACGCGGGTGCGCATGGTCAGCAGCCAAGGAACAGTACGCAGGCATTGGATTGGACAGCGGGTGCGCCGAACGGTGTGCTGCGCGTCAACGCTGCGGATGCGGCAAGCGGGACGAGCCATGCGGTAAGTGCAGCTACTTTTGCGCGCGCGCAGGCGGGCACCTATGTGTCATTCATGGCTTAAGTGCAAGGGTTAAAGTTCATGGCCGTGCGCGGGCGCGGCAGGGACGGTTTGACGGAGGTTCAAAATGGCAACAGCAATTTGCATGCTTCGGGAAGTGGCGTCAAGTAATGTCCACGCGATGAATAGCACTTCAAGCAACGGTTCAAGCTCTGACACAAGCAGCAGTGCGGCGACCATTACGTCCAATGATTTTCTGACGCTGCTAGTGACGGAAATGAAGAATCAGGACC
>JAGWSG010000062.1 GCA_028876335.1 Acidobacteriota bacterium
ACCTGCGCAGTGTGGCGCATTTCGTGAATCATTACATGTGAAAGAAGACTGTCTACCGTGAACTTCTTTTCCGGCCAGTCGTCGACGTGCACATCGGCTTCAAGATCGGCATCTCTGAGAGTGGACATCCAGGCTAACGTCGACGCTTCCACCTGCCGCCAATAGTCCACCAAAGTGTCGAGCGCGAAGCCGGAGAAATCCGGCCCCGCATTCTGCAGCGCTGGAAGCGAAGCCTGCAGGAGTTGGCCGCCTCGAATATCACCATTAATCCACCCATCTTCCACGTCAGGGATATGGAAGAGCAGATCCTTCACGCAATGAAAACGTGGACCGCCAACAAGGTCACGGGCCAGGACCTCATTTGGTGCAGATTCAAGCGTGGACCAGAGGTCGCGCCGCGCGTGTGTGAGGTAGTCATACGTTGTCACAATTTTCATGGGCAGAGGGTACCTCAGAAAATCCGTCCGTGCGTCGGCTCAACACATGCTGTGAATCTATCCCTGCTTCTTCTTGTCTTGTAGCTGCCAGTAAGGCGCATAGCGCTCACTGGCAATCTGATACATGGGCTTTAGCTGATATTTCTTACTTTCGCCCGCCGCAGTGAAGCGCAGTTCTGCGGAAGAGTCTACCTGGATCCAATCTTTCGGGGCTGCGTCAGCATCTGCTGAGGCCTTCGGCAATGGTGCCGGTCCGTGGATGTCTTTTGGAACGGTGCCGCGACCATGCACGATGCGCAGTGGGCTGTCTGCCGCAGGGCCTGCGCCGAGATCAGCCGCGAGAACGAGTGGTCCGTAGAGTGCTGCGGTGACTGAATTCTCGCCGGGCAAAGGTTCGGTGGTGAGCTGCATGGGCAGGCTCAACGAGATGGTATCGCCGTCCTTCCACACTTTGCGGAGCGCAAGGTAAGAGCCGGGTGATGCCATCGCCTCCAAGGGTTGCCCGTTGATTTTGACCGCGGCGGCTTCCGTGGTCCAGCCAGGAATGCGCACGTAAATGGAACGCTCAATGGGATGCGCGGTTTTGATGGTGAGCGTAGTTCCCTGCTCATGCGGAAACTTTGTGGATTGCACAAGCGTGAGATCTTCTTCCTTCCAGGTGAGCGTGGAGGGAATGAACTGGTTCACGTAAATATCTTTGCCTCGGCGGAAGTAGATGGTGTCCGCAAACTTGGCGAACTCCTCCACACCGGTCCCGGTGCAGCACCAGAAGGAGGAGTCGGGCGAATTATAAGCCCGCCAGTATCCTGCGGCGAGAGGGAAGAAGTACTGCTTCAATCCGTCCTCATTCTGTGTGCCCAGCCGGCAGTTGAATAGTGAGCGCTCGTACGCGTCCATCCAGCGTGCATCCGCGGTCCAGCCAAAAACTTGACGCTCGAGCTTCATCAGGTTGTAGGCAACACAGCATTCGGCGTTGGTCCATTCCAGCGTGCCCTTAAGTTGATCGGCTGGCGTGGTCCAGTGCTCATCCACGCTGGTGTTGCCAATTGCGTAGGTGCGCGCGGCAAGGACTTCGCCGAGGAAATATTCGGCGATGTCGCGGTAGCGCCGGTCGCCGGTGATCTCATACATGCGCGCGGCGCCAATAATCTTGGGGACATGCGTATTGGCATGCAGGCCGGTCAGTTCATCCCGACGTGCGGCAAGTGGATCAAGGAACCCGGGTTGCTCAAAAATATGCGCGGCATCGAGGTAGCGTTCCTTCTTTGTCACAGCCGCCAGGTTTGCAAGGACCTCATTCATACCGCCATACTCGGTACGCAGCATGCGCTGGCGCTGATCGTCGCTGAAGTTCCACATGAATTCCTGCGCCCACTGGGCCATGCCTTCGCAGATGCGGAGTGCGTCGGTATTGCCGGTGTGCTGGTACATGTCGAGCAGGCCGGCCATGATCTTGTGGTAGGTGTAGAAGGGCGCCCAAACGGGTTTGCCTTGCGCGAGATGCTCGAAGAGTTCGGTGGGAAACGCGCTCAGGTAGCGGGTGCCAATCTTCTTCTGGCATGCGTCGAGTCCGGCCACATGTTGGTCGCCGCGAGACTTCAGGCCGGTATTTCCCGTGGATACGTAATCCAGCGCCACAGCGGAAAGATAATGGCCGCCGGCAAAGTGCCCACGCAACTCGCAATTCGGTTCTTCCCAGCCACCGTATGGGGTCACGCTTGAGCTGATTCCAGCCGTCAGACGAAATGAGTGCAGAAGGCGATCGATAGCAAGCGAGTCCAGATAGCGCGCGTTGATCTCTTCCTGCTCCTTGAAGATGCCCGGTGTAAGGCGAACCGAGCTGAGCGGAAATGGCTCCAGACGACCGTACGGATATTCCTTATCGCCGATAGAGTCCGACTGCGAGAAGGCCCTGGTTGATGCTGATGGAGCAACCAAGGCAAGCCCTGCTGCGCCTGCGGATGTTTTGAGGAACTGACG
>JAGWSG010000063.1 GCA_028876335.1 Acidobacteriota bacterium
CAGAAAGTCTGAAGCGACGGCTGGGGATAAGAGAGGAATCCCATTGCCTCTATTGTTCTGACTCACCAGATACAACAGAGCATGTTCTTCCAGCGGCTTTCGGATATTTCAAGAATGCTCCTATGCTTCAGGATCGTCTTTGTCCCGACTGCAACAATAAGAGACTTGGCCTGCTAGACCAGCAGCTCGCACGATGTGGAATGGAAGGATTCTTCCGCAGATATTACGGCATTTTGGGTCGTAAGGATCATGATCCTGTAAATCCGTTCGTGAGAGGAAGCGCAGGCGGCAAGCGCATTGAAGCAACGACTTTCGATAAGGAGCATGGCAGAGAAGTAGCTATCGAAATCGATAGTGACGGTCAAGGATCACAATTGTGTGCCCTTACGCTAATCGAAGAAGAATCAGGTAAGCATCACCATATTCCGCTTCATCCGGAGATGACCGCGGACCAGCTTCGATATGCATTCAATCAATGCAAAGCCATACAACCGATTAAGACGGCTCTAGCCTTTCACCCGCAGGAACTAGAGTGGATCAAGCCGCTGTTTCATGAGGTTTGGCCAACCGTAACTCTTCCTTCAGAAGGAACTCCGTTCGGCAACGTCATTGAACGTCCGCTACTCAAGTTCCAGGTCACGGATCGATATCATCGGGCATTTGCAAAGATTGGGTTCCACTACTTTCTGAGCCAATTTTCCCAGTTCAAAGGCACCGAACCAATGTTTGACGAGATTCGTCAATTCATTTTGGAAGACTCTGATGACACACAAAATCGAGTAAGCGATTTCATATCGCAACGAGAGATGCCTCTTCTCACTTCTGCTGCGATGGGATTGAGGCCCCCAGATGGATGGAGAGGGCATGTTCTTGCTGCGGAGATTCGCCCAGATTGTTGCATCGCCCATGTGCAGATGTTCGTCACCTGCGACTGGAATTCACCGATCCGCACAATCTTTCTCGCAAGGTCTCGGTCTCTCGGAACTCATGAAGCCGCTGGCCATCTTTTTCTGTACCACCGCGATGACACGGAAGACGGATTTTCTGGAGAGGCGACGCCATTACCCGTTATGGCTGTCTAAGCGACCCAACGCGCCAATTCCGCACGTAATGTTGGACAGCTGAGCAGGCACGAACCAATAACGACAAGTCGGCTTGTATCCAGCAATCTAGTCTCAATTGTTCCGCTCAAACCAGCCCACTCCCCAAATCCTGGCGTACATTATCCCCATGTCCACCCGCCTCTCCTCCGGTGTAGTCCACACCGTCCCGCCTGACCTGCGCGCCGCGCTTCTCGCCGACCCTGAAGCCCGCGCCAAGTGGGAGAGCCTCACACCCCTCGCCCGCAACGAGTGGATCTGCTGGACCATCTCCGTCAAAAAGCCTGAAACCCGCCAGCAGCACGTCGCCCGCGTCTGCTCCCAGTTGAAGGAAGGCGACCGCCGCCCCTGCTGCTGGCCCGGCTGCCCGCATCGTTAACCCGGCACACTTCGGTCTGCTGGGAATTACCTCTTTACGGCGCACAATGGAGATACGCGGCATCCGTTGGCCACAATTGAGTGTGCGCCGCCAAAGTGGCCCTAAATCTAATGAATTCAAGACTCTGCGGCTAAACGTACGCAAATAAAGATTTTACGGCAAACATCATTGCGCATCATGAATCGAATGAAGACTTTAGCCACAGAATCCAGAAGTTTTTATCTCCTGATTTTGCCCAAATCCCTGTGCAAATATGGGCCGAGCACAGTGCCTAATCCGCTCCGAAAATTCGCTTGAAAAATCGCCCAATCTTGCCGAAAAATCCCGGCTTCTTGTCTCCAGATTTTTCTGGCTTCTTCATCGCTGGTCTTGCCGTAGTCGCTGCCTCAACTGTCTCGGGAGCCTTCACCGCCGGCTGCGGAGTGGCGCTGATTTCATTGCTCTTGTACACCAGCGGTGCGGTCATTGGCTGGTTGGCTGCCGCGGTGGGTACCGGAGCCGGCTTGGCAATGGGCGCCAGCCCCGCACTCTCCGCCATGGGAAACGCATTGGGACTGGTCTCCGCAGGCGGGCAGCCGCACGGCTCCTTCTCTTCATCCACCACCTGCTCCACGCTCCCATGCTGGAACATCACCCGCTGCCCCGCCTTCACGCGATAATTCGACGAGTCAAAAACACTCGTCACCAGCACATACGGCGCATTGATGCCGGCGTTGTCCACGCAGGTATCTCCGTTCTCACTCAGGCGCACTTTTAGATCGACGGCACCCGGCCCGCTCATCAGGATGCGGAAGTCTGGCGTCAGTAAAACATCGGCACTTGAGCCCGAGGCAAAGCTCATCTCCAGTGCACCGCGGTTGAGCGCCAGCATCAGGCCCGGTTTGTCGCCCGACGGAGCCGACGTGTCCGCTGCAAGCTTAACCGTTGTGGAAGCGCATACATGCAGTTCGCCGCGCTTCGGCAGGGTCACGTCTGCCGTGTGCGCGCCAGCTGTCACGCTGCCGCTTGCACCAATCATGGCCTTGCCGCCGGCCACTTCCAGTGACCCGGTCACGCTCGCGGCAGCATTCGGATCCTTGCTGTCCGTCGAAACCAGTGCGATGGGGTCTGCCGATATGGAAGGAGCAGTCTGCGCGAATGCAGCTGCATTCATGAAAAAGGCAAATGAAAGGATTGCAACCAGAAACCGCGTGTGTGGAATCTTAGGCTCGCTCCGCATCATGCTCACATTGCAAGGAAATTACGAATCATCTGCAGCCCACCCTCGGTGAGCACGCTCTCCGGATGGAATTGCACGCCCTCTACCGGCAGCGACTTGTGGCGCAAACCCATAATCACGGAGGTGCCATCGCTTTCTTCCACGCGCGCAGTCACCTCCAGCTCGCCCGGCAGCGATTTCTCTTCCACAATCAGCGAGTGGTAGCGCGTGCAGGTAAGTGGTGTGGGTAGGCCGGAAAAGACTCCAGTTCCACTGTGTGTAATTGAACTTGTCTTGCCGTGCATCAGATTTTTGGCGCGGATAACCTTGCCCCCGAACGCCTCGCCAATGGCCTGGTGACCAAGGCATACTCCGAGAATTGGCGCTTTGCCTGCCATGTGGCGGATAAGAGGTACGAGAATGCCTGCCTCACCCGGCGTACACGGCCCCGGCGACAGAAGAATTCGATCCGGCTTCAACGCTTCGACTTCCTCCACCGTCAGCTCGTCGTTGCGGCGCACGTCCACTTCCGCGCCCAATTCACCTAGATATTGCACGAGGTTATAGGTAAAAGAATCGTAGTTATCCAGGACAAAAACCATCGTGCAACCAGTGTAGCGCGACCAGAGTACGATACCGTTGAACCGGAAAGTGCCCAGCCGCGTAAATTAACCAGGAGGCCTGACTATGATCGCGTCCACCAGCGCTGCCCTTGGCCTGAGGTGGCTTAATCTCGCATTTGGCCTCGCCTGGATCGTATTTCTGCTTGTCTGGGTTGCCGTGATGGGCTTCACCAAGCCGCAGTCACGCACCATTCCAACTTTCAAGCGAGTTTTTCAATCTCTCGTTCTTATCGCTGGATTCTGGCTTATCTTCGACCCGCGGCTGCGCATTGCATGGCTCGACACATCACTCTGGCACCTCACCACGAGTGTCGCCATAGCAGGAATCGTAGTCACATGGGCCGGAGTCCTCTTTGCCATCTGGGCACGCTTCACGCTCGGCTCCAATTGGAGTGCTCGACCCATGGTTAAGGTCAACCACGAGTTGGTCGTCAAAGGACCTTACAGACTCGCCCGCCATCCCATTTACACAGGGCTGCTCTTTGCTGGCCTCGGCTCAGCAATTCTCGCAGACCGCACAATCGTCATCCCGGGGATGATTCTGGTTCTCGTCGGCCTGATGATGAAAATCGCGCAGGAAGAGCGGCTAATGGTCGAAACCTTTCCTTCCGCATATCCTGAGTACCGTGGACACGTGAAGGCGCTGATTCCCTTCCTCTTGTAGCTTCAATTTGCATGTCACCACGTGCGTCTGCCACACTGACTTCGATGGTTCTCCACTTCCTCATTCAAGGTCGAGTACAGGGTGTCGGCTTTCGCTGGTTTGTTCACCGTGAGGCCAGCGAACTTGAGTTGCGCGGCTGGGTCCGCAACACGGAAGAAGGCGACGTTGAAGTGGTGGTTGCCGGTAGTCCCGCCGACCTGGATGAACTGCGTGCCAGCCTGCGCAAGGGCCCACGCGGCTCGCGCGTCGACAGAGTGATTGAGCACCTGCTTACCGACAGCGAAGGCGAAAAGCTTAGGGCTTTTTGCATCGAAGGCGCCTGGTAGGAAGGCGCCTTCTTTCGCGAACGATATAATTCAAGGGGAAGGCCAAAGCACAATCAAATTCATTTTTCCTGCCGAATTTCTTCCCGCATCAATTCATTTTTCTAGGAGCAAGTTCTGCCATGCCAGAGAGCAAACCGTCTGTAAATGTGGAAGCGTTGAAAGAGTTGGTCCGTACAGTTCCGGACTTTCCCAAGCCTGGCATTCTCTTCTACGACATCACGACATTACTCAAGGATCCGACGGGCTTTGCGCAGATGATTGATGCGCTGGCAGCCCACTACATCGCGGAGGACGTCGACCTGGTGCTCGGTATTGAGGCACGCGGATTCATCTTCGGACCTGCCCTCGCCTATCGACTGAATGCCGGTTTTGTGCCTGTTCGCAAACCGCGGAAGCTGCCGGCACCAGTTGCGCGCGTGACCTATGACCTTGAATACGGGTCGGACACTCTGGAGATTCACAAGGATGCCATACAGCCAGGACAGCGTGTGGTACTGGTGGATGACCTGCTTGCTACTGGCGGCACCATGGAAGCGACGGTAAAGCTGGTAAAGGATCTCGGCGGTGAGATTGCCGGACTCGGCTTCGCGGTGGAATTGGATTTCCTGAAGGGACGCGAGCGCTTCAGCGGACTGGATATCTTCAGCCTGCTGCACTACAACGAGTAAGTCCCCCTCTAAGCCTCCGTGGCATTTTTGGTTTCAGTGTCTACTGAATTGCCTTCCGCCGTTTCGGCCAGCATTTGCGCATCCGCAAAGCGATAGCCGACATAGACGTCCGTCAGCAGATAAACGGGATTAGAAGGGTCATCTTCAATCTTCTTGCGAAGCTGGCGGATGAACGTGCGCAGATATTCGACTTCTTCGCGGCACTCGGCTCCCCACACCGCGGTTAGTAACCGCGCATAGGTGACGACCCGGCCGGCGCGTGACATCAGGCAATAGAGAATCTCAAACTCTTTACGCGTAAGGTGCAAGGCCTGTCCACGCTTGGTGACGCTGCGGCGGCTTGGTACCAGGCGAATCTCACCGATTTCGATGGGAGCGTCTTCAGCGCGCGCCGGCGCATGCACACGACGGTAAGCAGTGCGTACGCGCGCAATCAACTCGCGAATGCTGAACGGTTTGGTGACGTAATCGTCGGCTCCAAGTTCCAGCGCTTCAACTTTTTCTTCTTCACCGTCCCGCACCGTTACCATCAGCACGGGCAAGCGCGGCGCAAAGGAGCGAATTCGACGAAGAGTTTCAATTCCACCGATGCCGGGCATGTTGATGTCGAGCAGGACGACGTCCACGGGAGTGGAGTGGAGCAACTGCAGCGCCTCTTCGCCGCGTGAGGCCTCTGCGACCTGGAAGCCGAGCTCCATTAGCGGCGGACGCAGTGCACGGCGGATGGCTGGTTCATCGTCGACAATCAAAACGCGAATGGCTGGAGATTGACTCATGAGATTTTCCTTTTTGCATCGGGCGCGGGAATAGCCGCATAAAATGTGGTGCCTTCTTCTTCGTCGCTCGTAACCCACACGGAACCGCCGTGAATAACAGCGGCACGCTTGGCAACTGCCAGGCCGATGCCCGTGCCGGATGCACGATGAGAAGTGTTCGACGAGCGATAGTAACGATCGAAAATGCGTTCGCGGTCTGCCATGGGAATAACTGGGCCAAAACTGCGCACAGACAGAATGACTTCTTCCTTAACCAGTTCCGCGCGCACCGTAACTGTGGAGCCGAAGTTTGAATACTTGCCTGCATTGTCGATGTATTGGGTCATGAGCATGTACATCAACTGGCGGTCGCAGCAAATCTGCAGTTCGGGATCGGGGATTTCAACAATCACCTTCATGTTTGCAAGTCGCTCATTCATGCTTGCCAGCACATCTTCAATCAAAGTAGCCACGCGCATGGACTCGGCATTGACCGCAACTTCTCCTGCGTCCAGCCGTGCCGTGGTCAGTAAGCGGGCTGTCAGGTCGCTGAGCACAGCTGCCTGCTCATCAATCAATGAAACGAGCTCAGACTGCGCAGGCGAAAGCCGGCCCATTTCATTCAGTCCCGTGGATGCGGCGCGAATTGCAGTGAGTGGTGTCTTGTAAGCGTGCGCAAGTGAGTCGAGCACGGTGGAGCGCAACTGCTCTGTCTGGCGCTCTGACTCGATTCGGCTCTCATTGGCGAAGGCGCGATAACGGTCAAAGGTAATGGCGATGAGCGATGCAATTGCGTTATTGGTGAGCGGGCTGGTATCCCCGCGAACAATAACGGAGCCGATGGGTACGTTGCCGAGGCGCACGACACGACGGCCAATGCCAGTTTCCGGATCATCGTCGGAGGTTTCGAAGTAATAGACGTTCTGCGCGAGTTCCTGCGGGTCTTCTGCCCAATAGCCGGCCTGATAGGTCTGGTGCAGATCCGCGTCAAAAACGACCACAGATTCGAGCGCAAAGGTCTCATGCACAAGTTCGGCCAGTTGCGTTCCGGGTTCCATATGCAGATTCATTTGTAGGGTTCGGCGCGTGAATTCGTACAGATCACGCATCTGGCTGCCCCAAGAGTCAGAGGCGCGAGCATGCTCAGTTGCCCGCGCGGAGAGGCGGCTGATGACAAGGGTCGTCAGCACAAAGACCATCAGCGTGACTGAATTTGCGGCATCGAGAGCAGGGTTGAAATGCGCTTCATGCGCTGTGAAGTAGCTTTGCGCCAGCACTGCGCCGAGAGAGACAACTACCGATTGCCAGAATCCGCACCAGAGCGCAACAGGGACGACGACGAGCAGGCAGAGCAATGCGGAGACGGGCATGAGCCACTGCAGCCAGTGGGCAACCGCACTTGCAAGCGTGACAGCCAAAATGCCTGCCACACACTCCACCGCAAAATAAATGGCTGCGAAGGCAGAGCCCCGCATGCGCCGGGCGGCGAGTAATGATCTGACGGGAATCGATGTTCCTGACACGGTTTTCGCGCCTTTCCCAATCCTTCGGCAGCCCACCTGCGTACGGCCGAATTATCCTGCATATCCACTTGAGCAGGACGCTCTTCGCAAACTCCGAAGCGTTCCGTGCCGATTAATACGTGCACGGAATCAAGCAGCAAGCTCCGTGATTGAGCACCACTTAGGGGGAAAAATTGGGCAATCCAGGACTTCTGCAGAGCCCGTTTGACTGAGCACACTGCGGGGAGCTGATATGCATAATTTTAGCAGCTTCCTCATTTCTTTCTTATTTCTGCCGATCTAGACCAGCAATGAAAATCGGCTTCTACAGAAGTCAGGCAAGCGGGAGGAAGGAAGAGTGAAATTCAGAAGAAAAATTTCTTTTGCCCATTTTCATTTCGTCTTTATGAATTGTCTGCGTAACTATCCCTAATCCATAACGACCGGGCAGACCCCGAAAGCCTCTCAGGAACGCGGCTAGACGGGAAGGTCGTGTCTAGGTACCTGGAGGAGGAACTTGATTCTGCACACTCCTGGTAACCAGACTCACACAGAGATGCGTCATCAGAAACGCACCGAACACACTAATTCCGTACTCGTCACATTTTTCAATTTCATTCGGAGGGATAGCGCAGATGTCATTGATTCACACCCGCATTCTGCAGTCATTTACGGGCGCAGCACTCGCCCTGGCAGTTGGCGCCATGGTTCAGGCGCAGTCAAGCAGCCAGGCGCCCGCGCCGGCTCCGGCCGCACCGCCCACCTGGAGTGTGGGCCCCATGGAACTTAGTGGCCTCATAGACGGCTATTACAGCTACAACGCAAATCGCCCCAGCGATGCTGCTAACGGACAGATCAACGACCTGTATAACTTCAACGACAAGACGGATCAGTTCAATCTTGCCGAGGCGAAACTGACGTTGAATCACGATCCCGATCCGGTGGGCGCACGCATCGACCTGTTTGTTGGCCGCACCAATACGCTGATCAATGGCGGCTCGCATGATCAGGGCGACTACATCGAACAGGCCTTCCTCAGCGTGAAGCCTCCCAAGGCCAAGGGCTTTGAAATGGACTTCGGCAAGTTCGTCACTTCGGCCGGAGCGGAAGTGATTGAGGCCAAAGACGACTGGAGCTACTCACGCGGCATCCTCTTCGCGTGGGCAATTCCCTACTATCACTTCGGCCTGCGCACGTCCATGCCAGTTTCCAGCAAAGACACCATCGGCCTGCAGGTGGTCAACGGCTGGAACAACGTCACCTCGAACAATGGTGGCGTAACCATTGGACTTACCAATGCGTTGACACTGTCCAAGGCTTCGTGGCTCGTCAACTACTACACGGGTCCATCCAATGCGAGCACCCAAAAGGGCTATCGCAACCTGATCGACACGGTTGTTACGTTGACGCCAACCAGCAAACTCAGCGCCTACATCAACTACGACTACGGTCAGAATCGCGATGCTCTTGTGTCCAACGAAGACACGGCCCTCAATCACTGGCAGGGTGTAGCGTTCGCCGTTCATGGACAGGTAACTGGAACATCGGCATTGACCGGTCGATTCGAGTACTTCAATGACATGAATGGCTACTCCACAGGCACCGCGCAAAAGCTGAAGGAATTCACTGGCACCTACGAGTACAAGTGGGCAGAGGGTCTTCTGACCCGCGTCGAGTATCGCCGCGACTGGTCCGATCAGCCGTTCTTCCACAAGGGCGACACCAACATGGTGGATGCACAGTCAACGGTTACCGTGGGCTTCATCGCCTTCTTTGGTCCGAAGCGCTAAGAACGCAAATTCAAGTAAGGGGACGGCCCGGACGTTATGTCCGGGCCGCATTTTTTCTTGCGCAGCCTTCGAGAAAAGGAATCATCGTGTCTTGATTCCATCTTTATCGAGAAGTAACTAGGCTAAGACGTAACCTCGGATTTAGAAGTTTGCTTCAATATGCGCGTTTCGTTGCATGAGGGAACAAATGATCATAACTGCTTGACGGAAGAATGCAGTCAGGCCAGGATTTCTGGATACAGACTTTACGATCAATGTTCGTAATCAATGGTCTTAGTGTTGGGGTCTTTTCTCCCCGGACTTAGCTTTCTTCACAAGGAGCTCAATCGGCGGTGTCATGTTGGATGTTGTTTTCGGTCAGGCCACGAATCCCGGCAAGGTTCGCACGAACAACGAAGACGCGATGGGAAGCTTTATTCCAGCGTCGCGTCAGCAAGCGCGCTCACATGGCTTCTTGTTCGCTGTCGCTGACGGAGTAGGTGGTCTGGATCTGGGAGAAGTCGCCTCGTCCACAGCAATTGCGGTACTAACCCAGGAGTTCGGACGCGCGCAATCAGGCGCGATGCTCATCAGCCTTCTGCCTCGACTCATCCAGTTTGCCAACTCGGCGGTACATGACCAATCGATGTCTCCCAAATACGACGGCAAAAAGATGGCGACGACCTTGGTGGCGTGTGCTTTGAGGCACGATCAGGCGATCGTTTCGCATGTAGGCGATTCTCGCTGTTACCTGATTCGCGGTGGTGTTGCGCGCCAGATTACGCAGGATCATACCTGGATTCGCGAACAGCAGGAGAAGGGATATATCTCGGCAGAGGAAGCGGCGGGGTCCGATCAAGGACACATTCTGACCAAGGCTCTGGGACCACAACTTGTAGTGATGCCCGACACAACGGCCGTTACACTTCATCCGGGCGATATCCTCGTACTTTGCTCTGACGGCCTGCACGGAGGGCTGAGCGCTTCAGAACTCGCGGAAATCGTCTCACAGAACAAGCCGCCTGACGAACTTGCTCACGAACTCGTGGTACATGCCGTGGAGTTGGACGGAAACGACAATACCACTGCCCAGGTCATCAAAGTACGAAGCGTAGAACAGGTTGGAATGTACCGTGGCAGACCTTATAGGATGACGTCCTGAGCCACGGGCCTATATTTTTAAGGTCATAGCTTGTCATTTCGGAGTCGGCAACCCTTGGTGCAAGACCTTGAGTTAGGAGCGCGGTGAGGACGGCACAATGAAGCCTCTCGACAATATTCAGCTTGGAACGCTGATCGATTCCTATCGGGTCGAAGAGCGTGTGGCGCGCAGCGGTGTTGCGTCCATCTTCAAGGCCATCGACACGCGTAACAATCAGATCGTCGCGCTCAAAGTGCCCCACCCCGACATAGAAGCCGATCCGATACTGTTTGACCGGTTTCAGAGAGAGGCCGCCATCGGCGAACGGCTGCATCATCCACGCGTGATGCGGGTGTTCACCGGAGACAAGCGCAGCCAGATTTACATGGTGATGGAGTGGTGTGAGGGCCGCCTGCTTCGCGACATACTAAAAGACGGCAAGCTGGATCAGGAACGCGCTAAACGCATTTCAATCGGAATTCTTGAAGCGCTTGAATACATCCATGACAACGGCGTGGTGCATCGTGACCTAAAGCCGGAGAACATCATGGTGGATGCAGAGAACCATGTAAAACTGATCGATTTCGGGATTGCAGGCGATGGCTCGGCGCGCCGGCTGACATATGCAAACTTCGGCTCCACACTGGGAACGCCCGACTATATTTCACCGGAACAGGTAAAAGGCAAACGCGGTGACGGGCGCAGTGACATATTCGCCATGGGCGTCATCCTGTACGAGATGCTGACCGGCGCAATGCCCTTTACCGGATCGACTCCCATGCAGGTGATGAATGACCGGTTGGTTAATCATCCCGTCCCCCCCTCAGTGCTGAATTCCTCCATTTCTCCGCAATTGCAGGAAGTGATTTACCGGGCCCTGGAGCGGAACCCCGTAAACCGTTATGCCCGTGCCCACGATTTTGCACATGATTTGAAGCATCTTGACCAGGTCGGCGTGGAAAACAGATCTGAACTGCGGACCTGGCAAAAGCGCAGGGTTCGCCTGCCACGCACCATCGTTTATTACATCGCTTTGGGCCTCATTCCGGTTGCCATTCTTGTGCTCATGGTGCTGGTCGCCCGCAGCCACTAGAACTCCCTTTTGATCTTCATGTGGTCTTTATGAAGGCAGCAATACACTCTCTTCGACTGCCCTATACAGTTCCACTTTCAAAAGGAGACCCATGGCAAAGTACAAACTGGAATATATCTGGCTCGACGGCAACACCCCCACTCCGGAGCTGCGTGGCAAGACCACAATCAAGTCGTTTGATAGCAACCCGACACTCGAGGATATGCCCCTTTGGGGATTTGACGGCAGCTCCACGATGCAGGCCGAGGGCAGGAGTTCCGATTGCATCCTGAAGCCCGTTGCGCTTTACCCCGATGCGGCCCGCAAGGACGCCTTCATCGTCATGTGCGAAGTGATGCTGCCCGACGGCACGCCTCACCCGACGAACATTCGCGCCAAGATTGCCGATGATTCGGATTTCTGGGCGGGCTTTGAACAGGAATACTTCCTGTATAAAGACGGCAAGCCGCTCGGCTTCCCGGCGGACGGATATCCCGGCCCCCAGGGCCCCTATTATTGCGGCGTCGGCTACAAGTACATGGGCTCGGTGGCCCGCACTATCGTAGAAGAGCACTTGGAGCTCTGCCTTCATGCCGGCATCAACCACGAAGGCATCAACGCCGAAGTGGCCAAGGGCCAGTGGGAATTCCAGATCTTCGGCAAGGGATCCAAGAAGGCTGCCGATGACCTGTGGGTTGCCCGCTACCTGATGATGCGCTTGTGCGAGAGATACGAGGTGGATGTGAACTGGCACTGCAAACCCATCCGCGGCGACTGGAATGGCTCCGGCATGCATACGAACTTCTCCACTAAGTACCTGCGTGAAGTGGGCGGCAAGGATTATTTCGAGGCGCTCATGGACGCGTTTGCCAAGTATCGTGCCGAGCACATCGACGTATATGGCCCAGACAATCACCTGCGTTTGACGGGCTTGCACGAAACGGCTCCCATCGATCAGTTCCGGTACGGACTGTCTGACCGCGGCGCCTCCATCCGAATGCCTGTGAACTTCATCAAGAATGGCTACAAGGGTTATCTGGAAGATCGCCGGCCCAACTCGCAGGGCGACCCCTACCAGATTGTCGAGCGCCTGCTGACGACCATCAACACCGTGGAAGTGGCTGTACCCGCCTAAACCGAAACGGCTATCTCCACAGAAACTAAGGGAGCGCCGGGTTACAGAACCCGGCGCTCCCTCGCTTCTTATGGATACAATAGTGTGGAGCACGAAGGGCAGTCTGGGCACCAAGCCAAAGTTACGGCTGAGTGAGACCTGCCGGTTCAAGATCACGTCTCCCGTTTGCCTGTCGTCGCCCAATGCATCACCTTACATTCGCAGGAATGCACACCCGTTCCATTTGCCACGAGGAGATATATGTCCACCGAATTTCGCAACTTTCTGGCTCTTCCTTACGATGAGCTTGAGGAATTGAATCTGCAAGCCAAAGCAGATCGCGCCAACCGTGTCTCTATCGATGAGATTCGAGAGAAGCGCATCAAGTATTTGACTGATGAGAAGCGCATCAAGGCCGTGACTGTGTTGTTCAGCGATCTCGAAGGCCGCCTGCATCTTCTCGATTACGACAAGAAGTTCCTGCTCGGATCGTACGAGAATCTGACATTCGACGGCTCGTCGATTCGCGGCTTTACTGCGCAGAAGGAAAGCGACCTGCGCCTGGGTATCGACTGGAGCGCCTTCTATTGGGTGCCTGCCGATGTATTTGGTACCGGCAAAGTTCTTGTCTTCGGCACGGTAATTGACAAGGACGGTTCGGCCTACTCCGGCGACCTGCGCGGCGTGCTGAAGAACTATTCCGACAAGCTCTACAAGGAAAAGGGCTACACGCTGAACGCGGCCAATGAAATTGAGGGCTTCCTGTTCGCTGGCCGTGACGCAGAGCGCAAGTTCCACGAGACGGGCAAATTCGAGTTCATCAACACTGGTGGTTACTATCACGTTCTTCCGCTGGACCCGCTGCGCCAATTTATTGACACCGCCGCGGAAGTGCAGCGCGCGATGGGCTTCCAGAATGAGAAGGACCACCCGGAAGTTGCACCCTCGCAGTTTGAAATCAACTACGGCTATGGCGAAGTGGTTGCGGCCGCCGACCAGATTCAGCTCTACAAGCTGCTCTGCCGCCAGATTGCCAACAACATGGGATATACGGCCAGCTTCCTGCCGAAGCCCGTGGTTGGCGTAAACGGCAGCGGCATGCACACCAATGTCTCCATCTCCAAGGGCAAAACGAATCTGATGTGGGATGAGAAGGGCCAGGAGAAGTTGTCGAAGTTCGGCTGGGACTTCATTGACCGCATTCTGAGCCACGCTCTCGACATTTGCCTGATTCTCAACCCGAGCGTGAACGCGTACAGGCGTCTCGATCCGCATTTCGAGGCCCCGAACCAGATCAAGGCTTCGGCCACCGATCGTGGTTCCATGGTGCGCGTGCCCATTGGCAACTCGCGCTCAATGCGCGTTGAAGTGCGTTCAGTCGCTCCCGACGCGAATCCGTACCTCGTTCTCTATTCCATCTTCAAGACGGGTATCGACGGGACCAAGGCCAAAATTGCGAACCTGCGTCAGGCTCAGCGCTACTTGCCCGATCATATTCAAAAGGCCATCGCGGACTTCCAGTCATCGGAATGGATTTCAACGATCATTGGATCTGGCGTTCAGGGTCGTTACGCAGATCTGAAACAGGCATCGGCAGATCGTTGCCCACGCGAACTTGGCACCTTTGTAAAACCTGCCGAAGTTCAGTTCCACCACGAGATTTACAACCAATCCCTGTGGAACGATTTTTAGGCAACAGTTCCAGGACATCCTTCGGGCGCGATCGCTATGCGGTCGCGCCCTATTTCTTGAGATTGAAAACTCATCACAATGTGGCACCAATGAAGGCGTTGAGCATTTCGGATGAAAATGATTAATTAGTCGAACCTGAAAAATCCATTAACTTATTTTATTATCAATAACATAGGAGATGTATTCGTGGTATAATTTCTCCAGTCTGAAGGCAAATTTCGCCGATAACTGGGGA
>JAGWSG010000064.1 GCA_028876335.1 Acidobacteriota bacterium
GACGTTGAGCTTTACTGTGCAGCCTTCAATGGGTGTGGCATCAATTTTTGAGCGCCAGGCAGAGTCCGCCGCGTCGCCGAGCATGCGCAGCGTGCGGACCGGGTCCGCATTGGAGATGACCACGGGCGCAGAGATTGTCTCGCCGCCGTCGAGCTCCACACCTTCGCCAGGAACAATGCGCGCGACGGGAACGCCGGATGCGACCACCGCGCCGGCTTCACGCGCCGCATCGCACAGGTAGAACGACACCATGCCCATGCCGCCGCGTACGTAGCCCCACATACCCGGCATTCCGCCCAGCCGGCCTGAGCCGTGATGAAAGCGAATGGACGCGGTGCCTTTGTCGAATGGGCTTGCATTGGTGCCGATGACGCCCTGGCCGAGGTAGGCAATCTGCAGTCGCTCGTCTTTGAGATAGTGCTCGACGTATTCCGCCATGGACCAGTCGAAGAGAACCTTGCGCGCTTCCTCGTCATTGCCGAGGCGTTCTTCAATCTGTTCGCGCGTGGGCGCATCGCCAATCCACATGTCGCCATCGCCGGCGGGGCGCAGTGCATCACGCAGGCGGCGGACAACATCGCACATGGCATTGAAGCCATCGACGTCACCGGGTGAGAGCGCGCGGACTTCTTCGGTGTATTTCGAGTCGTCATCCCAAAATTGCACGGATGTTCCGTCGAGGAAGGGAACGAAGAGACCGAGTACGGCGGGTGTCCAGTCATAGCCGCGCTTCTTGAACTCGAGTTCCTCCACGACGAGCGGATGCAGCAAACCTGCAAGATAAGCGCACGGCGACATCCGGACACCGGGGAAGGGTTCCTCAATTGTGCATGCTCCGCCAACGCGCTGGCGGCTTTCAAGAACGAGTACCCTTTTGCCGGCCCGCGCCAGGTACGCGGCACACGCCAGTCCATTGTGGCCCGCGCCCACAACAATCGCGTCCCATTTCTTTGCTTGCATTTCGCGAATGGAAAATGGCAGGCCGACTACGCCCAGTACGTCAGCAGTTAAGGGGTGCATACGGATTTAAGGTATCACTCGCAGATTGAATTAAAGGAGGGAAGAGACCAGAGATTCACCGCTTCGCATGTTGTGTGTCTGCGCGCGCGTCCGCAAGCTGCGACGCGGGAATCGTCAGTGTTCCTATGCGCTGCGACGATTGGTCCAAAAGAAGGATACGCAAGTCCCCACTGTTCAACTTCGCAGGAATAGCTGTATTCAATGGCAGTCCATCCTTCAATGCATTTTGATACGTAGCAGGCAGCAGGCTCAGCCCGATGGTTCGTCCGCTGATGCGCGCACGTCCCGATGCGTTCTCGCGCTTGATCAGAAAGAGTTCAATCTTGCCCACCCAGCGTCCGTTCTGCTCGGTCAAACCTAAATCAGAGACATCAACGCGCAGTTTCAATCCTTCACCATCAGCGGTTTGTGCCGCATTGGCGGTCAATCCAATTTCCTTCATGTCCGCCGCCTGCCATATCGCCTTCTGGAAGCGGTCATGCAACGTGATTGGTTGCTTTGCGTAGAAGTAGTCAGTGCGAAAACGAAGCTTCACGCGCTCGTGTGTGTTCACCTTCACGTCGATGCGATGGTACTTGTCATCGGCCCCTTCTTTTGGAGAAAAGCTCAGCTCGTAGGTCGCGTCACCGTCGGCAGCAATACCGTGCAGTTCGCCGGCAATATCTCCGGCGCGGCGCAGCGAGCGCCCTCCGGTAGCCTTTGCCATCTCCTGGTAGAGTGGCGCAATTGCATGGATGTCGTGCTGCATCTGTGCCGTTGCTCTTCCGGGCTGCATGTTCCGCCCAGTAGAGTAGCTCGGCATCGAGTCCGTTGAAGCCGCTCCGCTGGGAGAGCCTCCCGTGGCCAATGAAGCCAGACCGACAACATCCTGCGCTGCTTGATTCAACTGAACGTTGCGGTGTCGCATGCTTGCATCCACGCCACCGGCTTCCAACTGCGATGCATCCAGTGGATAGATGCTGACGTGCGCGTCGTTCAGTGCCTCCTGCGCGCGCAAGGTTGCCGCAGAGAGAGAGGCGTTGCTGTTGCCAAGGTCAGCCGATCGGCCGGCCCAGTCGACAAGCACATTGTCACTGGCAACCCAAACAAGGCTCTTGTGGCCGGGCAGCGAGGACAGGTGATCTGCGACAGGTAGGAGAAAGGCAAGCGCGTCCCGTCCCGGATTTCGTCCGAAGTCACGCAGCTGCGGGTCAAGGGCGTCCGTGCCGCCGTTTGGGTCGGCGAAATTCGTATTTCCATTTACCCGCGAGAGATCAGAGACTTTGTGCACTTCGTCAATTTGCTGTCGATTGAGAGCCTCTTCCTGCTGAGCTTGTGCAAGGTCATGCGCAGTTGGCATCCAGTGCGCAAGCTTGTCGCTGACTATTGTGTGATCGAGTGTGGGTTCAATCAGGATTCGGTAGCCCTCTGAACCGAGAATGTAAAGCCCGACAGGAATTGAGCTATCAACCGATTTGAGAAATGACTGCATCTGCTGACGCGCGTAGGAGAGGTCTCCAAAGGCGAGGTTTGAAGAATCAATCAGGAGAATGACGCTGTTCTGCCTGGCGGAAATCTTCTTCGAGGCAGTTGCCTTGTTGCTGAAGACCGGCTCCGTGTCCCGCTCCGTCGAGTCCGGTGTTGCATCCGGAGTTGCGGCCGATGTTACAGGTGCGACTGCGGTGGGTTCTGCAAAGAACTTGATGATTTGTGGCACACCATCGTCTTCCACGACGAAGTCACCTGGTTTCAGGTTGAGAACGGGTTTGCCCTTCCTGTCGGTCACAACCACGCTTACATCCACAAGACGCGATTCGGTATGGAGTGTCAGGTTGCCCGTATCTGTGTTGGCTGATTGAGTTGCAACCGGAACCCGTGCCTCGCCTTCAAGAGTGAACTCCGGCTCGGACTTAGCGGTTGTCGCAGTCGATGATGGACCCATCGGTGCCGGCTTAGTTTCGATTCTGGACGAGTCAGCGGCGGCAACAGCCGATGTCGGTGGTGGCGTAGCATTCTCCTCAGTGGCTGACCCAGTGCCTGCAGGTGAGTTGGAGGACTTGGAACCAGAGTTTCCCGCGCTGGCCACTTGCTGATCGCTGTCTGCGTGTTCAACCGGTGGCGAATCCTTCGGAGGACTTGCCTTTGCTTCGTCAACGACAATCCGCGCGTCCGCACGAAATACGTGAAAGTCACCGTATTGATAATCGTTGAGGCGCGTTTGTATCGGCGTGTAGGCCAACGCAAGGGGTCTGCGGCTTACCGGGTCGTATCGTGTCAACTGAGCCTTCGAGATCGCTATGCTGTGCAGCGGACATGTGTACTGCTTTCCGCCAATCTCAACGGGACCATATTCAACTGCAATCTCTGCCAATGAAATTGGATCAGTTGGTTTAAGGTCGGCAAGAACGGTCAATCGTTCAATCACTCCTGTTGCCGGGTCGACCGCAATTTCCCCGTGGTACCCAACACTCTGACGAAAAGGAATGGCGTCTGCAATGGCGCTGCGTAGTTCAGCAACGCAGCAGTAGTCCACCTTGTAATGAGACTTACTTTGCGGCACCGCATATTGAAAGACTGCCAGTTGACCACGATTGCCGTCTTCCCAATGGCTCCAGGAGAGGCTGCTATTGGCTGCATCTACGAGCACAATGCCAAGCACAGGACCAAACGTTCCCCAGCTAATGAGGCCCGTGGCTTTCGTTTCAGAAGCAGTTTTGACCTCTTTGCCGTTGTCCACAACTTCAATTCCATTGCGATAAAGAATCGTCGCCTGCGTTTGGCTTGTTGAATGAAGCGGCTTGAATGGGACGATGTTGAATTCGGCCTGCATTTGCGGCTGGTCTTCAAAATGCGTTACCTGGCGCGTGGCAAAAAAGTTGGGCAGGTTGGGTATCGTCTTGCTCACATACGCCACCACCAATTCCATGATGTGTCTCTGATCGGCAATGTTGGGCGCAGGCGTTGCAGGAATGCTTGCCGCCGGTGGTTCGAGGATCGCAGACTCGTCGGCCAGGGCCAGCAGGCTTTGCCGGCTCTTCTCGCCGGGTAAGGTTGCGTAGAGTTCTGCCAGCTTTGCACTGCTCAGCCGTTCGGTCAGTTCCATGTCCGCAATCTGGCTGGCGCAGTTCTCGTCCGTGCTGTGGGCGCACACTTGAGGAAGCCGAATCTCGAGATCGGCGACGGATATTTTCTTGGCAGCGATGCAGGCGATGGGTGAGGCAGCCAGTAAAGCACACAAAATAACTTTGACTGCTGTGCTGTTTCCTCTGTGAGTTATGCGAGTTATGGGAGAACGGGTATCCTGCATGATTTTTCGCAACGATAAGTACGGCGAATTTTACTCCTGCAACGATGCAAAAGTCGCGCCGAAGTAAATCAATCTCTCATTGTTCACCCAGCAGAGTGCACCCAAGCGGCGTGGCGTGCATCACACCAATCAGACGGTAATTGCTTGCTAAGATAAACGGTCGCCAATATTTGGTACTTGCCGCATTGGCGCCAGCAGAGAGGAGAACGACATGTCCCATCCAGAAACATCTCCTGCAATCCCAACAAGAATCCTGGTTCCAATCGATTTCAGCGCTTCGTCGCGCGCGGCTCTGGATACCGCTCAAGAGCTGGCTGCACGCTTTCACGCAGAGGTGGTAATGCTGCACGTGGTGCCTCAGTTTCCTGCCGCCACAATTCCAGATTCAATTTCAGAGGCAGCGCTGATGGAGCGTGCGCGCGAAGAGGCGGAACACAAGCTTGAAATCACGGAGAAGGCTCTGGCAGCAAATGGCATCACCACGCGTTCGATAGTGGAAATAGGCGTCGATGTGGCGCGACGGATTATCGACGTAGTGGAGCGCGAGAAGACAGATTTGCTGGTGATCTCCACACACGGGCTCTCCGGCTGGTACCCGCTCGTGTTTGGATCGACGGCGGAGAAGATCATCAAAATGGCACATTGCCCGGTGCTGCTGCTGCGCACGCCAAAGCCGGAGTCTGATCGCGAGGCGACGACGGGCCGCTTCATGGAGTGGCGATAGCAAGCTGGGATCGAATGCGCTCTTTGATCACTTCACGCTGACGTCGCCATCTACATCAACGATGAGTTCGTCACCCTTGATTTGAATGGAGTGGACCTTGAGCCGGTCGAGTGAAATCCTGTAGCCCGATGCCGCGGAGGAACCGGCGAGCGCCTTGCGCAGCAGGTCTGCCGCGTTTACCTGCATGGAGCGCGGCACCTGGCGACTGAGGAAGGGAACCAGGAGAAAGTTCAGTTCGCGCCGGTCACTCACTTTGACGACCTGTGCATCGCGGAAGCCGATGGTCTCACCTTCGCCGAAGGGTTCCATGGAAACTTCTGCGGTGGGCGAAAGGGCAATTCCCAGGCAGGTATGGCCAACAGATTTGCCCAGCCTGGCGTGGGTTTGGATACGGGCCACGATTCGGTCCTGTTCAAATGCCAGGTCGGCGCCGTCCGCGTAGACCCAGCAGGCGGATTTGGCTGAGCCCTTGAGGTAGTAACGGCCGTCCGGCCCGCTGAAGAGCTGCTGGCGGAGGGTGCGCTGCAGGGCGTCGCGACTGACGCGCAGCTCGCCTGCTGAGCAAACGTTTGCGCATACAAACAGGAGCGCAGCAACCAGAACCAGTGGAATAAGTGACGCTCGGCGCACGATCGTTTCGATTTTTTTTTGCTTGGAGGAGAAAATTCTTCGGTTTGGCATGGTGAAAAGAGTCGCCCGGATTTTGCAATCGTTTTCAGTGATTAATGCTTATATTATTCTAATAAAAGCAGTTGATGGAAAATTTTAGGTCGAAAAACAGGCTTGGGCGTTGTGGTTTCGTTGCCACATTACTATTGATTTCTGAATAAAAAATCCGTAAAATGAGACATATCAGTGGCCAAGGACCAAGCGTCCAACCCTCGCGGCCACGATTTTGGAACACAAATCACCCCTTCTTTAAGGACCGACAATTCAATGGCAAAGCGTCGTGGAAATCCGAACTGGGGCAAGCCAGAGCCCATAGGCCCTGTTGTGCCCACCGTTACATCGTTCGAGCAGATCGTGAAGGAATTCAAGCTCAGCCCGGACCAGTACATCCGTTCAACCCGCTTGCGTGAATGGGCACGCCGGAATAAGAACAGCAAGTACATCCCTGAGGCTCTCCTAGAAGCCTGGGGTTTTGAGATTGAGTCCACGTTGTAAGCCTCATTTGAAGCCAAGTGATCGCGAAAACGCCGCCTTCGGGCGGCGTTTTTGCTGTCTGGGGCGGGGATAGGCGAGAATAAGGCTGATTGTATGACTGACGGAGTACGCACATTGGAGGCACCTTTCACCGACGTTCCCGGAGCGCTGGCCGAGATTCGCGCCGGACGGATGGTTGTTGTGGTGGACGACGAGGACCGCGAGAACGAGGGTGACCTGACGCTGGCGGCCGAGCATGTGACGCCGGAGGCTATCAACTTCATGGCGCGGTATGGGCGCGGGCTTATCTGCCTGACGCTGACTGAGGAACGCGCCGACCATCTGCGGCTCTTTCCCATGACGCAGCAGAACTCCTCGCGCTTTGGCACGGCGTTCACTGAAACCATTGAAGCGCGCGAGGGTGTGACGACGGGCATCAGTGCGGCGGATCGCGCGCATACGATTCGGACGGCGATTGCACCGGGATCGACCTATACCGATCTTGCGCGGCCTGGGCATATCTTTCCGTTGCGTGCGCGCAAGGGCGGCGTGCTGGTGCGCGCCGGGCAGACCGAGGCCAGCGTGGACCTGGCCCGCATGGCTGGGCTGAACCCGAGCGGCGTGATCTGCGAGATTATGCGCGACGACGGCGAGATGGCGCGCGTGCCGGATCTCGTCAAGTTCTGCGCAGAGCACGGCTTGAAAATGCTCACTGTGGCCGAGCTGATCCGTTACCGGCTGCGCAATGAACGCTATATCGTTCGCGCAGGTGAGAGCTTAATCCAAACGAAATACGGCGAGTTCCGCATGATTGCGTACGAGAGCGTGGTGAACGGCGGCGAGAGCCACATCGCGCTGGTGCGCGGCGACCTTTGCCCGGATTGCCCAGCGATGAACCAAGAGAGTGCTGCCTCCGGCGGGCCTCTGAAGACGTTGCGCGACCCCTGCGCGCATCCGGTTCTGGTTCGCGTGCACACGCGCTGCACGGCAGGCGATATTTTTGGCGCCGACTGCCATTGCCGCGAGATTCTGGACCAGTCGATGCGCATGATTGCCGAGGAAGGCTGCGGCGCGCTGCTCTATCTGCACAACACTTCGCGCGGATTCGAGATTGATCCCGTGACCACGGAGCCTGCGGTCTTTGGCCCGGGCGGAAGGGCGATTGACTCGACTGAACGCGCACAGACCCCGCCGCTGCTGCTGCATCACGAACTGCGCAAGCGCGAGGGCGCGCAGGACCGCCACGGGCGCATTCTTCGAGCCATTGGCCTGGGTGGACAGATTCTCAGCGATCTTGGCATTCACAGGATCCGGCTGCTCTCGAATACGGCGATGCATATTCCCGCGCTTGAAGGGTTCGGTCTGGAGATTGTGGAGCAGGTACCGGTGCCTGTGGCTGCCTGCAAAGAGGCCGAGAACAAAGTCGCCAGCCGCAAGTGAGTTTAGCGGCCGGGCGGTGAAAGAACCCGCAGTGTGCAGCTTGGGGGAGACGATTCCGCAGTGAGGCCCCCGCTGGTTGCCATTGTGAGTGTAATGCCGTTGTCAAGACCGACCAAAATATCGCGATCTGTCTGCGAGACTGCGTACCCGTGTTGAGTGACATTGCTGCCGCAGTGAAGGGTTGCTATATCCTCATCAAACTCGATGCCAGCGCCAGTTGGACTGGTGTATTGTCCGTTGAGCCGTAGACCTGGTGTTGCCTTGAATCTGGTGCCCTGCATGCCGAACATGCTGAGCATGTTGTTGACGTCGCCGCCAGTGGTTTGTATGGCACCGGTTGCTTTCAATAGTCCGACATTGCAGCGTGTGATGCGGTCTTCGTAGACAGGCGTGACGGCCCAGTAGCCGGGAGCATTCGCGTTGTAATCCGCCACCCAGTGCCGAGTGGAACCTACCTGGACTTTGCCTGCAACTGTAATCAGTCCCTGACCTGTGAGCGAGCCATCGGGGCGGAACTGGAGCAGGATGGGTTGCGGCTGGGGACGGTTGTTAATGGTTACGACGACACGACCTGCGTTCCGCTCGACGGTGTAGGAGCGAGGGAGCGGCGCCAGGCCGCCGCAGTCGACGGTGACGATTTGCCTGGGGCCGAAGTCGATGGCGATGCCTTCACCTTTAAATGCGCCGATCATCTGGAGACCCGGATGCACGGGACCACCGTAGATGAGTTTGTTGACATTCCTGGCGAGGCTCTGCATGCCCGATGCCATATCGCCCTGTGAGCCTGTATTGCCGGTGGCCATGGACGAGCCACTCTGAGGAGCATTGAAGATGTTGATTTGTGGTTGAGGCGCTGGGCGAACCGGCTCAACTGGCTGGGGCGTCGTTTCGTACTTGAGCTGTACCTGCTCTGCCGGATTCGCCTTGTGGTAGAGCTCGCGAAATTGAGGCGAGAAGAACTGATTGAGGATTGTTTCAAGAAAGACCGCTGAGCTGCCGTATCCCCTTTGCAGATATGCTGCGGTTGTTGCCTTGGCAAGAAGCGGGTCGAAAGCACTGTCATATGCCGTCTTGATGCGGAGCTCGTCCGGCGTAAGTCGCTGCGGCGGTCGATGCTCCAAACCGGACGCCATGATGGGAATCATGCGGCTGAGCTGGTGAAGCGCGCCGAGCTGGCGAAGCTGAGTGTCGAGTACATCTGAACCGTGTTCCTGCTGGAGAACGCGATCGACAGAGGGCATCTCACTCAAATAGGCAGGGTTGGTGGACTGAGCTGGTGCAGGCAAAGGGGTCAGAGATAGGGGACTGACAGTTGCGAGTGCAGCGCCGAAGGTGCGCAGAGCTATGCGAAAGGAATGCCTCATTGATGAATTCCTTTATGGGCCCAGAGGCAATTCTTCAGCGGTTGGCCCAGGGTGAAAGTGTCATCCTCAGCGCTATCGAGTGTCCCACAATCGAGACCTTCTATTGAGCATTTTTTGCGGAATCACGCATATTTCGCTCAGGACGAGAATTGTGTAACCGTGGTGTGATTCTGCGCGTCAGACAAGAAACATGAAAATGACACGGATTTTGGGCGTGGCGAGGGGCACACTGGTTGCGTGCGCGGCAATTACCGTGTGCGCCTGCGGCGGGAATGCGAACGCCGGCATGGGCGCGATGAATCCGATATCAGTGCACCTGGTGACGCAGACGGTGACCGTGGTGCAGGGCGGGCCTGCGGTCAGCGTGGTCATCACGATTGATTCTCCGAGCGAGACTGCCGTTGTGCAGGTGGGCGGGCTGCCGGCGGGCGTGAGCGTGAGTTATGCGGCGAGTGATACGAATCCGAGCGGATTATTGACGTTGACGGCGAATGCCACTGCGATTAAGGGAACGTTCATGCCGACGGTGACTGTGCTGTCCGCAGGGCAGACAGCAATGACGACCTTTACTCTGAACGTGGTGGCGATGGCGTGACGGCATGGCACTTGCACTGGCGCGTGCAACCTGGGATGCTTAACGCGGTGGTGGCGAGAGGTAAGGTGCTGGGCCTTGTGTGTATTTGTGATGTTTCTGTTCTGAAAGGCCTTAGCCCCGCTGGCCGATGAAAAGGGTTCCGCATTGAGTGCTCATTCTGTATGATTATCCACGAACAGCGTCAGGACGGCTCGTCCGGTAAAAGTGCCGGGTGGCAGCCGCTCTCTTGATCCGTACCACTTGCCAGAGCTCGTGTTTCAGCACGAGCAAAGATCGGATTCGGATGAGCGTTCACCTGGTGAATCCCAGCGACAATTCCTTTGGTACGGCCGTGATTACTCCACGGTGGCTGTTTGTTTTGGCTGCGGCAACACCGGAGACCGTAGGCGACCCGATTCTGGTGGATGAGTCACTGGAGCAGATTGTTCCTGATTCGATCAAGGACGGCGACATTGTCGGCATCAGCGTGCACACAGGCAACGCATTGCGCGGATACCAGGTGGGGCGCATGGCCCGCAAACGAGGTGCATGGGTAGTTTATGGCGGGATTCACGCCACGCTGTTTCCTGAAGAGTGCTTTGAGCGCGGAGAAGCGCACGCGGTGGTGAAGGGCGATGGCGACCTTGCCTGGCCGAAGGTGGTGGCCGATTGCCTGAAGGGCACGCCGGGCAAAGTGTACGAAGGCGGTCGCATCGAGGGCAGCGAGTTTCTGGCGGCGCGATGGGATCTGATGGCAGCCGACAAATACATGTGGGCCAGCGTGCAGACGATTCGCGGATGCCCGAAGCACTGCTCGTTTTGCAGCGTGTGGCGCACGGATGGACAGAAGCCGCGGCAGCGCAGTCATCAGCGCGTAGTGGACGAGATTATTTCGCTGCGCCGCATTGGCTTCCGATTCATTGCTTTGGCGGATGACAATTTCTACCCCGTGAGTTTGACGGATTTGCGCCAGGCCAAAGAGCAGAACAATCTGGCCAAGCTGGAGGAACTGCAGGCGATTCGGCGCGAGCGTTTTCAGTTGATGGATGAGCTGGCCAAACTTCCGAAGGACATGGTGTTCTTTACGCAGATCACGATGGAAGCCGGCGAAGATGGAAACTTTCTGGATGCCATGCGCAAGGCGAACATCAAGGGCGCGCTTGTCGGCGTGGAAGCGGTAACGCCGGAAGGGTTGAAGGCGGTCTACAAGGACTGGAACTTCTCAGGCGAGGCTCTGGCGCGGCAGTTGCAGACATTCAAGCAGCACGGCGTGCATGTACTGGGTTCATTCATTTTCGGATTGCCGACAGACAAGCCCGCGACATTTGATGCCACGGCGGAGATGGCACTGAAGGCGGGCATCACGTTCGCACAGTTTGTGATGATGACGCCGTTTCCGGGGACAGTGGACTTCGGCCGTTGGGAGAAAGAGCAGTCGAAAGACCCGATGATGGTGGGCGACGTTCCGATCACACGGTACTGGCTGATTCCGACTGAAGTGCGTCCGAAGATGTTTACACCGCATCCGACGATGAGTTCGGACGAAATTCGTGAACGCACGCAACGGGTGTGGGACAAGTTCTACACCTGGGGCGCGATCTGGACGCGTTCAGCCTGCACGCCGACGCTGCGCGCGCGGCTGGGCTTCATCTTTTTGTCGAAGCTTTACCGGCAGATGTATGCGGGGACGGGCATTTCCACTGACAGCGCGCGGCGCAAAAAATCAAAACGCTGGGCGCGGTGGACGGCGCACCAGTGCAAGAAGTTATTCAAAGCGAATCCCATGCCGGAGCTTGCGTTTCCTGAGTGGCCGGCGTCACCGGTCCGCGCGGGGCAACCCTATTCTGCAATGGGAACAACCGGGCTCTCGAATCCATTTGTGGTTATGCGGGACGAGTAGCTTCAACGCGTGTGGCGCATCGGGTAGATGAAAGTGAAAGGGGTACAGGTCGAAGCCCGTACCCCTCTTTACTTTGAGTGTGCCGAACGCTACCAGCCGAGGACGTAGGCGAAAACGAGGGGGGCGACGATGGATGCGTCGCTCTCGATGATGAACTTGGGAGTGTCTACTCCGAGTTTGCCCCAGGTGATTTTCTCGTTCGGAACGGCGCCAGAATACGAGCCATAACTGGTGGTTGAGTCGCTAATTTGGCAGAAGTATGCCCAGAGAGGGACGTTGTCGCGCTGCAGGTCCTGATGGAGCATGGGCACGACGCAGATGGGGAAGTCACCGGCAATGCCGCCGGCAATCTGGAAGAAGCCGAGAGGGGTCTTGGCGGTGGTGTTGGTGTACCACTCGGCCAGTTCCATCATGTATTCGATTCCGGTGCGAACGGTGTGGACGTTTTTCACATCACCGGAGATGCAATGGCCGGAGTACATATTGCCGAGTGTGGAGTCTTCCCAGCCGGGGACAAACATGGGGAGGTTTTTCTCGGCGGCGGCGAGGAGCCAGGAGTTTTTAGGATCGATCTGATAGGAGCCTTTGAGGGCGTCAGAGAGCAGGATTTTATACATGAATTGATGGGGGAAATTGCGCTCGCCGGCCTTGTCGGCCTTGACCCATTCCTCGAGGACCACGTTCTCGATGCGGCGCATGGCCTCCATTTCCGGGATGCAGGTGTCCGTGACGCGGTTCATGTGGCGGGAGAGCAAGGCGGCCTCATCGGCGGGGGTCAGGTCGCGGTAGTGGGGCACCCGCTCATAGAAATCGTGGGCGACCAAATTGAAAACATCTTCTTCAAGATTTGCCCCTGTGCATGTGATTGCATGGACTTTATCCTGACGGATCATTTCGGCGAGAGAGAGGCCGAGCTCGGCGGTGCTCATGGCACCGCCCATGGTGAGGAACATCTTTCCGCCATCGGCGAGGAGCTTGTTGTAGGCTTCTGCGGCGTCGACAAGGGTCGCGGCGTTGAAGTGACGATAGTGGTGCTTGATGAAGGATGTAATGGCTGACATGTGTCTGATAATTCTCCAAATTTACCCTACCATACGCATTGCACAAGGCTTGTGAATGGCCGAGCTGACCTTGCCCCCGCCAAACGTATCCCTTAGCAAGCTGTTTTAATGGCGAAAGGGACACGAAGATGACGAAGGCAACGCGTGGTCGTTACACGCTTGAGTTCAAGCAGGAGGCGGTTCGACTTGTGGAGTCGGGCCA
>JAGWSG010000065.1 GCA_028876335.1 Acidobacteriota bacterium
CATGCTGCAGGCGTCAGAATCGGCGGATCGGTGCGGATGAATCCATTCGTGTCGAAGTACTCCTGCGCAGAACGCATAATCTCCGCGCGAATGCGCAGAATGGCCGACTGCCGCGGCGAGCGCACCCACAGGTGACGATGCTCCATCAGGAAATCGACGCCGTGCTCCTTGAGCGTAATCGGATACGGATCGGACTCCGGCACGCGCTGCACCACTTCCACATTCTCCACGTCGAGTTCGTAGCCGCCGGGCGCGCGCTTGTCGGCACGCACTTTGCCCGTCACAATCACGCTCGACTCCTGCGTCAGCCCCTTCAGCGTCTCAAACACTTCCGCCGGCACGCTCTTCACATGCGCCACGCCCTGTACGGTTCCCGTTCCGTCGCGAAAAATGGGAAACAGCAACTTGCCGCTCTCGCGTGAGTTGTAGAGCCAGCCCTTGAGCGTGACGCTCTGGCCCTCATGCTGGCCTAGCGTGGCAATGGTGGCAAGCGGTGCCGCATTCTGCGTAGTTTCAGTCGTTTCGTCAGCCATATCGGTATCTCATCATCCGGCCCCGGCTTTCTGCCGAAGCGCACGTTTCAGGATAGCGCGGGCCGAGGAAAGACACTGGCTTGCCACGCACGCTTCGAATGTACTTTGCCCGTATTTCTCGCTTTTTCGCGCCGTTTTGGTATATGTTCCAACTTGTATGGCTACTGCTCCCGTCACCGTTCCTGCGCCGCGCCCCACTCCTGAGGCCGAAGAGATATTTCGCCGCTGGCTCAAGTTCCTGGATGACGAGTTTATACGCCATTGCACTCCGGAACGCCGCGCGGAAATCGTTCGCGACCAGCTCTATCAGCTCTATCTGGGACGCCCGTTCGGAGGCAAGCTCAACGCCTCACTGACCAGCGAGTTGCCGGGAGCCGTCATGGGCCTCTCACTCGACCCTGCCAACGTGACCCTTGAAGCCGAGCATTTTCCCGAGGTGGACGCGGATCGCTACGCCCGCCGCAAACCCCTGCTCTGGTTCTGGCATATGTTCGACCGGTCTCCCATCGGCATCAATCGCTGGCTGGGTGTCCGTTTTCGCTGCATGCTCGGCCGCCATATCTTTGAGCATGTCGGGACCGGTGTCAGTTTCGAGCATGGCGTCGACGTGAGCTTCGGCTACAACCTCTCTGTCGGCGACGGCGCGGTCATCCGAAAGGGCGCTCTTCTAAGTGATCGTGGCGGCATTACTATCGGCAAGGGTGCGGTCATCGGTTCTTTTGCACGCATCTTTTCGCACAGTTATTCAGCCCACAATGGCGGGCCTGTTCGCCACACCGCTACCCGCATTGGCGACGGCGCGCGCATCGGCAGCCACGCCATCATCCTTGCCGGAAGCGACGTTCCGGCTGGTGCTACCGTAGGTAGTTTCCCCGCCGAGCAGCGCTAAGCTCGCTTTCGACCCGCGTGCTACCCTGACACTTCAAGACCCTCACCCGGGGAGTATTCGTTTGCAGCCGCTTCAAGTTGTAATTGCCGTCTTTGAGTTTGTTCTGCTCATCTTTTCCCTGAGCGTGCATGAATGCGCCCACGCGTGGACCGCATCGCGCCTCGGTGACCATACCGCTGAACTCGAAGGCCGCATCACTTTGAACCCGATGTACCACATCGATCCCATCGGCTCGCTGCTGATTCCCGGCCTCGCGATCTTCGGACCGCTCGTTGGCTTCACCTTTCTTTCCGGTGTCCTTATCGGTTGGGCCAAGCCCACGCCGGTTATCAGCCGCAATCTGCAGAAGATCGTGCGCGATGAAAATCTCATCACCCTCGCCGGTCCGGCGTCCAATCTGCTCATCGTGCTCGCCGCATTCCTCGTGCTGGTGGTTATCTCGTTCGTCGTTCCCGGCGGCCACACGCTCGTTACCTCGACGTTTGAAGGCGGCCTTACTCTGGGTGTTCAGTCCAATACGCAGGCCATCATTCTGCTGGCGATGATCGCAATTCTGATCAATCTGTCGCTCTTTATCTTCAATCTTCTTCCCGTACCGCCGCTCGACGGAAGCCACCTGCTTCGCAACATGCTTCCCTACAATGCGGTGCAGGCTTACGACCGTATTCCTTATTGGCTGAGCTGGATTCTGATGCTGGTGATCGGCGGATTCATCATCAACCTGTTCGTAGGGCCGGCCATGCGCGTCATCTACTTGCTTCTGCATATGCTGTGAAAGGGCGGAGCCCCGCGCCCGCTACAATAGTCCAAGCCCTACTTTGACCGAATCGTTCAAGTCCGGGCAGAATTTGAGACACATCGCCCCGGAAACATTCGAGAATCATGCCCGAACAGTCCACTCCATCCAGCCGCCCACGCGTTTTAAGCGGCATGCGCCCCACCGGCAAGCTACACCTCGGCAACTACATGGGAGCCCTGCATAACTGGGTCAAGCTGCAGGACCAGTACGAGTGCTACTTCTTCATCGCCGACTGGCACGCGCTCACAACCGACTACGCGGACACCTCAAACATTGCCCCGGCCACCATGGAAGTGATGAAGGACTACCTCGCCGCGGGTCTTGATCCTGCCAGGAGTGTCCTCTTCCTGCAGAGCAAACTGCCAGAGCATGCCGAACTTTTTCTGCTCTTCGCCATGATCACGCCTCTCGGCTGGCTTGAGCGCGTGCCCACCTACAAAGAGCAGCAGGAAAACCTGACCGGCAAAGATCTCTCAACCTACGGTTTTCTCGGCTATCCGCTCCTGCAGGCGGCAGACATTCTCATCTATCAGCCGCAGTTCGTTCCCGTTGGTCAGGACCAGGCCGCCCACGTCGAGCTCACGCGTGAAGTCGCGCGCCGCTTCAACCAGTTCTACAAGATTGGCGATCGCGAAGTGCTGCCCGAACCGAAGGTTCTGCTCACGCCTTCACCCAAGCTGCCTGGCACAGACGGACGAAAAATGTCCAAGAGCTACGGCAATACCATCGAGCTAACCGATCCTGAGCCGGAAGTTCGCAAAAAGCTCAAGACCATGGTCACCGACCCTGCACGCATTCGCCGCACAGATCCAGGTGACCCTGACAAGTGCCCCGTCGGCGACCTGCACAAGCTCTTCTCCACGCCAGAAACGCTGGCAAAGGTCTACGACGGTTGCCGCTCCGCTGGCATTGGCTGCATTGAATGCAAGGGCTGGGCTGCCGATGCGCTGGTTCAAATCCTCAATCCCATTCAGGAGCGTCGTGCCGCCTTGACCGATGCGGGCGTGAAGGAGATTCTTGAGGATGGCACGCGCCGCGCACACGCTCGCGCCCTGCAGACAATGGCCGAAGTACGCAGCGCAGTGAAACTTGCATAATTGCCCAAGCACAAAAGCGAAACGAATACAGTGACAGAAGTTGAGAACGTTTTGACCGAAGAAACTCCAAACCCGACCTCCGCTGAAACCGCCGCTCCTGCAACCCCGGAGGCGCCCCCGCTCGTCCTCGTTTCACCGCCCGCGCCAGAGAAAGCCGGCAAGGCCGCCAAGGAAAAAAAGGACAATGCAGCCAGGGCCGAAGCCGCCAGGAGAGAAGCGGAAGAGTCGCCCTTCCAGGTCACTGTAGGACAGGTGTATGACGGCCCTCTCGATCTCCTGCTCGACCTCATCCGAAAGCAGGACATCGACATCTACGACATTCCCATCGCCACAATCACGGCGCAGTTTCTCGCCTACGTAAACCAGCTCAAAGCCAGCGACGTGGACGTGGCCGGCGAGTTCATTTACACCGCATCTCTACTCATTCACATCAAAAGCAAAATGCTGTTGCCGCGCGCCGAAATTGGTCCGGACGGCACGCAGGAAGACCCGCGCCGCGAACTCGTCGAGCGACTGCTCGAGCACGAGCGCTTCAAGAACGCCGCACAAATGCTGCAGGATAAGCAGATGCTCGAAGCCGCATCCTGGACCAATCCCGGTGTGCGCGAGTTCCGCAACGACGTGGCAGCCGAGCCGGAAATTGCCGCCGATACCGTTGACCTCGTCCGCATCTTCCGCGACATCCTCGAACGCGCCCGTCACCGCCCTGTCTTCAACGTCGACGAGGACGCCGTCACAGTCGGCCAGATGATCCAGTTCCTCACCCGCCGCCTCACCATGGAAGACCGCCCGGTGGCGCTGCGCCGCCTGCTCAGCCACACCAAGTCCGAGCGCGCGCTGGTTGCCATGTTCCTCGCATTGCTCGAGTTAGTCCGCCTCCAGGCCATCCTCCTGCGCCAGGACAAGCTCTTCAGCGAAATCTTCATCAAGAAGAACTCAGGCTTCGACACGGTAATGAACGACATTTCAGCCCAGGCACGCGACGACTGGCAGTAGTCTCCCAGCACGGGCTGGCATCACATTTGCTTTTGAGCAACTGGTTGTACACTGTCACCGGCGAGGCCGCCCCCTCAAGGCTCGTCGAAAGTGCATTCGTTTGAATGGCGAGTGCTGGGGTTTTATGCAGATCGCTCAAGCTAGCGCCAAATGCATCTCCTTGCAGGCAATGCGCTCTCCCATTTCTCCAATTGAAATTGATGTGGCGGTTCACTCCGGCAGGCACCGGTCATGCGCTCGTAGTTGGAGCAAGGCGATTTTTCCAAGTGGGAACGTTGAATAATGGCAGGCCTCGTAACAGCTTCTGCTTCTCTCTCAGCGCGCGGATCTCTGCTCGATAGGAAGATGCGTCGCGCAAGCCCACTTGCAACCGCTGCATTTCTCATTGCCATTAGTGCGGGGCTGGGCTACATCGCATTTCACGTCGCTCAGGATTTTTCAGTGGGTACCTCCGCGAGTCTTTCCACGTTTATCCTGCTCGCAGCTGCACTCTTCATCGCGCTCGGATTCGAATTCGTCAACGGCTTCCACGACACCGCGAACGCCGTTGCCACGGTCATCTACACCCACTCTCTTGAACCCACAATGGCCGTGGTTCTATCCGGCATTTTCAATCTTGCCGGTGTGCTGCTCTCTTCCGGCACCGTCGCATTTGCTGTCATTGCGTTGTTACCCGTTGAACTTATTCTGCAGGTTCAGTCCGGGTCTGGTTTCGCCATGGTATTCGCGCTGCTCCTCGCCGCGATACTTTGGAACCTTGGAACCTGGTGGTTTGGCTTGCCCGCATCCAGCTCTCACACCCTCGTCGGTTCCATCATTGGTGTTGGATTAGCAAATCAATTCTTTGGTCCTCATCCCGGAACTTCCGGCGTGGATTGGTCGCAGGGACTGAAAGTCATCGAGGCGTTGGTCATCTCTCCCATCATCGGTTTTATCTTCGCGGGACTTCTTGTGCTCGTTGCCAAGCGCACGGCCAAATACCCCGAGCTCTATGAGACGCCCAAAGACAATCAGCCGCCGCCCACGCCCATCCGGGCACTCATGATCCTCACTTGCACCGGTGTCAGTTTCTTTCACGGTTCCAACGATGGGCAAAAAGGCATGGGACTGATCATGCTCATCCTCATTGGCACGGTGCCCACGGTTTATGCGCTCAACCAAAACATGCCCCCCGCTGCAATACAGCAATTCGTATCCTCTTCGCAGCGCGTAGAACACGCGCTCGATGATCACTCGAATGCAACGCCCATCACCTTGGAGCAGGCAGATGCAGAGGTCATGTCCTTTCTCCATTCCCACCAGCTTCAAGCGCAGACAATTCCAGCACTGCGCACGCTGATCGGCGACCTCGACAGCCAGATGTCCCGCTCCGGCGGAATAAAGGCCATTCCAGTCCATCAGAGGGCACAGATCCGCAATGAGATGTATCTGATTGACGAAGCACTGCACCTCGTTGGCAAAACAAATCCCCATTTCTTTTCAGCAAGCAATGCAAACGAGGTGAAGAGTTATCTGGGAGAGGTTGATAAGGCAACGAAGTTTATTCCCACCTGGGTAAAGGTTGCCGTGGCCCTGGCGCTGGGGCTTGGGACCATGATTGGCTGGAAGCGCATTGTCATCACCGTCGGTGAGCGTATTGGCAAACAGCATCTCACCTATGCCCAGGGTGCCAGTGCGGGTCTGGTCGCCATGGGAACAATTCTTGCCGCGGACTATTTGGCCCTCCCGGTGAGCACGACTCATATCCTCAGTTCGGGAGTTGCCGGAACCATGTCAGCCAACGGGAGCGGACTTCACTTCAACACTGTAAGAAATATCGCTGCGGGCTGGGTTCTCACACTTCCGGTAGCCGCGCTGCTCTCTGGCTCGCTCTTCTGGATTCTGATGAAACTTACGTAGTTGCGCGTTGCAAAACCCATTCACTTCAGCATTCCGCACCGTATTTCTCATCTTTTGTTACTTTCCAGGCTGGTTTTCCTCACCCTCCCACAAGAGCGCTTCAGCGCAATGTCCGGTACCATACAGAAGGTACTGTTTGTCGAATGAGTCTTAAAGCCAAGCTCGAAGCTGTTATTTACGCCTCCGAAGAGCCCGTCACACTGGCGCAGCTCGCCTCCCTTTTCGCCGCCGAAGCCCTTGAATGGAAAGCGGAGCAGGAAGCTGCTGCCGCCGAGGCCACCGCTTCGGAACAAGCCGAAGCCGCACAGGATTTCCAGCCTCTTCCTCTCGAGGCACACGCGGCCGAAGAATCGGCTGAAGCAGTTCCGGCTGAAGCAGCCGAGACAGAGTCCGCACCTCCCGCCGAAGCCTCTGAGGTCGAAACGACAGAAAGCACCGCAACAGAGGAATCCGCTCCGGAGGTCGACCCCGAAACCGAAGCCAAAAAGCAGGCCCGGCAGCGCGACAAGGAAGTCCGCGCCATTCTGCGCCAGCTTCTGAGTGAAATCATCGCCAGCTACGAGTCCGACGAGCGTGGCATCGAAATTCGCGAAATTGCCGGCGGCTACCGCATGGCCACCAAGCCCGCCTGCCATGACGGAGTCCGGCTCTTCATCAAGAGCCTCAAGCCACCCATGAAGCTCTCGCTGCCCGCGCTTGAAACGCTTGCCGTCATCGCCTACAAGCAGCCCGTCACCGCGCCTGAAGTCAATGACATTCGCGGTGTCGAGTCAGCCGGTGTTCTCGGCTCGCTCATGACGCGCAAGCTCATCACCACCGCAGGTCGAAAACAGGTCATCGGTCGCCCCATTCTCTACAAAACCACCAAGGAGTTCCTCCTCCGCTTTGGCCTGAAAGACATCTCCGAACTCCCCTCCATGGAGGAGTTCGAGAAGATTGCCGCCGTTGAACTCGCCGAAGCTTCAGAGGAAACCGAATCCGGCTTTGAGCACGTTCAGACAACCGGCCACGAGCTCGATCCCGATGCGCCCGAGACCGACGACGGCGAAGAAGTCCTCAAAACCGAAGCCGCCACCGCGGAATCCGTCGAAGCTGCATCTTCTGAACCTGCAGCCGAGACCGAAACGAAGGCTGCGGAAGCAGAAGCGCAGCCAGAAACCCAAACGGTAACCCATGACTGACCCACTCGATCATCCTGCCGAAGGTCCTGAGCAGGAGATCGCATCTGACGCTGAAGCGGGCTTTGAGCGCGCCGCTCAATTGGAACCGGAACCGCCGGAAGCCACGCCCGAAGCAGAAGTCGATTCCGAACAAGATGCCGAAGATGGCGAGCAGGCGCCCGCACCTCGTCTCGAACGACTGCAGAAGATCCTCGCCCAGGCGGGCATTGCCTCACGCCGCCACGCCGAAGAGCTCATCACCGAGGGCCGCGTGCAGGTCAACGGCCAAACCATCACCGTCCTCGGCGCAAAGGCAGACCCGGCCCGCGACCACATCCGCGTCGACGGCAAGCTCCTCCACGGAGCCGAGCGCCTGCGCTACTTCATGCTCAACAAGCCCAAGGGCTACGTCACCACTGTCAGCGACCCCGAAGGCCGCCCCACCGTCATGGAGTTCTTCTCCAGGCTCGGTGAGCGCCTGTATCCCGTCGGCCGTCTCGACTACCTCAGCGAAGGCTTGCTTCTCGTTACCAACGACGGGCCTCTCGCCAACGAGCTCACCCGCGCAGCCAACGGAGTTGAAAAGACATACCTCGTCAAAGTCTCCGGTCAGCCAACGGAAGAGAATCTGGAACGCCTGCGCACCGGTGTCACCATCGCGCGCGGCAGTACCAATCCCGCAGCACCGCCCGTGCGTAAAAATGCGGGCAAAGTCCGCACCGCGCCGGCACGCATCAAGCAGATCCGTGCCGGTAACAATCCCTGGTTTGAGGTCATCCTCACCGAGGGCCGCAACCGCGAACTGCGCAAGATGTTTGAGGAAATCGGCCACCACGTCGAGAAAATTCGCCGCGTAGGCTATGGCCCGCTGGCGCTCGACGTCGAACCCGGCAAGATGCGCGAGCTCATCCCGGAAGAAGTGGAAGCCCTTCGCCTCTCCGCCGCCGGCAAGCTCAAACCGCGCCGCCTTAGGACCACTCACATGCTGCCCAAAGAAGCCGGCATGACCACTGAAGAGCGTGAGCAGAAGCGCGACGCACGCAAGGTGCGCAACCTGCGCGGCAAGCCCCTGTGGAACAAGCCCGGCACCTTCTCTGACCGCGCCGAATCGGACCGCCCACCGCGGCAGAGCTTTGACCGCAACAAACCATACGGTTCAAGACAAGGAGGCCACCAAAGGGGCGGTTTTGATCGTCCGCAACGGCCCAGGGCCGAGAATGGCGAGAGTCCGCGATTCGAGCGAACCGAACGTCCCCGCACGGATCGCCCTCGATTCGAACGCCCACGTCCTGAGAGCGCTGAGCGTCCTCGCTTTGAAGGCCGCACCCGCTCCGAACGACCGAAATTTGATCGAGGTGAGCGTCCTAAATTCGAGCGAACAGAACGCCCGCAGCGCCGTGAAGGATCGAAATTTGATCGCAGTGAACGCCCGAAGTTCGACCGTGGCAGCCGCCCACGCCTCGAACAAAGCGAACGCCCGCGTCCCGCTGGCCGCACTTTTGAGAGGCCTGCCCGTTCCGGCGAAGAAGGCCGCCGCCCGTTCCGCCCCAGCGCAAAGCCCGCATTCGGCGAAAAGCCCAGATTCAGCGGCAAGCCGAAATTCGAAGGTAAACCCAGATTTGAAGATAAGCCAAAGTTCGAGGACAAACCCAGATTCAGCAAGAAACCGCGCTTTGAAATCTCTGAGGTCTCCGACGCACCGTCCCGCCCATCCAGCGGCCCGCGCTCCAAATCAGGCCCACCCGTGCGTTCAGCTTCGGGTCCGCGCCCCGGCGGCAAACCAGGTTTTGCAGGCAGACCCAAATTCACAGGAAAACCCGGCACTGGCGGTAAGCCCGCATTCTCTGACAGGCGCTCTGGACCGAAGTCAGGGCCGAAAACCGGGAGCCGTCCAACAGGCAAGCCAGGCGGAAAATTCGGCGGCAAACCTGGCCGCGTCTCCGGCAAAGGGCCCGTCCGCAAATCGGGCGGAAAGCCCGGTGGACGTCCTCCCGGCAAGCGCCGCGGTTAAAGCAAAGCCAGAGTCGCCACTTCCTTGGGAGCCACTTCTCTTCACGCCCTACTGGGCACAGTGACTCTGGGTTTGCTCCGCATGCTTTCCAATTTGCCGATCATTACCCCGCCTCGGCGCACAATGGTCTGAGGTCTCTTTGAGACCCACAACTTGCGCAAAGGTGTCAGATATCTCCGCGGACGAATCGGTCCACGGTCCATACCCCACCCCCCCTCCCCCCCTTATAACCTCTTCAGTCCGTTGGTTAAGCCTGGGGATGGGTACTGTCAAATGTATTATTTACAATCACTTAAATGGAATCGCCAGTGTGCTGGGAGAAGAAAATACACTACACCTGAGCACGAATTTTCGATCAAAACAGGTCAATTTTTTGCGAAAAACATGCAGTTTGGGGCAGTTTCAGAGCGCTTTGCGCGCATTTTCGACGAATTTCCGTACCTTCTCCGGATCCTTGCGACCCGGCTCAGCCTCAACTCCGCTCACCACGTCCACGCCCCACGGCTTCAACGTGGCAATCGCCTCGGCAACATTGACCGGGCTCAATCCACCTGCGGCAACAATCCTCGTCCCGTGTTCCGTCGCAATGCGAAAAACCGTCTGTGCCGCCTCGGCCCAGTCAAATGGAATCCCCGTTCCGCCCACAGCCGTCGCCGTACGCGAGTCGACCAGAATGCCATCCACGTTGGGGTCGGCAATCGCCGTGCGCGCCTGGCTCTCGGCTTCGCCTCCAAAATGCACTACGCGCAGGATACGCAGCTCCGGCCCAAACCTGGCCCGCAATTGCGCAGGTAGCTCAGCTCCACCTTCCGCATGCAACTGCACTCCAGTCAATCCGCCTGTTTCAACTGCTTCAACGATCTCATCCAGAGGAGACTCGACAAAAATGCCAATTCGCTCAATGGCCGCCGGAACCTGCTCCGTTATTGCCGCAACCTGCTCCACAGACACCCGCCGGGGGCTCGGCGCAAATACAAACCCCAGCGCATCTGCCCCTGCATCAACTGCAAGTTGCGCATCACCCAGCGAAGTGTTGCCGCAGATTTTGACCCACAGACTCATCGTGCCGCCGTCGCTCCAGCCAACAACGTCGCCAGTGCCTCACCCGGATCCGACTGCCGCATCAGGCTTTCTCCGATCAGAAACGCGTTGAAGCCGGCACCACGCAATCGCTGCACATCGTCAGCGGTAAAAATGCCGCTCTCAGCCACGCGAACCACCGAGGCAGGAATCTGCTCGACCAGTTCAAGCGAAGTTTCGAGGCGCACTTCGAGGGTTTTCAGGTTGCGATTGTTCACACCAATTGCGTCCGCGCCGCTTTCGCCCAGAGTATCGAGCACGCGGTTCAACTCATCCTGCGTATGCACTTCCACCAGAACATCCAGCGCAAATTCGTGCGCTTTCTGAGCAAATTGGCGCAATTCCGCATCGCATAGCGCGGCAACAATCAGCAGAATCGCGTCTGCACAATGCGCGCGCGCCTCGGCAAACTGGTACTCGTCCACCATGAAGTCTTTGCGCAAACAGGGCAAACCCACAGCTGCTGAAGCAATCTCCAGATTGCGCAGACTGCCTTGAAAGAACGGTTCATCCGTAAGTACGGACAGCGCCGCAGCGCCGCCCATTTCATAGCGCTTCGCAAGCCACTCCACGTCGAAATCCGCGCGAATCAGCCCCTTCGACGGCGATGCCTTTTTGATTTCGGCAATTACGGCGGCCCCGTCGACAGACCGCGAACGCAACCCCTTGGCCCAACCGCGCGGCGAGTGTTGCAAGGCTCGCCGCTCAAGTTCAGCTTGGGTTACGCGCTCCTTCTTAGCCGCAACAGCGGTCCGCGTGGAGGCAACAATTTTGTCCAAATGCGTGCTCATGTGCTGGCTTGAGTATACGTGCCAGCCAGAACACGGAGGAGATGTTCAGCCCTCTATTGCGCTGCTGGCCGGCAATCGTTGAGCCCGCACTTGCGCAGGATCAGCATGCCAGGGCACCAGTTCGTAAATGCTGATTGCAAGAGATTAAGCCCCACAAATGCCGTGAGCAAAAGCCAATAGTGAGAGTGCCAATAGGCAAGCGCCAGAGAAACCAGAACGACTGCACCTGCCATTGCTCGAAGACCGCGTTCAACCGTCATAGTTATGCCTCCTGTGTTGCTTCTGCGTGTTTCGCCATTCTTTTTTCACGAGCCGATTCGATCATGTAGTAAAGAACCGGGACAGCCGGCCACGAAAGGAACGTCGAAGACACGCCACCAGCAATGAGTGAAAGACCTAGACCCTGGAAAATTGGATCGGCGAGGATGACACTGGCGCCTACAATCACGCCTGCAGCCGTGAGCAGCACAGGCCTTAACCGCACGGCACCGGCATCAATTACCGCTTCCGCGAGCGGCATGCCTTCCCGCCGCCGTAATTCAATAAAGTCGACAACAATAATCGAGTTACGAACGATAATGCCTGCGCCGGCGATAAAGCCGATCATCGATGTCGCTGTAAAGAATGCGCCAAGTGCCGCATGCGCCGGGAGAATACCCACCAGTGTCAGCGGAATCGGAATCATGATCGCCAGCGGTACTATGAACGACCGGAACCATCCCACCACAAGAACATAGATAAGGATCAGCACCGCGGCGAAAGCAAGACCGAGGTCACGGAAGACCTCCAGCGTGATCTGCCATTCACCATCCCACTTCATCGAGTAGTGTTCGGTCGAGTCGGGCTGCGTTGAGTTATAACGCGTCAACGTGTAGCCTGCAGGCAGTTTGAGATTATCGAGCGCCTTGTTCATCTTGAAGATGGCATACACAGGGCTCTCTTCCGATCCAGCGACGTCACCAGTCACGTACACCACGTTGCGCATGTTCTTGCGGTAGATGCTGGGCTGAAGTGTCGTTTGCTCCACACGCGTCAGCTCGCGCAGTGCGACAAGCGATCCGTCTGAGCCCTTCAGTTTGATTGCGTCCAAAGCATCAACGGATGATCGGTCCGCTCGGTCCATTTCAACTGTTACGGGTACCGGTTCGCGCGCATCGTCTTCATGGACAAGCCCTGCCTTCGCGCCAGATTCGGCAAGCGCCAACGCCTGAGCCACATTGGCAACAGGAATCCCGTGCAGCGCGGCCTTCTCCTGGTCGACTACAAAGTTCACCTGTTTCTGCGGATCTTCCATGTACCAATCCACATCCACCACGTTCGGTGTTTGCTGGAAGATCTGCTTCACCTGCCGCGCGACGTCAATCTGGCCTTTCAATTCTGGGCCGTAGATTTCCGCCACAAGCGTCTGCAGCACGGGCGGGCCTGGCGGAACTTCAGCCACCTGCAAGCGCGCGCCATAGGCTTCGCCAATACGGTCAAGCTCGGGTCGCAACCGCCTTGCAATTTCGTGGCTCTGCGCGCTGCGCTCGTCGGCTGGCAGAAGGTTTACCTGAATGTCTGCCTGGTTAGCTCCGTGACGCAAATAGTAGTGCCGCACCAGACCGTTGAAGTTAAACGGTCCCGATGTACCCGCGTAAATCTGGTAGTTCTCCACTTCGGACTGCGTGCTCAGATAGGAACCCAGTGCCTGTGTCACACGCATCGTCTGTTCCAGAGGCGTGCCATCGGGCATATTCACAATTACCTGGAACTCGCTCTTGTTATCAAAGGGCAGCATCTTCACAAGCACTGCCTTCATCGGCACAAGTGCGCAGGCTGCCGCAAACAGCAGCACAACCACGCCAAGAAACATCCAGCGGGTTCGAGGATTGTACAGCAGCGGATGCATTGCGCGACGGTAAAACCGTATGAGCCAGCCTTCCTTCTCAGCTTCAAAAGTGTGTGCGCCTTTGAGGTGCTTTCTGCCAAGCAGACGCAGCGCCGCCCATGGAGAAACCACGAAGGCCACTATGAGCGAGAAGAGCATGGCCAGTGAAGCGCCCACTGGAATGGGCCGCATGTAGGGCCCCATCAATCCGCGCACGAACGCCATAGGCAGGATGGCCGCAATCACGGTAAACGTGGCCAGAATCGTCGGATTACCCACTTCCGCAACGGCCTCAACGGCGACTTCACTCAGAGGACGCCGCTTGTTCGCAGGCAGGCGGAAATGGCGAACCATGTTCTCAACTACAACAATGGCGTCGTCTACGAGAATGCCGATACTGAAGATGAGCGCAAACAGAGTCACGCGGTTGAGCGTGTACCCCATCAGGTAGAAGATCACCAAGGTCAGAGCCAGCGTGACGGGAATCGCGACCAGCACAACGCCCGATTCGCGCCAGCCGAGAAACAGAGCAATCAGGATTGTGACCGAGATGGTGGCGATCAGCAGATGTTCCAGCAGCGTGTTGGATTTCTCTTTCGCTGTCTGTCCATAGTTGCGGGTCGTTGTGATCTGCAAGTCAGTCGGCAACGACGTGCGGCGCATCTGATCGATTCGCGACAAGACGGCATTGGCAACGTCGGTGGCGTTGGAGCCCTTCCGTTTCGCAACCGTCAATGTGACGGCTGGAAATTGCTCGCCCGGCGCAGCCTTTGCATCCCCGGCGGCTGTGCCGAAGGTCACATAGTCGGACGGCTCCGCGGGCCCATCGATGATGGCATCGGCCACATCGCCAAGCAGGACCGGGCGTCCGTGATCCACTGCAACAACGACGCGTTCCAAATCGTGGCGGTTATGAAAGACGTTGCCGGCATCTACCCGAATCTCTTGATTGCCTGAAGAGAACTGTCCGGCCTGAAGACGAGAATTGGCGCCCTGCAGACGGGTAACAATTTCAGGAGCAGTTAAACCATAGCCTGCAAGCTTCCGACTGCTAAGCATTACACGCATAGCGCGTGTCTGACCGCCAATCAGCTTGGTCTCTGAGACATCCGTCACCTGGCGCGCGGCATCTTCCACTTCGGCGCCAATCTGTCTCAGTTGCCCGCTTGTATATCCCTTGCCCCAAATTGTCAGGGCGAGTATCGGCACATCGTCAATGGAGCGCTCCTTCACAATAGGCAGTGGAGTCCGCGGAGGCAGCTCGTTCATATTGGCGTAGAGCTTGCTATAGACCTTCACGAGCGCATCCTGCTGGTTGGATCCCACGAGGAAGCGAATAATCACCAGGCTCATGCCCGGGCTGGAAGTGGAATACACATATTCCACACCTGGCAGATCGCGCACCAGCTTCTCCACAGGAATGCTGAGCCGGTCTTCCACCTCGGTGGGAGACGCGCCGGGCATCACCGTCATCACGTCCAACATTGGAACAACAATCTGCGGCTCTTCTTCACGCGGAATCAGCGCCACTGCAAACACGCCCAATGCCAGCGAAAACAGAATCGTGAGCGGAGTAAGTTTTGAATTGATGAAGCTGGCCGATAGTCGGCCAGCGATGCCGAGGTTGTGGCTGCTCATTGCGCCCCCTCGATCCGCTTGCCGCCCAGTTCGCGATCACCTGGATTCAGCACAACCGTTTCGCCAGCGCTGATTCCCGAGAGCGCTTCATACGAATCGCCCTGCATGGAACCAACCGTGATGTAGCGAAGTGTTGCAATTCCAGAAGGATCAACCACCCATACGTTCTTGAGTGATCCGTGGACCACAATTGCCGCCTGCGGCACCAAAACCGCCGGCTGGATTCCCGTGGCAATCAACGCAGTGCCATACATGCCAGGGCGCAAATCCTTAGAGGGCGGAAGAGCAATCTTTACAAGGAAGGTGTGTGATCCTGGATCGGCTGCAGGCACAATCGTCTTCACGGTTCCAGCGTCAGGTGCTTGCGGAGCGCTGTTGATCTGCACCTTCACCTTCATGCCAGGTCGCAATGCGGGCAGCAAGGACTCATCCGCGGAGACGTCAAGTTCCAATGGCCCTTCGCTATCTATCTGGAGCAGAGGAACACCAGGTGCTGCAAGCGCACCGGGATCGACCATGCGCGAGGTAACTCTCCCGGCAAACGGCGCCTTAATTACCGAGTAGCCTGCCACTGTTTGCGAGCTCGTCTCTCCTGCCTGCGCTGCGGCAAGCTGTGCCTTTACGGCATCCAATTGAGCGTGCGCAGCCTGCGCGCGACGGCTTACCTCGTCAAATTCCTGGGGGCTTACGCTCTTACTTGCACGCAACATCTCGTAGCGCTTCAGTGTCGAATCGGCCAGCTCCGCATTTGATTCCGCCAGTTGTACTGCATGGCGACTGCCTGCCAGGCCTGCCTGGGCCTGTGCCACCTGTGCCTGTGATTGCGCGTCGTCAAGTCGGATGAGAGTCTGGCCGGCCTTTACAAAATCACCCTCATGGACGAGAACCGCGCGCACGTGCCCCATGGTCTGCGCGGAGAGCACAGCTGACTCCTGGGCATGCACCGTTCCTACCACGGTGGATCCCAGGGGTACTGTCTGCTGCATGATCTTCGCCACAGAAAGACCGCTCACCGTCTCCGGCACCGCCTTCTTGATTTCCTTGTGACCGCACCCGGCCAGAAGTGATGTGCCGGCAAGTGCGGCGACAAATGTGACTGTATAGGTGAACCGACTCATGGAAGCTCCTCGTGCATGGGATCAAGCGTGCCGACAGCAAATTGAAGATCGGCCCAGGTAAGAGTGTTGGCGCTTACAGCCTGCCAATAACCGGCAGTGCTGCGCCTCTGCGCGTCTTCTGCGCGCAATAACTCGGTAATAACAACCAGGCCTGCGTCGTAGCGATTCTTCACAATGCGCAGGCTCTCACTGGCAGCATCCACGGCTGCGCGTGCCACTTCCAGCCGTTGGGCAGCAGACCGATGGGCAATCCAGGCGCGAGTGACTTCTAAACGGATTTCGTTATCCGCTGATTTCTGCGCTGCCTGCGTGCGTTCCAGCGCCACGCGAGCCGCAGCAATCTGCTGGCGCTTTGCCAGCGGAAGAATATCCAGGCGAATCTCCGCGCCTGCCATCCAGTTATTTCCACCCGAACCAGCAAAGGCCTGCTTGTCTGCCTCCCAGGAACCGAACAGGCTAACCGTGGGTCCCAGACTCGACTTTGCTGCTTGCAAGCCTGACTTTTGTGCCGCCGCCTGCTCCGCAAGGCTCTTTCGGTCCGTACGCGACTTATAGGCTTCTGCTACCGCCGCATCGAGGTTCGGTACATCATATTTACGCTCGGCCAGAGCTTGGAGTGTTCTCTTTTCAGCTGGAAGCTTTGCGCCAATCGCCTGCTCCAGTCCAGCCCAGGCCGTGTCCAGATCTCCCTGCGCCTGCAGTTCGTCCTGCTTGCGCTCCGCCATATTTGCGGTTGCGAGCAATTGGTCGGAGTCCACTGCCAGACCTGCTTGTACGCGCGCTTTACTTGAGTCAAGCAA
>JAGWSG010000066.1 GCA_028876335.1 Acidobacteriota bacterium
AGCGGAAACACCTGCGCCTTGTCCTGCAGTCGCTTTACGGGTGTTGAGAATACTGACCGGTCAAAGTCGCGCTCAAACTGTGTTCGGTGCCCACCCACAATCGTTGTTTGGCGTCGGCGGTTCGGATTAAGCAAGGTTTCCCAGTTCATCGTAATGCCTCGATATCGCGTATGTGTACAGCATATAGTGACTACGGAATTGACCGGAACCTGCGCAGCATCTCAGAGAAACAGATGTCACTCATTCCAAACGCGGCCGTCCCGAACTCGTCTTGTGAGAAATTGCTCCCGAGAAACGCCGTTCCCTTTACCGATCTTCATTCTTAAAGAGCGCCTCATCGCCAATGCGCTCGTTGAGCGTTTGGCTCTCTAATTTGTTGGCTTCTACGATGGGATGGGGTTGGAGCATTTCGCTCGTTCGGAGGTTGAATCAAGTTACAGGCTGGGGTGGAGTGCGGGGGTGTGCTTCCCTGACCTAAACGCTGCGCGTTGCTACGCGTTTGGAATGGGACATCCGGAGATGGATGGCTGAGAGCAAGGTGCGACCGGCGCCCTTTATTGAACTGGGTTCTCACATCGAACTCGACGTCCGAGCGTGCAGGTCTCAATCAAGCGAGTTCGCGGGGCTCCAAGTTGAGCATGAACCCCGCGAATGAGAAATAGACGCCGGCGACGTTAATTCGTGCTCGTCCCCCAGAGAATACCCCTGCCGCTTCCGCTGAAGTAGACAGTGCCGAAGGTGCGCATGTCTCCGGTGACGTGGTCGATTCCGCCATACTGGTGAGCATCGTCATTGATCCTGATCCACGAAGCGCCGCCGTCGGTGGAGCGGTAGAGTCCCCATTGCGTGCCGATGGTGCCGGCAAGGAAGAGAGTCAGTTTGGACGAGCCGGGTGCAGCCTTTCCATAGCCCAGAGACGTCGACTTCTGGACGCCGCTCACCGTGGTCAAGTATGGTGACGCAGCCGTGCCGGTGTTGGTGTAAAGGCCGCTTGCGTTTCCACCCGCCGTAAACCAGAGATCGCCTGGGGCGTCTGGCAGCGAATAGAGGGTTGGGGCGGCCGTAAACGGAGCCGCGATGGGCAGGCCGGTCTGAATCGTGAAAAAGGTCACGCCGTCGTCGATGCTCATGGTGAGGTCGCCGGTGCTCCCGCTATATCCGTAGAAGACGCCCGCCTTTGCACGATCCGCGACAACCTGCGATTGCGCCGGAATCCCTGTCGAGGCCGTCCAGGTCTTTCCTCCGTCCTTTGAGTACCAGACCGATGTAGTGTCCTGGGTGGCCCAAACGATCGAAGAGCCATCGGCCGCGATTGCGATTGAGCCGCCGCCCGTCTTTGTCCCGGGTGGCATTGCGGCGAAACCAGCCCAGGTGATGCCGCCATCCGTTGAGATCACACCAAGCGGCGTGGCGCCATAGGTTCCGTCCGATGCGCGCAGCACGGTCGTCGGCGTGTTCTGCTCGAAGTCCATGGACGTGGGCATGGCCCGCGAAACCTGGTAGTTCCCCTGCGCCGGAGAGACGGTAAGGTCAGTATGCGCAAAACCGTAAACGTCACCGATTCCGCTCAACAGAATGGTGTTTCCAGAAGGTGGAGCGAGCAGGACATTGGTGGCCGTCTCCTCGATGCCCTCGTCCTCGAACTTCCAGTCGACAATGCCCACCGAACTGGCACTGGGATCGGCGTTGGTCAGATCGTGCGTAATCCACAGACCTCCGCCAAAGGTGTAAATAGCGTGATCGGGATTGAATGGGTCAATCACAAGACCGGTATTCCAGTTGCCGGTAGAGACCGTTCCCGGCGCACCGACATAAGGCGCGTTTGTATTGCTGTGCGTGGCAAGATTCGGCGAATTCGAGTTGGGCAGGCTGGGGATTTTTTCCGAGGAAACGTCGCGCCAGGTTGCGCCATCATCGGTGGAACGATAGATGACGTCGCCGGTCGGCCAATACTGGTTGAGTGTGCCGACCATAATGGTTCCGGGATGGCTGGGATCGACCGCGACGCTGCCATAGCCTTGCTGGTCCGAAGGGCCGCCTACGTTCGCGGGGAGTGCGATCTGGGTCCAGGTTCCCGAGGTCCAGTTTGAGCCCGGCGTGAATTTCCAGAGCTGGCCGACGGTTTCCCCATCCCCTCCTGCACCGTCGCCATAAATGATGTAGATGGAGCCATTGGGGCCGAGCTTTGCCTGCATGGGTGACATCGGCTTTGGGGCTGACGCGAACGACGGCTGTCCTGCAACTGCAGTCCATGTGCTCGTCGTCGAGCCGCCGTTCGTGGTCACATACAACCCCTGCGAATTGCCATTGAGTCCGGTGCCGGCGACGGCGGCATAGACCACGGGAGTGGCCGAGCCCGAGGAGCCGCTCGACTTGATGGGAAGTACCGATACAACGCCCATCGGCATGAAGTTTCCTCCCCCGATCGAAACCGAAGTCACAACCGTCAGGCCGGACGCCTGCGGCCAACTGTTTCCCGAGTCCGTGGAAACACGTAGTCCGTCTTGGCGCGTCCCGAAGTAAACGATACTTGGCATATTGGGATCGACGGCAATGCGGTCTCCCATGCCGCGGCCAGGATTGTTTGAACCATTTTTGAAGTCCAGCGGAACGGTCTTGAACGTTGCGCCCATATCGTCAGAGATCAGCATTTCACCGTTTTTGGCCCAGGAGTTGGAATACAAGCCCACTGCAACGTAGAGCTTGTTCGGGTCGGTCGGATCCAAGCCGATCGCGTCGCCGCCGTTAAAGAATCCATCCGACAGCCAGTCGAGCAGCGGCACCCATTGCGTGTCGTTCGGTCCCCAGCGGTAGATACCTCCGATGTCAGTGCGCGCGTACATCAGGTTCGGCTGCGTCGGATGGAAGTAAACTCCGGGGATATAGCCGCCGGCCAGGATCTTGACGTTGGTAAACGAGTACGAGGGCGAGCCGCCGCCTGACGACCCGCCCACTGTGAGCGTCACGCTGCCCGTTGCGGAATTGTAGTTCGCAGCATCGGTTGGCGTGAACGTGACGGACAAAGTCTGCGATCCGGCCGTGTTCATCACCGTGCCGGATGCAGGCGTGTAGGCGAACGTGCCGGGCACGCTCGCGCCGCCAAAGCTGGCTGTCGCGTCCAACTGGATCGCGCTCAGCGCGGTGCCCACGCTCACGGTTGCCGGAGTATTCCAGGTAATTGTCGGTGTAGCTTTATTTACCGTGATCGTGTTCGTCGCCGTTCCCGACAAAACCTTGCTGGAATCGCTTGGCGTGAACGTTACTGAAAGCGAATGCGATCCCGCACTCAGCACTGTCCCCGCCAGTGGCGAATACGAAAATGTGCCCGGATAGTTGGCGGACGCATTCAACTGAGCGGAACTCAATGCCGTCCCGTAGATAATTGCGGCCGGAGCTGGCCATGTGATGGTCGGCGTGGCCGGCTGGGATGAAGTACCGCTTCCCCCCGGACCACCGCACCCGGTTAGAAGGAAGACGAGAGCAACAAACGCGATTGCGCAGCGGCATTTCATGTTTTCGATGACACTCCTGGAGCAGCTCGCGGCACCTGCGCCTGCGAGAGATAAAAGAGTCTTGCCGAAGCGCGAACTGTTTTCGACAGAAAGGAAGGTACTGGTTGTGGAACGAGGGCTTGGAACTGCTGAGCAACTGTTGGACTTTCAACTTCGCCGAAGCGGAGGCCCCTCCGCGGACTCGACGGTGCGTTGTCGGTGCTGGTCCTACGGAGGGACTCCCACATTTGAGAAATCCGTAATGGAAATTGAGGTTCAGATGCTCCGCTCGCTGGCCCACGACTTCAATGGGGCTACCCCGAAGGAAGGCCGATGTGAATTATCGTGAATGGCGTGCGCGCTGTAAAGTTTAATTCTGTACATCAAGGTACAGCGGTGTTAAATGGGCGTAAGCTGCTGATTTTGATGTGACTTATGCGCTCCTCCGAAAATGTTAAAGTCCAGCCCTCGCGATGTTAAACGCCGGGGATCGCTGTCGAGAGCCTTCAGAATTAGCTGCACAAATCGTGGAGCGTGCGGCATGGCTTCGGCAGACGTGCTTCCGCAGCCGCCGCTAACCTTCGTGCTCTCGGCAATTCAAGTTCGAACCTTCAAGAGCAGATCTCGGAACGGACCGCTTGTCACATCTACAGCTACGTTCGTAAGGTTGGTTCAATTGCTGAGAGGGGCACCCACTTTAGAGGTGAGGGTGGGGTTGGAAAAGAGAGGGTGTGCCACCCGCCAATGATGATGTTCCTACCTCAATCTCAGACGGCGTGTGAACCGGTGACGATATAGCGTCATTTGCTGGTCACTTCGTTGAAGCGAATGGTTTCGTTATTGGCGAATCCGCGTAAGTAGAGCGGTGTAGCGTGGGTCGGCACGGACGGAATCAAAGAGCGGGTCAACGCGGATGAACGCCATGTAAATGCAGTGGCCGTCGATGGCGTGCTGGAAGGCATCAAAGGCTTGATCGCGATCATTCAAGCGGAGATCGTCAACACCAATCTGGTAAGCGATACAAGGATGTGCCGGTGTGTTTAGCAGAGCATGATTGCGCGCAACCCAATAGGATTGCCATCCGTGCTGCCGGTACGCTGCCGAAAGAGCGGCTTCGTCAATCTTCGGCATAGTTTGCTTCAGCGCGATGAGATCGTGCTGCACGGCCTGGTCATGATCGCCCTTCTGTTCATAGATGAGACTGAGGTAGTTGTCGACAGTGCCGGGCTGGTCTTCCATCTGAGCGGCGCGCTGGAATTGAGCAAGCGCGGCATCGTACTGGCGGGCGAGATAAAGTGTGGCGCCAAGCCTGCGGCTTACGAAGAACGATACGGGATCGAGCTGAAGGGCGCGGCGCATGTGGGTGACGGCATCTTGCGGACGGCCCACGGCGTCGAGGTAGACAGCGTATTTGAACTCGGCGATTGAGTCGTTGGGGTTGAGTGCGATGCCGCGAGTAAGATTCTGGTCGGCTTCAGCCCAGTTCCAAGAGTAGATTGTTTGCACACTGCCGAGCGCGGTGTAGGCTTCTCCGTTTTCAGGGTCGAGCTGAATGGCATGCTGGGCGGCGGCGATCGCTTCCGGCATGAGTTTGTCTGCTGGACCGATGTCGAAGGTCGCGGCGGCATCGAGCGCCGTGGCGTAGCCTGCATAGGCAGAAGGGTAAGAGGGATCGAGGGAGATTGCCTGCTGAAAATACTGAAGGCTGCGGGAGAATTCCTGCCTGTTTAGAAAGTACCGGCCGCGGAGATAGGCGTCGTATGCGACTGGGTTTGCCGGTGCGCGCGGAGCGGGAGGGACGAGGCCCAGTGGAGCCTGGCTGGCGATCTGTTGGGCAACACTGTCCTGAAGGGAGAGAACATCCGAAGCCGGGCCCTCGAAGGATTGGGCCCAGATGTGGCGGTCCGTACGAGCGTCAATGAGCTGAGCGGTAATGCGGATACGGTCACCGGCGCGCACGATGGAGCCTTCAACAACGGCATCAACCTGGAGTGCATTTGCGATTTGTTGCACGGACTTTGGCGAGCGGCTTGCTGCAAACGCTGATGTTCTGGAGACGACTCGCAGTCCGGGAATACGGGCCAGTTGCGTGGTGAGTTCGTCCGTCATTCCAGCAGCAAAGTAGTCCTGACCCGGGTCTCCGGAGAGGTTTTGGAGAGGCAGCACGGCGAGCGAACGGAATTGTGTGTGTGCATGCTTCCAATGCGTGAAGGCCCAAACGGAAAAGGCAGCAGACAGAAACAACGCCAAGAAAAGAGAAATCCACGCAAGGACACGGCGATTGCCGTGCGTAGCTGACTTATTGTGTGGATTGGACGTTGCGGCTTCCGGCAGGTTGCCCGGTGCCGCTTCCACTCCAGTATGTTCGTTCTTTTCCGGTTTGCCCTGGCTGGTTCCGGGTGTGTCTTCTGGCAGATCCGCGGAATTTCCTTCCGGCTGTTGTCCTGTGAATGTAAAGACAGCCGAGTAACCGCCCTTTGGAATCTCTATAAGAATTGGGTCGCGCTTTCCTTCGGTGTCGTAGTACTCGCGGAGGCGGTTGCGCAGTCTGCTTGCCTCCACACGAACCGTGGCGTCGATTGCGGGATCGTAATCGGTACTGCGCTCGAAGACGTCTATCGCGAGCTCATATTCCTTTGGCAGGAGACCGGCGATGGACTTCTCCACAACATAGCGAAGGAAAGCCTGGCTGCGTTGTGCGGAAACGAAGACCTTCGAGACAAGAATGCGCTCAAGCTGCCGTCTTATACGTTCAGTCTCTATGGCTGACCTGGCGGGAACCATGCTGCTCCTCGGCGCAAATCTCGGATTTGACGATGTTACATCGTAAGTTACGTAGAGAAACTACCGCTTCAGGCGCGCTCTGAGCAATGGTAACTGAAGTACAGACTGAATCTTCCTCCCAAGAAGAGAGTCGGAACTTTGAGACGCTTTCCGTTTGGACGGGGCGCGCGCCAATGGTCGTGTTGGTGGTCGCTTTGGACGTACCTCGAATGGCGCGACCTATGTGGGGCGTCAATCGCTGGGATCGTCCGGACGGGTATGGGTCCCGCAACATAAACCACGCCGGGTTGAGCCGGACATTTGAATGCAGGAAAAGGAGAGGTCGATATGAAAACAATCCGAATCTGGAGCCGGTTCGGTGCGGCGCTGCTGATGGGGGCGATCGCATTGATGTGTGTTGGAAAGGCGATTGCGCAGAGTGGGGCGCAAAGCGGTGAAGTGACGCTGGGCAACTCCACTGTGGAGCCGGCCTTTGATGACACAACGGGTGGTGTGACCTACCTGCTCACGCCCAAGAATGCGCCACTGCCATCCAAGGCCAATGCCGCCGCCGTTGCGCCGCTCTACCTGGTGGTGTATCCGCTGAATTCCGCGGTGCAAGCCGACACTTTGAACTGCCAGCCGACCAACTGCGACCACGTGAATGTACTGCCGTTCCCCGATCCGGACTACGGCGCGATGCCGGGCGACAGCACGGTCTGCACTGATTTCAACGGCGGCGCGCCGTGTTCGCTGGTGAAGGGGCATGACCACCTGGTGGGCATTGCGAACACAGGCGGCGACTACAACGTGGCATGGGCGGTGAAGCTGGTGTTCTTCACGCATGCGGCATTCTTAGGTGACGACCCGGCCATCAACCATCGCGTAACGACGTTATCCCAGATTGAGGCGCTACAAAAAGCCGGAGAAGTGGTTGTTGCGGATACGCCGATCGTTTTCAACTGCTCCAAGGTGTCAGGTGCAACGTACGCGCAGGGTGTCCCGGTTGTTATCAATTTTCCATAGGCAGTGCTTTGGTCCGCTCCTGCGGCTGTTGCTGCGGGGGCGGGCTTAGATGATTTCTTAGTCATCAAACTGGGTGAGTCATTTGAGCGGGTGCCTCGGCTTTGCCGTCAGGGCGGGAAAACTTCAGTGGATGTAAGGGGCATAGCTCTGGTTTACCAGTCCGGGGGCGAGGAGAGCGGTATATGAGGCTATTGCTGAGGCAAGGACCAAAGCCAACGCAGGGTTCACCGGGATGTTTGAAGTGACGACACGAATCTGAGCGAGTACTGAATTGAATCAGCCGATCGGCACTCTGCATTGCCCAGAAGAGTTTGAATAACGTTCGTCAGGGCCGACCATTGCATGGAGCTGACGCGAGCCTTACGGCTCGCCTTTTCATTTTGTGGGCTTCCACTTTAGAGGTGAGGATAGAGTTGGAAAAGAAAGGGTGTGCCACCTGCCATCGTGGAGGGAATATGCCTTTGAGCACGATGTGCTGGATCGTCTTATGAATTTCTTTAACAAAACAACTTCGGCGCGAACTGAAGAGCGAGTTCGCGCCGATGAGTGAAGGTGAATCAGTCGGTTTAGAATTCCAGCCTTGCCGATACCTGTCCGGTACGAGCGCCGCCGAAGTCGGAACTGATGCTTCTGGAGATAAATCCGAAGCTCGATGAACTGAGATTCATGTTTGGATCGCCCAGGTTTGTATGGTTAAGTACGTTGGTAAAGGTTCCTTCCAACTTCATATTCAGACGGTTGGTAATAGCAAACTTCTTGCTTAAACCAGCTGAGAGGTTGAACAGGCCTGGCCCCACAACGGTGCCAACTCCCTGGTTACCGAAACGGCCAATCGGCAGCGGAACGGGGCCGTTGGCTACCAGGCCATTGGCAGTTGGAGTGAAACCTGCACCTGTTGTACAGGCTGTGCCGGGAACCCAGCCCGGATATCCGGGGCAGGTAAAGGCGCCGGCGTTGGTCCAGTTGAAGCGGTTCTTGTTGGCGGGATTCTTGCTCATGCCCGGAACAAGGTCAGGATGCTGCGCGCGATGCCCGGTGTCAAAGCTGCCTGTGCCGTCGCCATATGCACCGTTCAACCCAGAGCCTGTGCCGGAAGGATCTCCTTGTCCGCTGGGGAAGTATGGAGTTTCGAAGGGGCCGGTCTGGATAGTAAGGATCGACGAAAGTCTCCAACCGCCGACGAACATATCCTCGATTCGACCCATGCTTCCGCCAATCAACTTGCCGCGGCCGAAGGGGAGATCATAGAGCGCAGTTGTATTCCAGCGGAATCTGCGGGTTCCGTAGGCGTTGCCGAAGTCCACATGACGGGCGAGGATCGATGTTGCACGCGCGCCGCCAGTTTCTCCTGCAAAGCCTGTGCCCGAAGGACCCTGGTTATCCGCCAGGTTCTTGGCCCAGGTAAATACAGAGTGGAATTCCAGACCACTCTGTAAACGGTGGCTGGATTCCAACTGCAGCGAGTGGTAGCTGGCGTTGGCACCGGTGGCACGCGTGTTGATGCGGCCCCAGTTGGGGAACAAACGGGAACTGATGGGGGCATTGAATGCCGAGACGGTATTGGAGAAAGGCAGAGAGTTTTCATCAGGCGCCCACTCAAGCTGGTGCGTTTCTGATCCGATATAGGTGACGCGCGCAGCATATCCCTGACCAAAGTCGTGATCGATGCTCAGCGACCATTGCTCGGTATAAGGATCTTTCCAATTCACGCTGTTCGCGGTTCCAAAGTAGTCTGATCCGTAACAGTTGGTGCATCCGGCACCACCGGCGCCCGGATCGATTTGCGGCCACTGATAGCCGATTGCATGGGTTGTGGGATCGTAGCTGTTCTGGAACTCCTGCGTGTAGGCCTGCAAGGTGCCGGTCAGCGAGTAGAACGTTGATCCGAGAATGTTGATGTTGTACAAGCCGAAGCCGCCGCGAATGGCCCATCTGTCATCCCCAAACGGACGATAGGCAAAGCCGAGTCTCGGCATGAAACGAAGGTGCGGATAGTTCTTCAAGCCGGAGGGGTAGCCCGCCGTTGAGTTGCCGGAAACCGGCATACACGGCGCGCCGTTTACGATGGCCGAGTTTGTATTGTTCACGCCATCCGGGTCGCAGGCGTTGGCGCTGGCAAGAAAACCCTGTGCAAGCAGGCTGTTCTTCCCCTGCGGATACAGCGCGCGTCCGGAAAGCGGAACCGTGGGGTCGAAGTTGCCAATGTTGCCGTAGCGGTCATGGTAGCCGGGATGAAGTTCGTAGCGAACGCCATAGGAAAGCGTCAGATATTGGCTGACGTGCCATTCATCCTGCGCAAAGAATTGATAGTGCCCCACAAGGCCGTCATTATCCTGCTGCACGACATCGTAGAAAGTGCGGTTGGGCAGGCCCAGCAGGAAATCGCCGAAGTCCACGCCGGTAAACATGCCCTGACTGCCAGATGAGTTGAAGTAGTAGCTTCCGTAGTTGTCCGCGCCATTAAAGCCGAGAGGCGAGATGGCTTCGATCTGCTGAATGGTGCCGCCCACCTTGATGGTGTGGTTGCCCTTTGTCCAGATCAGGGTATCGCTGTAGTCGTATGTGAAGGACTTGTTGAGGCCGTTCAAACGGTCAGCATTCAGGCTTTGGAGATTATTGAAATCCATCTCAGGAATGCCATTGAAGAACAGATTCTGCAGTCCCTGCCAGCCTTGCGCCTCGGTCCACGATTTACCGTCGAAACTGTTGGTGCTGCCAGAGGTGTAACGGGTAAATCCAAATCCGCCTTCGTTGACCAGGTCCGGCGTGATGCTCCAGTTCGTATCGACCTTGAGAACGCGGCTCTTGCTGTTGTTGACGCTTGTTGGCACCCGCAGGCTCTGCGGTGACGAGGTGGGGAAGTTCTTCCAGGTGAAGCGGCCCCAGAGCAGGAACTTCTGGTTGGCGCCGAAATACTGGTCACCGCGTACATCGAACTGATCGGAATGTCCGCTGTTGTCCACATTCTGCTGGAAATTATTTTTTCCGTCATCCACATAGAGGGTGGGATCGCCGACGTTGGGGTCGGGATAAAACTGCGCGAGTGTATTTAATGCAATCTGATTCAACTGACTTTGCGGAATCTGGGTTCCCCAGCTCGTTCCGTCATAGGGGTTGGTAAGTCCAGTAAATGCGTTTCCACCATTTCCGTCAGGAACAACGTATTTGGAAAAATCGCCCTGCTTCATGAGCGTACTGGGAACCTTCTCCTGCAGAGTGATCTGAGCGGGATGACGCCAACCTTCGTAGTCACCGAAGAAGAATGTCTTGTTGTGGCCGTTGTAGTGGGGCAATACAACCGGGCCTGAAAAACTTACGCCAAATGTATTTCCGTGCTGGCTTGGCTTTGTCGTAATGGTCGGATATGCGTAAGGAATCGCGTTAAACGCAGAGCTCTGGTAGTACCAATACGCGTTTCCGTGAATACTGTTCGTTCCGCCCTTGGTGGTGACGACTACCTGACCGGGGTCACCATATTCGGCGTTGACGAGTACACCGTCTGCGCGGATTTCAGAGATGGACTCGGTGGAGGGAAATGCATCCTTGATGTAGCTGCTGCCGCCGGGATCCTTCAAAGTGACACCATCCACCGTAACCTCGGTCTGATACGGCAGCGCACCTTGCAGTGAAATTCCGGATGAATCATCCTGCACGCCAGGCAAAGCTCCAAGAATTCCTGCCGCGCTGGTTCCGCTGAAGCTGGCGCGCGTATTCACAGGCAGGTTCGTCGCATCGTCTGATGTGAATGTGCCGCTGATCGTCGGGGTGTCCGTCTGAATCGCGCTCACGTCTTCGCCGGTTACCTTGACCATTTGTTGCACCTGACCAATGGTCAGCGTTGCATCCAGACGTAATTCCTGACGTACTCCCAGCGCGATGCGGGTGACGGAGAACGCCTGAAAGTTCGCCGCGGTAACAGAAAGCGAATAGTGTCCGGCCTTTACGTCAACAAAGCGGTAAAGCCCAGTAGCGCTGGATGTGGTCGTTCGCACCGTGCCTTCGTCGGTATTGGTCAGCGTAATCGTCGCGCCGGGAATGACTGCTCCCGAAGCATCCTTCACAATGCCCAGAATTGAGCCTTGTGTTGTTTGCGCCAGGCCCTGTACTGCGGCCAAAAGCGAAAATAATGCAACAAGTAAGAATGGAGTGCAGACCAGGAGGCTGCATTTCCTTTTCAATGTTGTTTTCATTGTCACTGTCTCCTCAAAATCAACGGCTGAATCATTTGTTTGAGTGATGGGTCAGGTAAGCACAATCGAGCAACAATACCGATGACGTGTTTGCCAGTAGCCACGCCAGGCAGGTTTTGGGTACACCCCTAGTGAGAGTCTTGGAGCCCGGGTCTCGGTTAAAGGTGGCTACACAGACGAAGCTACAGTGCATGTGTTAAAGAACGGAGTGAACTAGATTAATGCGATTTGAATTGGCGGGTGGTACGCACATCTTTGGGATGATCATTAGCAACCGGATCGAGTGCTGCAGGGTCGGGCTTAAGACTTCAATTTTTGTCTGTTGGGCGGGGCAAAGACCTTCGTGGCCAAGTGTGATCGTTTGAGGTGATGACCGGGCGATCCGTCTCCTCTGGGCTGCGTGCTACATTGGGTTGAATTATGAGCAGCAAAGGTCTGAGTCCGGGGCGGCTGGAGGCGTTCTCCGACGGTGTAATTGCCGTTGTGATTACCATTCTTGTGCTGGAGCTGAAGGCGCCGAAGCTGGATGGGGTGGCGGGACTGAGAGAGGTGCTGCCCACAGTTTTTCTTTATCTGCTGACGTTTGTGCAGATCGGGATTTACTGGGTGAACCACCATTACCTGGTGGACGATGTGGAGACGGTGAACCACGGGATTCTGTGGGCGAATCTGATGTTTCTTTTCTGCCTGTCGCTGTTTCCGTTTGCGACGGACTGGATTGGCGAGAAAGGGCTGACGCCGTTTACGACGGCGATGTATGCGGGCGTGAGTATTTTGCCGGGTACGGCCTACATGGCGCTGTGGAGACAGATACGCGCACAGTGCAAGGTGGCTCCGCATTCAAGCTGGGGCAAGCAGATTGCATCCGTTTCTCTGTATCTGGCGGCGATACCAGTTGCCTATTATCGCCCTGCGGCTTCTCTGACGCTGATTGCGATTGTTGCGGTTATGTGGCTGTTGCCACCGAAGGCTGGAAGCGAAGCTGAGTGAAGGCAGACGGGACTTGAGACGGATGCTCGCTTCTCGCTCGCAGCGGAGTGATGGGTTCCACGGAAGTTCCTCAGGTATCAAACTCTTCCAACAAATTCCGTCGTCAAGCTCCGTCGTCGAGGATGAATTGCGCCAGGCCGAACGGTGGGGTACCGGAGTGTAGCAAGTCCTTGTAGTCCTTTCGCCCTGCCTTTATTCCGACGATCACCAGTTCGTCTGCGATGTGGTTCATCAGGAAATCCATATACGCGCGCTCGTGAAAGGGGAACAGCTTTTGGAGGATGTGGTAGAGAATGGGCAGCCCTACCTCATAATCGGTGATTTCCTGATCGCGCGACCTGAGGCCGCCGGCGATGAAGCCGTAAATGTAGCCGAGGGCTTTTTTGTTGATGGATCCTCGTTCAACCTCGATTTTGGTGCGGCCGGCGGAGGGAACTGGAGACATGACCAATTGAACCGAGAGCTGGAGCGCGAGCCTGTCCGCGAATTCAAATTTGCTGGAGCCGGTGAACATGCCCTGTCCTGGATCGATGAGTGGGTTGTTTGCACAATGATAGTCAGTTTGGGCAAACTTCGGCAGGGATTGGAAAAATTGAAACTGAATTCTATGAGTCGGCGATTGGGGTGAAACAGCGCCCGTGGCTCGGAGGGATGACTGGGAGTAGTTGCGGGGGCACGCTACTCAGGTCGCCGCCCTAGTCAGCGGCTTGCGCGATGGCCGGAACGCGGCGCAGGACAGGTGTGAGCGCGAAGGTGAACACGAGCACTGCGGGGATGGCGACGAGGAGCCATGCGAGCAGGGCCTGGCCGGCGAGGGAACCGGACGCGGTGAGGAGTTTGGTCACCGGGGTGTGCAGCAGGTCACCGGGCATGGGGTTGCCGGAGATTATCCAGCGGCCGAGCTTGATGAAGGGTCCAATCAGGAGCAACTGCAGGGGCAGGGCGGCGTAATTGGCGGCCTGGATGGCGGGCTGGTTAAGCCCGAAGGCGAGGGCGAGAACCGCGCAGAGCGCCGTGGGGATGCCGACCATGGGCAGGCAGCCGATGGCGAAGCCGAGCGACAAGGTGAGTGCGAGACGGCGGGGCGACATGCCCTGGCGCAGCCATCCGGCAATCTGATCCTTGCGATTTTGGACCCACTGGTTCATTGCTCTCTCAACAGTAACGATACGCATGGTGAATTGGATTGGTTCTGTGTGAAAAGATCGGCAAAAGTACCAAGAAGAAAAAGGCTGCCTCTTCCCGGGACACGCTTCAGTCACCGATGGGATAGAGCCCGCGCGCACGCAGGGCGGCCAACACCTGTTCCACCTTCCAGTCCAACGCTTCCGTGCCGTCAATATTTAGATCAGCGTGGGTGGAAGAAGGTTTCACGAAAGTTAGCCATGAGGGCCGGACGGTTGCTTCGTACTGCGCGCGCACGCTTTCCGGCGTGCGTCCGCGCTCTTCAACGTCGCGGTTGAGGCGGCGCGCCAAGCAGACGTCGTCGGGGGTGTCGACGAAAATGCGGAATTGATAGAGCGGAAGCAACTCATGGTAGACGAGGGTGAAGAGGCCTTCGACAAGGAGCACGGCGGGCGGTTGGATGGTTTCAGTCTGATTGGGTATGCGGATGTGGTGGGTGAAGTCGTAAAGCGGGCGCTGGATGGATTGGCCGCGGCTCAATGCGGTGAGGTGCTCGGCGAGCAGTTCGATTTCAATGAGCGCGGGGTCGTCGAAGTTTTGGCGGGCACGCTCGGCCGGCGGCAGGTGGCTGAGGTCGCGGTAGTAGTTGTCGAGCGAGAAGTGAAAGCCGCCGAGCGTGCGTGCGAGCTGGACAGCGAGCGTGGTTTTGCCCGAGCCGGAAGCGCCGGCGATTGCAATGAGGATGGGAGAACGCTGGAAAGAATCCGGCGCGCTCACACGGTTCCGTCCGTGATGGCGGCAATTTGCGGCACGAGCAGTTCGAGAAGACCGGCGAGGCGTTTTTCTACCTGGCGGCCTGCCTGGTAGACCTCTTCATGGCTGAGCTGGCCACTGCCGAGGCCGGCGGCGAGGTTGGTGACGCAACTGATGCCGAGGACTTCAATGCCCATGTGGCGGGCGACGATGGTTTCAGGCACGGTGGACATGCCGACGAGGGTTGCGCCGAGCGCGCGGAAGGCGCGGATTTCCGCGGGCGTCTCAAAGCTTGGGCCGCTGACGGCGAGATAGATGCCATCGCCGATCTCAAATCCCTCAAGCTCGGCGGAGGTTTTGGCGAGAGCGCGCAGGCGTTTTGAGTAGGCCTCGGTCATGTCAAAGAAGCGGAGGCCGGCCTTGCTGTGGATGGCGAAGCGCGGTTCATTGGGGCCGATGAGCGGATTGAAGCCCATCATATTGATGTGGTCGTTGATGGCGATGAGCTGACCGATGCGGTAATTGGTGTCAATGGCGCCGGCGGCGTTGGTTAGGATGACGACGCGCATGCCGAGTGCACCGAGTACGCGCATGGGGAAGGTGACTTCAAGAGGGTGGTAGCCCTCGTAATAATGCACACGGCCCTGCATGACAATGACGGGCGTGCCGCAGATGAGTCCCATAATGAGCTGGCCGGCGTGTCCTTCCACGGTGGATTGCGGGAAGTGGGGAATCTCACTATAGGGCACCACGACGGAATCAGTGACTCGGCTGGCAACCGAGCCGAGGCCGGACCCGAGCACGATGGCCACCTGTGGCGGAGCTGCGGCGAGCTTGGGTGTCATCTTTGAGCGGACGAAAGCTGCTGCCTCGCTCACCAGGTCGAAATAGGTTGGTTTGCTCATATGGAATAAGCCGTTGAGGCGATTTTACCGTCTGGGAGCCTTGTGTTTGGCAAGGAAGGTCTGTTTGTTTTGCGCGCTCGTAACAGGTGGAACGGCGGTGTGCGGCGGTATTGTCCGGTCTTGCTACACCACGTGAGGCGCGTGCAACAATCAGCGGATGAAGCAAATTGTGGCTTGGTTGTTTGGGTTGGGGTTGCTTGGGAATGCAGCGCTGTTTGTGCCGCAGGCGATTGCGCTGTGGCGGAAGAAGAGCGATGAGGGCATTTCGCTGCTGACGTTTGGCGGATTCACCGTGTTGCAGATTATCGGCATTGCGCACGGGTATCTGCAGGGCGATCTCTCGTTGCTGGTGGGCATGAGCGCGAGCCTGCTGACGTGCGGCACGGTAACGGTGCTGACTGTGGTGTACCGTATGCGGCGAACGGGGCGTCCGGTTTAGTCGAAGCAGAAGCGCAGGGAGGAGATTGCGATGTGCAGGAATATCAAAGTGCTTTTCAACTTTGATCCGCCGGTAACGGAGGAGGAGATTCGCGCGGCGTCACTGCAGTTTGTGCGCAAGATCAGCGGGTATAACAAGCCTTCAAAAGGGAATGAGGCGGCGTTTGATACGGCGGTGGAGGAGGTGGCTGCCGCGAGCGCGCGGCTGCTGGCTGCGCTGGAGACGAACGCGCCAATGCGGAATCGCGAAGAGGAAGCGGCGAAGGCAAAAGCACGGGCGGCGGCGCGGTTTGGGGATTGAGGGCGTTGCGCTCTGCCGGATTATTTCTTGGCGGGACTTGAATCCGTGGGGCCTTCAACAGTGAAGGGAAAGATGGCGAGGTTTTGGGTGCCGAGCATCAGAGCATATTCGCCGGGTTCTAGCGCAACCTGCGGACGGATGAGCCAGACCTGTTGGCCCTGCTGCTCCACATCGGCAGGAATTAGATCGCTTTTTTGTGCCTCAGTCATTTTGCTGCCGCCTACGATTGGATAGACGATCATTTTGCCGCCGTTGAGTTCGCGGATGGACTTTTTGATATGCAGACGGACGATGACGGGCTGACCCGGTATCGAGGCGAAATGACAGATGCAGATTGTCGGTCTCTGCTCGGTTGTTTGTGTAGGAGCGTGCTCGCCTTCATAGTCGGCCACGAGTTTGGCGGGAACAATGCCATAGGACAATGACGCAGCGAAGGAATGTGGCATGCGTGTTTTGGCGGGATACTGAGAGCGCAAATCGTGCCAATCCTTGTCATGCAGCATGACCCCGGCACGGTCCATTGGAATGTCGTTTGCCATACCCTGATCGGGCTGTGTCGAGGGCGCGGCAGCGTCCTGCGCTTGGATTGCGGCGGTACATGCCAGAGCAAAGATGAATGATCCAATCCAGAAAAGGCGGCGTGACATGAAGGCTCCGAGCTGGAAGATTGCTTCTCGCGGGCATGAGCGGTTTCAGCAACTCATTTTCGGCCTAACTAGTGAGTTATCGAGAAGTGAAGCAACCCTAACATGGACTCCCATACCGGGCAAGCTCATTCCTCACATATGCTGGTGGTTTCGCTAACTCAAGAACATTCCGGCAATGGCGGCGGAAATGAGGTTAGCCATGGTGCCGGCGAGCATGGCGCGGACGCCGAGTCTCGCCAGATCATTGCGGCGTTCGGGGACGAGCGCGCCGATGCCGCCGATTTGCATGCCGATGGAGCCCAAGTTGGCGAAGCCGCAGAGCGCGAAGGTGGCAATGGTGAAGGAGCGCGGGTCGAGCGTTGCCTTCTGCGCGCCGAGGCCAATGTAGGCTACTACTTCATTCAAGGCCATGCGCGTGCCGAGCAGGTTGCCGATGGCGGCGCAGTCATGCCAGGGCACTCCGATGAGCCAGGCGATGGGCGCGAAGACGAAGCCGAGAATTTGGCCGAGGCTTGAGGGCATCCAGCCGAAGCCTGCGTGCATGTGCACCCAGCCGAGCAGGCTGTCGAGCAAGGCCACGAGCGCGAGAAAGCTGATGAGCATGATGGCGACGTTGAGAGCGAGCTTGCCGCCATCGATGGTGCCGCGAGCAATGGCGCCGATGAGGTTCTCATCCTTATGCTCTTCGTTCTTGGGGATGATGACCTTACCTTCCGTGGCAGGCGTTTCGGTTTCAGGCACCAGCATTTTGGCCATGAGGATGGTGCCGGGGGACGTCATGATGACGGCGGAGAGCAGATGCCGCGCTGCGATGCCCTGCGAGATGTACATGGCCATGATGCCGCCAGAGACGTGCGCCATGCCACTGGTCATGATGGTCATCAGCTCAGAGCGAGTGGCCTTGGAGAGGAACGGCCGGATGGTAAGCGGTGCTTCCGTCTGACCCATGAAAATGGAAGCCGCCACGTTCATGCTCTCTGCGCCCGAGATGCGCATGGTTTTGAGCATGACCCATGCCATGCCTCGAATCACGATCTGCATGACGCCGATGTGATAGAGCACTGCGAAGAAGGCCGAGATGAAGATGATGGTGGGCAGCACCTGGAACGCAAAGATGGAGCCGAGCGAAGTGTTCGGTGTGCCCAGAGCGCCGAAGAGAACCTTGGTGCCGGCCGCAGTGGAGGCGAGCATGGAGTTAACCACGTCGCCTGCCCACCTCATGGCGTCTTGCCCGAAGGTGAAGCGCAGCACAAAAAACGCGAAGAGGAACTGCAGGCTCAGGCCCCAGGCAACGGTGCGCCAGTTGATGCGTTTGCGGTCAGTTGAGCCGAGCCATGCTGCCAGCAGGACGGCGAGAATTCCAAGCACTCCGGTAAATCGACCCAATGCGCACTCCTTGAGTGATTGCACACTGCCGCCTGCACAAGGTTGGCAGCCTGCCGAGCATTCGCTTCAGACGAGCGTAGTTGCGAGTTAATCCCGGTAGCACAAGGCTAGCAGCTTGGAGGCTTTGGGCCCAAGCACTTCATGACTTTCTCTGCTGCAGGTAGGTTTCTGCATCGGCACGAGTGAAGACGCGACTGACAAGCGGCACGGACGCGGGAGGCGCATCAGAGAAGTGAATGGCCTTCGTAAGCAGCGACTCGGCCTCGATCAGCCTGCCCTCATCAGTGGCGTAGAGCGTGGCCAATGGCTGGCCCGCGACAACCGCGGCGCCGCGGCGCGCATGGAATACGATCCCGGCATGCGGATCGACAGGCTCACCGGCTAATTCTCGGCCCGCGCCTGTGCGCTGCACGGCCCAACCGAGGGCGGTTGTATCCATGGTGTGGACGTAACCTGATTGCCAGGCATGGACTATGCGCGTTGCGCCGGGCTTATGAAAACGGTCCATATCGTCGAAGACATGCGTGTCACCGCCCTGCGCCGCAACCATTTTGAGGAAGATGCTGAGCGCGGAACCATCTGCAAGCGCGGCCGCCGCAAGTTTTTCGCCTTCCTGCTGGGATGAAGCTTTGCTGCCGATGAAGAGCATCCATCCGGCAAGTGCAACGCTCAGTGCGCGCAGATCTGCGCATTCTTCCATGTCTTCGCCGCGCAGCATGCGCACGCATTCAGCCACTTCAATCCAGTTGCCGGCGGCTTGTCCGAGCGGCTGGCTCATGTCGGTAAGCAGGGCAACGGTGCGTGTTCCGGCAGACTCAGCCGTGGCCACCAGCAGAGCGGCAAGAAATTCGCTGTCTTCAGGATTGCGCAGAAACGCGCCGGAGCCGGTTTTCACGTCAAGTACCAGCGCATCAAGTCCGGCGGCAAGTTTCTTGCCCAGGATGGAGGCGCATATGAGGCCGGGACTTTCGACCGTTCCGGTGCGGTCGCGCAGGGAATAGAGGACACGGTCGGCGGGAACGAGGCTCGGAGTCTGGCTGACGATGGCTGTGCCGCATTTCATCAGGACGCGTTCGAATTCCTCAAGGGAAAGCGCGGTGCGAAGGCCGGGGATGGATTCGAGCTTGTCGAGCGTGCCGCCGGTGTGGCCGAGCGCGCGGCCGCTGATCATCGGATCGGCGAGTCCGTAGCGCGCAACAATGGGCGCGACGAGAAAGCTGGTCTTATCGCCAACTCCGCCGGTGGAGTGTTTGTCGATGGACGTGCGTCCTAAACGCGCGGAAGAGAACTTTTCGCCGGAGTCGCGCATGGCAAGCGTGAGTGCACGGGTTTCTGTGAGGGACAATCCGCGCAGCCATGTGGCCATCAGCCACGCGGCAAGCTGCTCCAACGGGATGGAGCCATCCGCTGCGCCGCGGGCAATAAACGCGAGCTCATTGTCTGTGAGCGCGCCGCCATCGCGCTTCCTGAGGATCAGATCAATCATGTGCGGAGTAGGTGTGGACTGGGCGGACATTGTTTCCTCTTGACGGAATTCCTTAGGGCTTCATCTCAAATGCAAGCGGAAGCAGTTCCCGAAACGGCATTACGCTCACGCCGCCAATTGCGGGGAAGACGACCGGTGCATCGGGTTCCGTGAATTCAGAGAGCATCTGCCGGCAGGCCCCGCATGGCGTGCTTGCGGTTTTGTTCAGGTTGGCCACGGCAACGGCCTTCACGCGAATCCTCGGTCCATATTTCGCAACTGCCTGTACGAGGGCGGCCCGCTCCGCGCAAATGGTGAGCCCGAAGCTGACATTTTCCACATTGGTGCCGGTGACAATTTTTCCGTTGGAGAGCTGGAGGGCCGCTCCGACCTTGAAGCCGGAATAACGTGAGTAGGAGTTACGTGCGGCTTTTTCAGCGGCGACCATGAGCCTTTTTAGTGAAGGAGTCAGAACGGTGCTTGCGTTGCCCGGTGCTTGCGTTGCTTTCACCATTGCCTTCGAGGCTAACGCAATCCGAACGCAAAGTATATTCCCGTAATGGCGTGTGCAATTGTCGCGGCAGTTCAAGTCTGCGGCTGATTCTCCGATAAACCTCTGTGAGATGACCGAGCCGCGTGTTCTTTGGCGGCAGGATGGTGGTTCCACACAATGGATGAATTGACCCGTGAGTTTTTGATCGAGAGCCAGGAAGGCCTCGACAGGATGGAACGATGCCTGACGGACCTTGAAGAGCGTCCGGGTGACACAGCTTTGCTGGCGGAGATCTTTCGCTCCGTACACACAATCAAAGGAACGACTGGATTTCTTGGCTTCAAGCGGCTGGAGAAGCTGGCGCACTCGGGTGAAAATCTGCTGGGATTGCTGCGCGAAGGCAAGGCGGAAGCCACAGCGGATGTGATTACCGGGCTGCTGCAGCTACTTGACGGTCTGCGCTGCATTCTAAAAACCGTGGAAGCCAGTGGCACTGAGGGTGACGGTGCGGATGCAGAGTTGATAGGCCGTCTTGAGGAGTTGCAGCAGCCTGCGCAGGCAGTATCCGCAGCAAACAGGAAGGCGAACGCACGCAAGGCGGAGAAGAATGCAGATTCCGCATTGATGAGTGCCACACCCTTACAGGCGCCTGCTGTCGCTGCACAGGTTGAAGTCAAACCTGAGCAAGTGACGCCGGAGCCTGCGAAGGAAGCTGTAGCACATCCTCCGGCAGGCGCGGACGAGGGCCGCGTGCAGGGCACGTCTACGGCGGAAAGCACATTGCGTGTGGATGTATCGCTCCTGAATAGGATGATGAATCTGGTGGGTGAGCTGGTGCTCACGCGCAATCAGGTGTTGCAGGCAACGGCGGGCGATCCGAACATGACTCTGCTTTCGCGTCGTCTTGATATGGTGACTGCAGATCTGCGCGAATCCGTGATGAAGGCGCGCATGCAACCGGTGTCCAATGTCTTTTCCAAGATGCCGCGCATTGTGCGTGATCTCTCTCACACGCTGGGCCGCCGCGTGCGCCTGCAGATGGAGGGCCAGGAGACGGAGCTCGACAAGAGCCTTCTTGAAGCGATTAAAGATCCGCTGACACATGCGGTGCGCAACTCGCTCGATCACGGAATTGAACCACCCGACGTGCGCGAGGCGGCAGGCAAGGATCCGGAGGGAATGCTGCGACTTCGTGCCGTGCAGGAAGGCAGCCACGTGATAATCGAAGTGGCCGACGACGGCGCGGGCATGTCCGTGGAGAGGATTCGTAACAAGGCGATTGAACGCGGGTTGTTGACGGCCGAACGAGCGTCGCTGTTGAGTGAACGCGAGTTACTGCAGCTGGTATTCCTTCCCGGATTCTCCACAGCATCTGCAGTCACCAATGTAAGCGGACGTGGTGTGGGCATGGATGTGGTTCGCACCAACGTTGAGAAGATTGGCGGCAAGGTCGAACTGGATTCACGTTTTGGCAAGGGCACAACGATGCGGTTGCGCATACCGCTCACGCTTGCGATTATTCCGGCGTTGATTGTGCGTTGCGCCGAGCAAAGTTATGCGTTGCCACAGGCTGCGCTTTCAGAACTGGTCCATGTTCCGGAGTCAAACTCAAACAGTGCGATTGAGTGGATTGACAATGCGCCGTTGTACCGTCTGCGTGGCAAGCTGCTGCCGCTGGTGTTTCTTGACGGCATGCTCAACCCCGCAGCAGGGCGCAACGCCGGTTCGGCGCGGAGTTGCTTCATCGCCGTGCTGGATGCAGATGGCCGCCGATTTGGGCTTGCCGTCGATGGGTTAAATGATCCGGAGGAAATTGTTGTGAAACCGTTGAGTGCTGCTCTGAAAGGGATTGGCCTCTACTCCGGTGCGACCGTACTTGGCAATGGAGAACTTGCACTGATACTCGATCCCGGATCGATTGCCATGAAAGCAGGCGTGACGATGAATGCCGACGAAGATGTGGTCGCAACTTCGGATACTGAAACTCTTCTGGATGAAACCGACCCAGAGTTCCTTGTGGTGGAGATATGTGGCCGTCGTGCAGGTGTCCAGGTGTCGGAAGTGCTGCGCATCGAGCAGGTTCCTGTTTCACGCGTTGAATACATCGGTTACCGGGCCGTGCTGAATTTTGATGGACAGATCCTTCCCGTGGAGGACAGCGGCAATCTGCTCGGTGCGGCGGAGGGTAATCCGGAGGCTCAGATAGTTGTGGTGATTTGCCGCGAAGGCAACCGCCATGTAGGCATTGCTGTCTCGCAGGTTCTGGATGTCGCACGCGGAGCGGACATATTTGAAGCAGGAACGCATGCTCGTGCGGTGGGAGTGGTGAATCTGAAGGAGCGCGTGACCAGTGTGGTCGATCTTGGTTCGGTTGCCAAGCTGCCGGTTGACATGCAAACAGATGCAGGCGAGTGGAACCAGATGGCGGAGGCGGTGCAATGAGTGCAGTGAAGGAAAAGAAGAAGCAGAGTGAACAGTCTACCGAAACACTGATTGAGTTGTGTTCGGTACGTGTAGACAAGGGGTTATTCGGAGTTCCTATTTCTCACATACTTGAGATTGTGGGCGATGCACGGCCCCAGCCTGTTCCACTTGCACCTCAATTTGTCGGTGGGCTGGTTCATTATCGCGGCGATGTGCTGACCACAGTCAGTATGCGGCAGCTTCTTGGCTTGCCGCAGCAGGAAGAGTTGCCGGACATTCTTGTACTGGAAAGCAGCCAGGGAGCTTTTGGGCTGCTGGTGGATTCCGTGTGCGAAGTGCTGAAAGTGCCTTCCACTGATCACGAGCCGAATCCGTCCACGCTCGATGAGAGACGCCGGGAGCTATTTGCGGGGACGTACAAACTCAAGGATGGACTTCTAGTGATGCTCGACCCGGAGCGGTTGGACCCCATGCGGCTTGGAGCCGCGCAGGCAGCGTGAACTTTATGGCGTGGAGGAAACCGTGCGAGCTTTGATTGTCGACGATTCGCGTTTCGTGCGTGGGTTTATTCGCGGACTACTGGAAGGCAAGGGAATTGAGTGTGAAGAAGCCGACAATGGCCGGGCTGGACTTGATCTGCTTGGCGCCGGAAAGGCCTTTGATTTTGCCCTTGTGGACTGGAACATGCCGGTGATGAATGGCTATGAAATGCTCACGACGCTGCGAGCGGGGGGATATGCCGAGCTGAAAGTGATGATGGTGACCACTGAGGCTGAGACGGATTTCATTACGCGTGCATTGGAAGCAGGCGCTGACGAGTACCTGATGAAGCCATTCGATGAAGAAGCGCTGGATGACAAGCTCACGATGCTTGGCCTGCAGGAGGGCTGAAATATGCCTCCAAACCATAGCGTGCGCATTCTCATCGTCGACGATTCAGCAGTAACCCGCAGCCTTCTGCGTGCCGTGGTTGCTTCTGATGCCGCACTGGAAGTTGTCGGTGTTGCCGGCGATGGACAGACTGCGCTGGCAAGGATGGAATCACTCAAACCCGACATCGTGCTGCTGGATGTGGAAATGCCCGTGATGGATGGCCTGAGCACGCTGAAGCAATTGCGCGCGCGCGGCCATCGAATGCCGGTCATCATGTGCAGCTCCCTTACGCAGCGCGGAGGCCGCGTTACCATTGAAGCCTTGTCGTGCGGCGCTTCGGACTACGTTGCCAAGCCGTCCGGACAATCCGGTCCCGCCGCCGCGCTCAAAGTTCTCTCTCAGGAATTGCTGCCGAAAATTCACGCGCTGGCGCGCACCGTGATGGTGCCGCAGTCGATTGCGCCGCCACCGACGCGGCAATCGGCCATTCTTCCGCCTGTCGCGGTTCTTGCGACAGCTCCGCCTCCGCCAGTCAAAGGGACTCCGTCCATCGTTGTGATTGGTGTCTCGACGGGCGACCCGGCGGCGCTCGACGAGGTTCTGCCGGCTATCCCCGCGAATTTTCCGCTGCCCATTGTTATAGTGCAGCACATGCCTGAAATGTTTACGCAATTGCTTGCCGAGCACCTCAACAACCGTTGTGCACTGCATGTGTGCGAAGCCGCGGAAGGTGTCAGTCTGGTACACGGCTCTGCTTATATTGCGCGGGGCAACTGGCATCTGGAAATTGCGCCAGATCGGCATTCCAGAATGCCCAAGGCGCACCTTACACAGGCTGCTCCGGAAAATCATTGCCGGCCTGCAGCTGATGTGCTTTTCCGCACGGCTGTGCATGCATTCGGCGCAGAGGTTCTCGCGGTTGTCCTCACGGGCATGGGTTCCGATGGCCTGGAAGGCAGTCGACTGATTCGTGCCAGCGGCGGAAACGTGATCGTGCAGGATCGCCCCACAAGCGCAGTCTGGGGCATGCCGGGAGCCGTTGCCAATGCCGGACTGGCAACCAGCGTGTTGCCATTGCCGGAGATTGCACCGGAAATCTTAAAGCTCTGTGGCTACACGAAAACCACAGCGCGTCAACTCAGGGAAACGGTGGCTTGATCATGGCAAGTGCGGCAACTGTTGACTACGCCTATCTGCGCCAGATTGTTCATGCGCATTCGCAGAATGTGCTTGACCCCTCCCGCGATTATCTTTTCGACACGCGTCTTTCGCGGGTGCTTCGCGCGCAGGGTATGACTCATCTGGAGGAACTTGTGCAGTTCCTTCGTGTGCGCCGCAATCCTGAACTAGAGCGCACCGTTGCAGAAGCCATGACCATCAACGAGACCAGTTTCTTTCGCGATGGCCGGCCATTCGAACTTTTGCGAACGGAGCTGTTGCCCAAAATCATTCAGGCCCGCCAGTTGTCGCGGCAGCTTCGCTTCTGGAGCGCGGCCTGCTCAACGGGGCAGGAGGCGTGCTCCTTGGCGATGCTGGTCCGGGAGCACTTTCCTCAATGCGATTCGTGGAACATCCGCATCGAAGGCACGGATCTATCTTCTGAAGTTGTGGATAGGGCGCAGAGCGCCACCTACCAACGCATCGAAATGAATCGCGGTCTCCCCGCGCGCTTTGTGGTTCGATACTTCGATCACATTGGCGAGGACTGGATCGCAAAACCGGAAATTCGGCAGATGTGCAACTTCCGCAAGGCCAACCTTTGCTTTCCACCGCTGCCATTTACTGAACGCTTTGACGTGATCTTTCTGCGCAACGTAATGCTCTATTTCTCGCAGGAGACGCGTAAGGCGTTGCTGGCAGGAATTCATCGACTGCTTGCGCCAGATGGAGTGCTTTTTCTGGGATCAACGGAGCAGCCCGCAGATCCGTCCATCTGGAAGGCCGTGCTTTCGGGTGGTACCTGCCATTTCACTCCGGTGCAGCGTTAGTTGTAATTGTTGCGTATCGAAAAGTTTCTGAAACGCCGAGCAGTTTCGCTACCTCAGTCCGTAGCCGCTCGGTGATCTGCGCTTCGGTTGCGCTCCAGTCAAAGCGGATGGGTTTGCCCACGTGAACTTCAACTTTGCCTGAGCGGAACCACCCCTTGCCACGCTCTTTCAACTCACCTAGCCCGCGAATGGCGACCGGCAGTACCGGCGCGTGCGACTGTTTGACCAGTAACCCGATTCCAGGGCGAAAGTCTGCCAACTGACCCGCTGCAGATCGTGTCCCTTCAGGAAATACCATGACGTTAATGCCACGGTCAAGCGCCTCGCCTGCGTGCTGAAAGCTACGCTGAAAATCGCGACGCCGCGGCAAGGGAAAGACATTGAACAAACCTGTGGCAAGGATATAGACAAGCGGTCCCAGCAGCATAAATCGACTTTGGCAGGGTAATCGCTCTGGATTGCGGAAGTGACGATAGTCTTCGAGCATTTCCCCGGCCATCATGGCAGCCATGTGGCGGCGAATGCGTCCTGGCAAAGCATATTGCACCAGCGGACCATCGTAGGCGGTTACATGATTACAGATAATCAGCATCGGATCCGAACCGCGAAGATCAGGCGAGCCCACAATTTTTGGTGCGGCTAGAAACCACACGAGCGGCTGTGCCACCAACTCAAGGAAAGCTTTACGTATCCAGGCAACCGGGCGCGACCAGGGCCAATATGGATACAGAAATTTCTCTTCATCCACACGGGCTGCAGCTTCGGCCGGTTGAGCAACGGTGTGCGGATGGGGACTCTGGGGTTCGGCAGCATTGGGAGACTCTGGAGCGAATGGTGCGAAAGGCTCCGCCTCCTTTTGATGAGTTGGTGTCGCGTACTCTTCTGCGCGAGCTGCGCCTCCAACAAGAGCACGCAAATCACCAACAGTACGTGCGAGATCGAGCATTTCGTCGTCGAGTCCAGTCCCGAGCTTCTCTTCCAATGCCGCTGCAAGTTGCACGCGGGCCAGGCTGTCCAGGTGCAGATCTTCGCTTAAACGCAGCTCGTCTCCACCTTCCGCAGGCACTTCACCGCCAAGCTCCGCAATAAGGGCCAGCAACCACTCGTGATGCGTTGAAGAAACCGCAGATGTGCCATTCAACGACGGCGCTCCCATTTGCGTGGTTGCCCATGTGGCAACGGCCTTGCGCCGCACTTTGCCCGTGGATGTGCGCGGCAAATCCGGTTCCGGCCAGATCTTCCAGCGATGCACACGCTGGAACTCCGCAAGGCCTGCGTTTGCCGCCGCAACGGCCGCCGCTGCATCGGCTCCTGCACGCAGGGCCAGCACCGCGAATGGTTCTGGCCCTTGTGGCGTTTCAACAGCGACAACGGCGCTTGCCGCAATGCCGGTCTGCGCGTCGAGAGCTGCTTCCAGATCTTCAGGATGAATGTTCACGCCGGAAGAGGTAACGATGACCTCGCTCTTGCGCCCGAGAAATTTCAGGTCGCCCGTGGCCTCCTGCTCGGCAAGGTCGCCCGTGGCCAGCCACTCGTCTTCGCGTTTGTGCAGCGCGCCGCTTTGCCAAGTCGCCGATGAAATCATTGGCCCTCGCACAAACACTTCGCCGTCAGCGCCAATCTTGACTTCGCGGCCGGGCAGCGGTTTTCCAATTGTTCCGCTCGCCACATGAAACGGATGATTCAATGTGATGAGCGCTGTTGTCTCCGTCATGCCGTAGCCCTGCACGACAACAAAACCGAGTCCGTTCCAGAATTGCTCCAGGTCAGAGGAAAGCGCGCCACCGCCGGAGATCAACGCCCAGAATTTGAGGCCAAGCAGACTATGCGCGTCACGAAAGCGCAACCACCTTTTCCAGCCGAAAGTCCCGGCGGATTTTCCTTGAGACTTTGTCAGGCGCTCGCGCAGTGAGGGGATGCGCGCTTCCAACTGAGTTCTGACGAGCGCCATTACACGCGGTACTGCAGCCAGCACACTGATTCGTTCGCGCCTGATCGTCTCCACCAGTCGCGTGGCCACCAGTCGCGATTCAAAATGCACTTCGGCCGAGAAAATTGCCGGAACCCAAAGCCCCATTGTTTGACCGAAGACATGACTCATGGGCAGAGTGTGCAGAAATCGCAGAGGATGCACGAGCTTTTCATAGGGCATGTACTTCTGCGCCGCATCTTCGACGGGGCCCATGCTCGCCAGAACATTTCCGTGAGTGTGCACAATGCCCTTCGGGTCGCCTGTCGTGCCAGAAGTGAAGAGAATCTGCAAGGGTGTACCAGAATTCAATCCTTCAATAGGACCGGCTTCATTCGCGGGAAGGGAAGTCTCCCACTCTTCGAAGCTGAGAGTGGACCAGTTGGCGTTTGCTTCCTTTAAAAGCTTTACCAACAGCTCTGCATCACCCACCACCAGACTTGGCTTAACGTCCGTAGCAACGCGCAATGCGAAGTCTGCGCTACCGTAGGCGTCGAGCGGAACAACCAGAACTCCGCGCAACATGCATCCGTAATACGCAGCGATCCATTCGCCGGAGTTTGCGGCCCACAGTACCACGCGGTCCCCGGAACCGATACCACGCTGGGCGAGCAATGCAGCGAACCGCCCCGATAGACGCACCAGCTCTCCGTAGCGCATCACGCGTCGCCGGTTGCCGCGGTAATGCACAATGGCAATATCGCGCTCGTGTTGGCGGAAATCGTCGAGCAGTGTGGCCAGATGGACACGCATGACAAACTCAGGGTATCAGCGGGTATGGGCCGGTCATTGCCAAGACAAGACACATTGGGGAGTGTTCTTGCCGAAGGATCATCAACGCGAGGGACACATCTTTTCAATCTCAAGTAAATAAGAAAGGCCTGCATCCAGCTTTCGCTTCCCCTTCGCCTCTTTGCCGCGCTATTCTCGAAGAAGATATGCCGCCCACCCCAACGCCGGAACCCGCGATGACTGACCCGCTAGCGGTCTTCCATCCAGTTACCGCGGCCTGGTTTCGTGCTGTGTTCGACGGACCCACCGCGCCGCAGCGGCAGGGCTGGCCAGTCATTGCACGGGGTGAGAACGCACTGATTACTGCGCCAACCGGTACCGGCAAAACGCTTACAGCTTTTCTATGGTGTCTCGACCGATTAATGCTCGACGGACTTGCTTTAAAGTCCGAGGCCGGCAAAAAGGCAAACCGCAACCACACCCGCATCGTCTACGTTTCGCCGCTCAAGGCGCTGGCCGTGGATGTGGAGCGCAACCTGCGCTCGCCGCTGGCAGGCATTGCCAACTTTGCCCGCAAGCAGGGAGTCGAATTTCACGAGCCGTCTATCGCGGTGCGCACCGGCGATACGCCCCAACGTGAGCGTGCCCGTTTTCTGCGCGACCCGGCTGACATTCTCATCACCACACCGGAGTCGCTCTACCTACTGCTTACCTCGCGTGCGGCGGAAACTCTCGCGCTGGTTGAAACGGTCATCATCGATGAAATTCATGCCCTGGTCCCCACCAAACGCGGCGCGCACATGGCCATCACACTGGAGCGCCTTGAGGCACTCGTTCGAAGGGCCAGAAAGAAGCCTCTGCAGCGCATTGGCCTCTCTGCAACGCAGCGTCCTCTTGAGGAAGTCGCGCGCTTCCTTGGCGGTGTGGAAATCCCTGTGGGAAACGCGGCTGGTTTAAGCGGTGCTGTAGCCAATCTGAATTCGGAATCAGCACTTTCCGCTCAAGATGCTCAAGTTGCAGGCGAAGTCTTGGAGGCCGCTGAATTCGACGAAATTTCCACAGATGTGGAAGAAGTGGGCGAAGCAGCGGAGCCACTGGAGTACCGCCCGGTCACCATCGTCAAGGCGATTAGTCCCAAGCAGTTAAGCCTTCGTATTGAAGTTCCGGTTGAAGACATGGCGCGCCTGAATGCCATTGAGGAAATCCCATCGGGTCCGGCTTCGCAAATGCCAAAGCGGGTATCGATCTGGAATGCAATTCATCCGCGCCTGCTTGAAATTATTCGAGAGCGCCAGTCGACGATTCTCTTTGTGAACAGCCGTCAGGTGGCCGAACGGCTGGCAGGGGCGCTGAATGATCTTGCTGCCGAGTCTGGCGATTTTCCCGGTCCCATCGCCCGCGCGCACCATGGCTCGCTCGCCGCGCATCAGCGGTCCGTCATCGAAGAGCAATTGAAGGCCGGGCAGATTAAAGCTCTTTGCGCCACCTCCACCTTGGAACTCGGTATCGACATGGGTGCCGTCGATCTGGTCATCCAGATTGAAGCGCCGCCTTCGGTGGCCAGCGGCATGCAGCGTATCGGGCGCGCCGGCCACTCGGTGGACGCAGTGAGCGAGGGCGTTCTCTTTCCGAAATATCGTGCGGACCTGGTTGCCTGTGCGGCGGTCACGCGCGCCATGCATCACGGCGAAATCGAGTCCACGCGTTACCCGCGCAATCCGCTGGACGTGCTCTGCCAGCAGTTGGTTGCTATCGTTGGATCTGCACATCCGCAGTCTCTACCCAAACGGCCCAGGAAGAAAGGCCAACCGGAGCTTTTTCAGGAATCAGATAATCCTGCATCCGCTGAGGTCCCCGTTGATGAGCTCTTCCGTCTCATTCGGAGCGCGGCGCCGTTTGCAAGACTTACGCGCTCCGCATTTGAGGGCGTACTTGATCTGCTTAGTGGACGTTACCCCTCCGACGAGTTCGGCGAACTGCGCCCGCGCCTCACGTGGGATCGCATCCGCAATGTTGTCACGGCGCGGCATGGTGCAGCGCGGCTTGCAATTCTGAATGCGGGAACGATTCCTGATCGCGGCCTTTACGGTGTCTTCCTCGCGCACACGGAAGGAAAGCCGGTCCGCGTTGGCGAGCTGGACGAGGAGATGGTCTTCGAGTCGCACACCAATGACACGTTCATCCTTGGCGCATCCACCTGGCGCATAGAAGACATCACGCATGATCGCGTGCTGGTGACACCCGCGCCCGGCGAGCCCGGCAAGATGCCGTTCTGGAAGGGCGATGGCCCAGGGCGTCCACTTGAGTTTGGCCGCAAGATCGGTGAGCTGGTGCGCACCCTGCGCGGCCTGCCCAAACCCGCCGCTCTCACAAAGCTTGTTACGGAACATGATCTCGATCCGAACGCTGCGGAGAATCTGCTTGAATTTCTTGCCGACCAGCAGGCTGCGACGGGCCAGGTGCCGGATGACCATACGATTGTTGTGGAGCGCGTGCGCGATGAACTGGGTGACTGGCGCATGTGCGTGCTCACACCCTTTGGCAGCCGTATCCATATGCCGTGGGCGATGGCCGTGCAGGCGCGTATTCGTGCCGCAGGCGGAACCGACGTGGAAACGCTCTGGTCTGACGACGGATTTGTGCTGCGCTTTCCAGATACTGAGGAGCCGCCGGACGCTGATTGGCTGATGGTGGAGCCGCAGGAAGCCATGCAACTTGTTCTGCGCCAGCTGGGCGCAACCGCGCTTTTTGCAGGACGTTTCCGCGAAGCGGCAGGCCGCGCGCTTCTTCTACCACGCCGCCGCCCTGACCAGCGCTCTCCGCTTTGGCAGTTGCGCAAGCGCTCCTATGATTTGCTCAGCGTCGCCTCGCGTTATCCGCAGTTCCCGCTCATGCTAGAGGCCTATCGCGAGTGCCTGCGCGATGTCTTCGACATGCCCGCGCTGACGGAAATTCTCGGCGAGGTAGCCCAGCGCAAGCTACGCGTCCACGTGGTGGAAACACGCAAGCCCTCGCCGTTTGCTTCGTCGCTGTTATTCAGTTATGTTGCGAATTTTCTCTACGACGGCGATGCGCCGCTGGCCGAGCGTCGTGCGCAGGCGCTGACCATTGACCAGGATCAGTTGCGCGAGATTTTGGGCGAGGCTGACCTGCGCGAACTGCTGGATGCGAACGCCATTGCCGAGGTGGAGGAGACCGCGCAATGCCTAGGTGAAACGCAGCGTGCGCGCACTCTGGATGGCGTGCACGACCTCTGCCTGCGCCTTGGTGATCTAACTCGTGATGAAATCGCGAGCCGTGTTGCTGATCCTGCGTTGCTAGATAATCTCGATCGTCTTGTCCGCGTGCGGCGACTGCTTGAGTTGCGCATCGCCGGGGAAAAGCGCTTCGTCGCCGCTGAGGATGCGGCTCGTTATCGCGATGCGCTGGGAATTCCGCTCCCTCCGGGTCTGCCCGTTTCGTTGCTGGAGCCTGTCGCGCATCCGGTCCTTGAATTGGTTCGCAGGTTTGCGCGCACGCATGGTCCGTTCACGCTGGATCGGATTTCTCATCGGTTCGGTCTCGATGCGACAGTCGTAGAACATGCGCTGGAGCAACTCGGTCGCGAAGGCCGCGTGCTGGAAGGCGGTTTCACGCCCGGCTCGGGTCATCGCGAGTGGTGTGACGCGGAAATTCTGCGCCAGATTCGCCGCAAGTCTCTGGCGAAGCTGCGCCGTCAGGTGGAGCCCGTCGAGCAGCACACGCTTGCGCGTTTCCTCACTCATTGGCAGGGTCTTGTTGCACCGCGCCGTAACACGAATCTCGACGCGTTGCTCGATGCAATTGAAAGTCTGCAGGGCGCGCCGCTTGCCGCGTCGCTGCTTGAGTCCACCATTCTGCCTGCGCGCATCACCGGGTACGATCCTGCAGGGCTTGACACGCTGATTGCTGCCGGTGAGGTTGCATGGACCGGCGTTGAGCCACTCGGCGAACGCGACGGCCGCATCGCATTGTTCCTTGCCGACAAACTTCCGTTGCTCGCGCAGACGCGTCCGCAAGCCGAACCGCTCACCGAGCGTGAAGAAAAACTGCTCGCGATACTTGAGTCCTCCGGCGCCAGCTTCTTTGAGCCTTTGCATCAGGCCGTGGGCGGCGGCTATCCGGGTGAATCCATTGATGCGCTCTGGAGCCTGGTCTGGCGTGGCCTCATCACCAATGATTCGCTGCACGCGCTGCGTGCGTACATCGCGCGGCCGGAATCCGACCGTGCGCCGCGCCGCGCGCATTCGGGTCACTCCTTCCGCTCGCGCCGTACCACTCCACCCAACGCACAAGGTCGATGGGCAGCATTGGCATTGCATGCGGCGGACTCTTCAAAGGTCAGCGGCACAGAACGCTCACACGCACCGGCGCAACAACTTCTTGCTCGCTACGGGATCCTTACGCGCGAAGCGGTGGGCGCGGAAAGTATTCCCGGCGGATTCAGCGCCGTGTACGACGTGCTCAAGGCCCTGGAAAACTCCGGGCGCATTCGTCGTGGCTACTTTGTGGCCGGTCTCGGCGCAACACAATTTGCTTTGCCTGCTGCCGTTGATTTGTTGCGCCAGCTCCGTACCGCGCCGCCGGAGGAGAAGCCGGAGTTTGTACACATAGCCGCATCCGATCCGGCCAATCCTTATGGTTCCGTGCTTCCGTGGCCTGCGCTGCCTGCCATGCCAGACGATGCGGAGTCGGCTCCGCGCATCCTTACGCGTGCAGCCTACGCCGAGGTTATTCTGCGCAACGGTCAGCTTGTTGCCTGGTTGCGTCGCAACAATCCCAACCTGCTTGTATTTCTTCCGGCAGACGAGCCTGAGCGTACACACACCGCAGCGGGACTCGCGCATTTTCTCTGCACCCGCGGTCAGCAGCGGATGCATGCGGGCAGTCATCGCGGGGTGCTCATTACCACCATCAACGGCCTGCCCGTGCCAGAGCATCCCCTCGCGCGCTTCCTGCTGGATGCATGCTTCTACCAGGGCCCACTTGGCATGCACTTGCGCCGCATGCCCGTGTCGATTCCGCAACCGCCACAGGGAGTGCAGTAGAAATGCCTGAAGGCGATACACTCTTTCGCACTGCACGTGCACTCAGCCGCGCACTTGTAGACCAGCCCATCACCGGCTTCCGTTCTGCGCTTCCGCGTCTTACAAGCTTTCATCACAACACGCCCATCACAGGCCGTTGCGTTACTGCCGTTGAGTCGCGTGGCAAGTGGCTGCTCATGCATTTCTCAGGCGGTGACACGCTCGTGACGCATCTGCTCATGAGCGGCAGCTGGCACATTTATCGCCCCGGTGAACGCTGGCAAAAGCCGCAACACCACATGCGCATTGTGCTTGAGACGGCGCGCTTTCATGCCATTGCTTTTCGCGTGCCGGTTGCGGAGATGCACACGGCGGCGACGCTCGCGCGCCATCCTCGCATTCCGCAGGCGTCACTCGATCTGCTCGATCCAACATTCGATGCGGACGAAGCTGCCGCGCGAATTGCACAATGCGCCAGCGAGGAAATCGCGGACGTGCTTTTGCATCAGCATGTGCTCGCCGGTGTTGGCAATGAGTTCAAGTCAGAGATTTGTTTCGTCTGCGGCGTGCATCCGTTTGCGCGCGTCGCCTCGCTTACGGGCGCGGATATCGCCCACATCGTTGCCGCGGCGCATCGCTTGTTGCATGCCAATGTGCAGGAGGATTCTGGCGACACCATCGTGACCTATCGCGGACTGCATCGCCGCACCACACACGCCAGTGATCCAAAGGAGAGTGTCTGGGTTTACGGCAGAGCGGGAGAGCCGTGCCGCAAATGCGGCGCGCGCATTGAGAGCCGAAAGCAGGGCCCCGATGCGCGCGTGAGTTTCTGGTGTCCGCAATGCCAGCTCATGCCGGGCGCTGCGAACCCTGAACAGGCGTTGCGCCGCTAATTGCCAGGCTTGCCCAGTCCAAACATCTTCTGGAAGATATTGCGATTGTCCGGCGGATGATCGCAGGTGTTTGTTGGCGCAGTGCCATCCAGAAATGCAGCCGTGTAGTCGTCCGGGCATGCGTCATCGGCCAGCAGATTGGACTTCTTGTCCAGTGTCACAATCGTCACGCCAGGTGGTGGCGTAAAGTCATTTGTGTCAGAGTATTCAGGCAGTTGAACCGCGCGCTTCATGAAGTCGGCCCAAATGGGTGCGGCTGCCTCTGCGCCTTCTATCTTGATGTCCGTATAGTCGTCGTTACCCACCCACACAATGCAGAGCAGGTTGCTGGTGAAGCCTGCGAACCAGGCGTCGTGGCTGGTGCCGGTTTTGCCTGCGGCAGGTGCAAGGAAGCCCATGTTGCGAATGCCTGCGCCAGTGCCGCAGTAGTTCTTGCCGTCTACCTTGCACGGATCGCCGCCGTTGCCCTGCAGGACTGCTTCCATCATGTAGGTGGTCAGGAACGCCACGCGCGGATCAAGCACCTGTTGTGACGTCGGTGTGAAATCCGTGATCACGTCGCCCGTTGGCGTGCGCACACTGGCCAGCATCCACGGGTCAATATGCACGCCTGCATTGGAGAACACTGTGTATGCGCCTGCCATTTCGAGTGGGGACGCATCGTAGGATCCAATCGCAACCGACGGAGTCCCTTGCGCACTCTTGATGCCTGCATCGCGCGCCAGCGCTGCCACTCGATCGAAGCCAACCATCGCCGCCAGCCCGATGGTTGCGTTGTTCAGGGAGCGTTTCAGCGCATACGCCGCCGTCACCTGATCGTGATACTCACCCTCGTAGTTGCGGGGCGTGTAGGTCTGCCCGTTTACATCGTAGGTGGTCTGTTCATCATTCAAAATTGTTACGGGCGAAAAGAGCTTGTCCTGTCCCGGCAGTGTGGTTCCTTCCACTGATGTTTCAAATGCAGACGCGTAGACAAACGGCTTGAAGATGGAACCCGTGGGTCGCTTGGACACAGCATGATTCAACTGCGATGAGCCATAGCTGCGCCCGCCAACAAGCGCCAGTACCTGCCCTGTGTGCGGATTGAGCGCGACCAATGCCACCTGTGGATAGTAGGGAATAATATTCTTGTCCTTTTTGCGCAGCCGCGCGTAGCGCCTGTCCACAATTGCATCAATCTGCGGCATGGTCTCATCCACCGCCGCTGTTGCCGCCTTCTGCAAATCCGGATCAAGCGACGTATAAATGCGCAGCCCCTCGCGATTGAAGTCTCGCTCGCCCAGCTTCTGTGTCAACTGGTCGCGCACCAGGTCGACAAAATACGGCGCCTCGCTTGCATCCACGCTCGCCGGTGAAAGGTGCAATGGCTCGGCTTTTGCTTTCTCTGCCTGCTCCTTGGTAATGGCTCCAGTTTCCACCATGCCGTCCAGCACCAGGTTTCTGCGTTCGATGACCCGGTCAGGGTGGCGATAGGGATTGAAATAGTTGGGCCGCTGAATCATACCCGCCAGCGTTGCGCACTCTGCAAGATCAAGCTGGCGCACATCCTTGCCAAAGTACGCGCGTGACGCTTCACCAAAACCGTTGATCGCAAAACTGCCGCGCTGGCCCATATTGATCTGATTCGCGTACAGCTCAAAGATCTTCTGCTTGCTGAAGCGATGCTCAAGCTGAAAGGTGATCACAATCTCAATCACTTTGCGCTTGAAGCGTTTCTCCGGTGTGAGAAAGAATCCGCGCGCCAACTGCATGGTCAGCGTGGAGCCGCCTTGCTGCTTCTGCCCGGTGAGCACATCGTGAATGCCGGCTTCAATCAATCTTCCGTAGTTCACGCCGCCGTGCTCAAAGAAGCGGCGGTCTTCGATCGCCAGCACAGCTTGCACAAGGTTGTGCGGAATTTCGTCGTACGTGATGAGGCGGCGTTTGGTGCGGTTGGTGCCCTCGCTCAGCCCAGTAATGAGCAGAGGTTCAAGCTCGTAACTGGCCAGTGCCTGTCCGCGACTATCATTGATGGACGAGACAACGCCGTTGCGAATCTGAATGGTTGCGGGATCTTCCGCGTGATAGGAGTGCGGTCCAGGGCGCACTGTAATCGAGTTGGAGTCCTCGCTGAAGGTCCCCATGGGTGAGGCATTCGCGGCGCCCTGCACCGTGTAGCCGGCGCTGCGCAGCTCGCTTGAAATCAGATGCAGGCTGAGCTTTTGCCCGGGACGAACCTCGCGCGGCGCGGCGTAAATCTTCGCCGTGTTTACAAACAGCGGCTCGCTCAGGCGCGCGTCCACAATGGCTTTGTACTTGTAGTAGTAGTAACCGCCCACCACAAACACTGCGACCGCGGCGACAGCAACACAGGCCAGACCAGCGCGTAATGCCAGCATCAGCCACGCATGTTTGCCTTGCGGTTTCGCCAGGCGGATCTTCAAAGCCATTGCAACTCCTCGTCAAACCCGTGCAAAAAAATCGCCCTACCAGTGTTACTGGCTGTCGGCAAGCAAACGCTCTTCGTCCACGCGCTGCTTAACTTGTGCGGCCGCTTCTGCCACCGCCACGTCCACACTCTGGCCCGTTGCGCGCGACACCAGTTCCACCAGTCCGCTCGCGGCTTTCTTTCCAACATTGATACGGTAGGGAATGCCCACAAGATCCGCGTCTTTGAATTTGACGCCGGCCCTCTCGTCTCTGTCATCCAGCAGCACGTCCAGCCCTGCGGCCTCAAGTTCCGCGGCAAGTTGTTCACCTGTCTCGCGTAGAGCCTGGTCGCCCACGTTGGTCACGGTAACCACAACAGTAAACGGCGCAATGGACGCAGCCAGGCAGAAGCCATTCGCATCGTTCTTCTGCTCAATGGCCGCCGTCAAAATGCGCTCAATACCGATGCCGTAACTGCCCATAATCGGCGTGACTTCCTTGCCGTTCTCGTCCAGCACGCGCGCGCCCATGGCCTCGGAGTACTTGTAACCGAGCTTGAAGATGTGGCCCACTTCCACGGCCTTGCCTACGACGAGTTTGCCGCTGCAGCTGGCGCCATGTGCGTCCGTCTGCGGGCACGCTTCGCCTTCATTCACGCTGCGGATATCCGCTGCCAGAGTCCAGGTAAAGTCGCGGCCCGCGCACACATTGCGTATGTGGTAGTCCAGCTTGTTGGCACCGCACACCATGTTCTTGCGGCCTTCAAGCGACTTGTCGATGATGACGGTCAACCCATCGCCCATCGGCTGCGCATCATGGTTCAGTCCGACTGGCCCAAGATAGCCCGCAGGGCCGTGCAGATACTGCTCGAGTTCTTCGGCAACCATCGGACGCAGCTCCGCCGCGCCCAGTGCGCCCATCAGCTTGGTTTCGTTTACCTGGTGGTCACCGCGCAGGAAGGCCGCAACGCCATGCCAGGTTTCCTTCGCGCCACGCTTCAGCGCCATGTAGGCCACGCACTTAATGTCGCTTGCTGGCGAAATCTTGAAGAAAGCCGCCACGTCGGCAATGGCCGCGCAACCCGGCGTGTGCACAAGTTCCGGACTTCCGTCGCCAGTCGGATCGATCTCCGTAACCGGTTCAAGGCGCGAGGTCGCCTTTTCGAGATTCGCCGCGTAGTTGCACACCGGGCAGCTAGCAATCAGGTCTTCGCCCGCATCGGTGTAGACCATGAACTCCTGCGACTGCGATCCGCCCATCGAGCCCGAATCCGCTTCGACAGCGACAAACTTCAACCCGCAGCGTGTGAAAATACGCCGATAGACCTGGTCGTGCAGATCAAAGCTCTTGTCGAGGCCGGCGGCATTCAGGTCGAAGGAGTAGGAGTCCTTCATGGTGAACTGGCGCACGCGTAGCAAGCCCGACTTCGGCCTCGGCTCATCGCGAAACTTGGTCTGAATCTGGTACCAGATCTGCGGCAGCTGCTTGTAGCTGCGCAGCTCATTGCGCGCAATCGAGGTCATGATCTCCTCGTGCGTCATGCCGAGACAGAGGTCTGCGCCCTTGCGGTCTTTCAGGCGAAACATGTTGTCGCCCATTACGCCCCAACGGCCGCTCTCCTCCCAGGGCTCGCGCGGCAAAATACCGGGCAGGTAAAATTCCTGACCGATTTTGTCCATCTCCTCGCGCACAATGGCGATGATCTTGTTGAAGGAGCGCTGGCCCAGAAACAGGTAGTTGTAGATGCCGGCGCCCAGCTGCCGGACGTATCCGGCGCGGAGAAGGAACTTGTGGCTGGCCACTTCGGCGTCTGCCGGGGCCTCACGTAGGGTGGGAACAAAAAGCTTCGACCAACGGTGCATAAAAGAGGACTTGAGTGCTTTCCCGTCCGTGTTCGCGCGGGGCATTTCAGGTGCCGGCCGCCGGTTGTTACACGGACGCAGGGCGTTTGGATGTACCAGAATCCATTCTAAATGTTCGTCGTCTTCCGGTCGCCGTGGCCGCGCCTGGGCGGTCCTGCCCAGCGCCTGCCATGTATCCACTGAAGTTGCCATAGGTTCAGAGCCTCCTCGTCCGCGTCTGCCCTGGAACAATGCAGGACAGGGGCCAAACCGGCATGCGCTGAAAACAAACGAGGTAGGGAAGTGCGGGTTAGCGCGGGCGTGTCAGCAGGCACACGTGGCTGTGGAAGGGGTGACACAGGAGCACCTGATCGAAGACCGTGCAGGAGTGTGTCTGGTTAACTGATCAACTCAACAACACGCCATCTATTCCATGTTTCCAAGCAGAATCGATGAACGCCTGTACTGAACTCTCGATATCTGAAAACGACTCAATGCGGCGTTCTGCGACGGTATAAGGATCCCAAGGGTAGGCACGTTCCCATTTGATTTGGGCACCTGATTCTCGAAAAAAGAGCCGGGGTCCTTCAAAGACCGCTCCGTTTTCATTATGGATGGGAAAGACTCCGTTTGAGAGAAGCAGTGATTTCACAATGTCTGCAACTTCTTGCCTTTTGACAAATCCAAGCATATTTCTCTCCGCCACATTTACATGGCCATGAACAACTAGCTTCTTTATGAGGTCACTTCTCTCAGTGATTCCTGATAGATTGTCCATTTCTAAATCAGCTCCACACCCCACAAATCATGCAGGTGCACAACGCCTTCCACTTTGCCCCCTGCATCCACTACCACCAGTGACGTAATCTTCCGCTCTTCCAGAATCGCCAGCGCCTTTGGAGCCAACTGTCATCATGCGGCGGTATGCAGAGGAGCATTTTTATGTTCGTCCTTAGTGGTAAGCCCGCGGGTTGCGTACAGATACCACAAAAGCCATGCCGGCGTGGTCCACAGATAATATGGGGAATTGATCTGAACGGATAAGGACGCCTCCGCAAGACTCGCTATACCAATAAGCGCAAGGGGTCACACAGGTCGGTTTGTTGTGAGCGCGGCAATGAGCCCCAGCATGACTGCAGGCAAAAGTACTGACTCATCCGTGAACCAAGCGTATGGGGGACAGAGGGATGAAACAAGCAGGACCAGCATTCCGTGCGATGTCCACGACCAACGGGCGCGGTGCTCGAGAAAATACCATATCGACCAAACACAGGCGCAGGCAACGGGAGCGAACTGCAGCCATTGCTGATTCGGTGCGATCAGATGGCGCAACACCACACTGAGGGTCGGAACAAAGTGGTCCAGGATGCCCGCGGATTCGATAAGCTCGCGATATTGAGTCCAGATTTGCGGTGCATACCAGGCCGCCAGGCCGCAATTGGCCAGCAAGCCAACCGCAAATCCACCAAGGATGCGAAAGCTCCTGCGTGTGATTTGCCAAAGCAAAAGCACGCACATGAAGGGGAGAAATAAGTGCGGTTTTAGCGCCAGAGGAGTCAATGCAACGCCTGCCAGGAATGGCCAGGTTTCACGCAGCTCAAAGAAAAGCATCAGGCTAAGCAGCAGGAAGATGCCAATTTGACTGGCTGATATGCACGCGATAACTGGTCCGAACGCAAACCCGAGAAGTATGAGAAGGGGGTCTCGTCTTTCGCAGAGTCTCCACAACAGCCAGATTGAAATGGATAAACAGGTGAAGAGTGCAATTGACCAGAGAATCAGGCCCGATTGAGCATTGACCATGCCCAGGGGCAGTAGTGCGATTGCGAAGACTGGCGGGCTGAAGGAAATCTCGGGAGCCGGCCGGTCCAGTCCGGCGCCAACCTCGATCTTGTGGATTGCGGAAGGATTGTACGGATTCTGGTGTTTGAGCAGTAGCCGCTCGGATGCCCAGTATTCGATGAAGTCTCGATGCGCCGGGTTCTGGTTGCGCAGCGAAGAATAAAAGACCATGCAGACAAATAGATAACCCAGAACAACAATCAGGCCTGCGCTAAGCCTGCGGAGCCAAAGGCGAGTCATTCAATAATCGTCCTCGAATTCCCTGGATTTCGATCCGGCATTCATCAAAAAATGCTGCCTTCAAATCAGCTCCACACCCCACAAATCATGCAGGTGCACAACGCCTTCCACTTTGCCCCCTGCATCCACCACCACCAGTGACGTAATCTTCCGCTCTTCCAGAATCGCCAGCGCCTTCGCCGCCAGCTCGCCTGCGGCAATCGTGCTCGGCCGCGTATTCATCGCTTCGCCCGCCGACTTGCTCAGTGCCGCGCCGCCTTCGTGTTCCAGCAGTCGCCGCAAATCGCCATCGGAAATCACGCCGCGCAGGTGTCCGCTCTCCTGCACCGTCGTAATGCCCAGCTTCTTGCGCGACATCTCGTAGATCACATCCGTCATCGGCGTATCCAGCGCCACTACGGGCACGTCTTCGCCCGCGTGCATCAGGTCGCCCACCTTCGCCAATTGCTTGCCCAGCTTGCCGCCGGGGTGCAGCTCGGCAAAATCCTCCGGCTTAAAGCCCTTGCGCAAACTCACCGCAATGGCCAGCGCATCGCCCAGCGCCAGCATGGCCGTTGTACTCGCCGTGGGCGCCAGATTCATGCCGCACGCCTCGCGTTCCACGCTGCAGTCCAGTGCCACATCGCTCGCTTCGGCCAGCGTCGACTTCAAATTGCAGCAGAAACTTACCAGCGCGTCGCCCTTACGCTTCAGCGTGGCCAGCAGGCGCAGAATCTCTTCCGTCTCTCCGCTTGCCGAAAGCGCAATCACCACGTCGCCCGGCATCAGCACGCCCAGGTCGCCGTGCACCGCCTCAGCCGGATGCAGAAAAATGGCCGGGCTTCCTGTGGAGCTGAGTGTGGCCGCAATCTTCTGCGCGATGATGCCGCTCTTGCCCATGCCTGTAACCACAACGCGCCCTTTGCCTGCGCCGCAGCGTACCACCAGCTCCACCGCGCGGTTGAAGGCCTCCGTCATGGGCCCTTCCAGACGAGCTGCCAGCGCATTCAGCGCGGCCGCCTCGGTGCGCACCAGTTCGGCAGGCGTCAGCTTTTCTGTAACTTTCTCCGTGCTCATCGGTCTCTGATGGTAACAGTTTGCGCGCGGTTGAACATGCCCCCTCAACCCGGCGATGGGTGCCGGCGGGCCTGCCCGCTCGTACAATAGGAAAGGAGGTCAAATGCCTGTAAAGCGCAACACTGTCGTCCTCGGCATCACGCTCTTTCTTCTTGCCGCCTTTGCCTGGGCCGGCTGGGCCAACTGGGAGTACCGCAAGCAGCAGGCCGCAAAGGTCAAGGCCATGTCCGCACAGCAGGGCATACTGATGGCCGCCGCCGACGGCACACTGCAGTACAAGTCCCCCCTGATGGACAAGCCCGCACCCGCATTTACCCTCCAGAACCTCAAGGGCCAGAAGGTTTCCCTCGCCGACTACAAGGGCAAAGCGCTGCTCATCAATTTCTGGGCCACTTGGTGCGGCCCCTGCAAGTTGGAGACGCCCTGGCTCGTTGAACTGCGCAACCAGTACGCGTCAAAGGGTTTTGAAGTCCTGGGCGTCTCGGCCGAAGGCGATGATTACACTCCGGCTGACAAGGCAGGCTGGGCCAAAGACAAGGATGCCATCCAGCAGTTCGTAGCCAAGAACAAGGTCCCATATCCCGTGCTTATGGGCGGTGACAGCATTGCTGCAGCCTACGGTGGCGTGGACGCAATGCCCACTTCCTTCTACGTGGACCGCAGCGGCAAAATTGTTGCCACGCAGATGGGTATTACATCCAAGGACGAAATTGAGTCTAAGATTCAAAAGGCATTGGCGGACTGAACAATGAACCTGTGCAGAGGATTAGCGTGTGCCCTGGTTGCGAGCTGTGCCTTGACGGCGCTCGCTCAGACATCGTTTTCTTCAAAGTCATCGCTTATTGATTCGGACTCCCGCTCCATCACCGGCGGAGCCCACGTGCAGTTCCTCTTCCCGGAACAGGTCACGTTGCCAGCGGGAAAGGCAAGCGCAGTTTCCCTTCACTTCAAGGTTGCGCCCAATTTCCACATAAACTCGCATACGCCGCATGACCAGTTTCTGATTCCTACGGAGCTGAAGATCCCCGCCTCCTCTGGCGTGCGACTAGAAAAGGCAAGCTATCCTCCAGGGCACGCCTTCTCCCTGCCGGTCGACCCAACCACGAAGCTCAGCGTCTATTCCGGCGAATTCTCCATTGAGACGCACCTCGTGGCTGAGCGAGGCAACCATCTCATCCAGGCGACGCTGCGCTACCAGGCCTGCGACAACAACGCATGCATGCCGCCCAAAACCATCAATGTGCCTATTGATGTGATTGGGAAATAATTTTCACTTTCCAAACAAATGCCGGAGTCAGTGCTCCGGCATTCTTATTTTCGAATCGAATTAAATCTATCCTTCGAGCGATTAGCGAGCGGCTCCCCCACCGGAAGCTGTCTTCTCAATCTTCGCCCAGGTGTCCTTCAAAGCCAGTGTGCGGTTAAACACCAGCTTCTCTGCCGTCGTATCGCGATCGAGGCAGAAATACCCCACACGCTCAAACTGGTAGGGGGCTCCGAGCTTTGCCTCGGCCAGTGAGGGCTCCAGCTTCGCGTCCGCAATCACTTCCAGCGAATTCGGATTGAGATTGTCGAGAAAGCTGCCGCCTTCCGGAAAGTCGTTCGGGTTCGGCTTTGAGAACAGCTTGTCGTAAACGCGCACTTCTGCGCTGACTGCGTGCTGTGCGCTCACCCAGTGCATCGTCGACTTCACCTTGCGCCCGTCCGGCGAGTTGCCGCCGCGCGAGGCTGGATCGTACGTGCAATGCACTTCAACAACGTTGCCGTCGGCATCCTTCACAACGCTCTGCGCCGTCACAAAGTAGGCCGCCCGCAGACGAACTTCCTTTCCCGCTGATAGCCGGTAATACTTCGGCGGCGGAACCTCGCGAAAGTCATCCTGCTCAATGTAAAGCTCGCGGCTGAAGGGCACCTGCCGCGTACCGGCTGCAGGATCTTCCGGATTGTTCTGCACGTCGACAAACTCCACCTGTCCCTCGGGATAGTTGTCGATAACAATCTTCAACGGCCGCAGCACAGCCATCGCACGGCGCGCCTTCTTGTTCAAATCGTCACGCTGAAAGTGCTCCAGCATCTCGATATCGGTGGACCCATTCGTCCGTGTTGCGCCAATTGAAGCGCACAGCGCGCGCAGCGCTCCCGGCGTAAAGCCGCGCCGGCGAATTCCGCTCAGCGTGGGCATGCGCGGATCATCCCACCCGCTCACGTGCTTCTCCTGCACAAGCTGCAGCAGACGGCGCTTGCTCAGCAGCGTGTAGGTCAGGTTCAGCCGGTCGAACTCAATCTGCTGCGAGGGGAAGATCCCAAGCTGGTCGATATACCAGCGATAGATCGGCTGGTGGTCCGCAAACTCGAGCGTACACATCGAGTGCGTCACATGCTCAATCGAATCTGACTGCCCGTGCGCGTAGTCGTACATCGGATAGATGCACCACTTGTCGCCGGTACGGTGGTGCGACGCATGAAGAATGCGATACATCACCGGGTCGCGCATATTCAGGTTTGGCGACGCCATATCAATCTTTGCTCGCAGCACGCGCGATCCATCCGGGAACTCGCCGTCCTTCATGCGGGTGAACAAATCCAGATTTTCTTCCACCGTGCGGTCGCGATACGGGCTGTTCTTGCCCGGCTCCGTCAGCGTGCCTCGATACTGCCGAATCTCATCGGCGGAGAGATCGTCTACATACGCCTTGCCCGCCTTGATCAGCTGAATCGCCCACTCGTAGAGCTGGTCAAAATAATCCGACGCGTAACAAACCTTGTCCCATTCAAAACCGAGCCAGCGCACGTCCTCCTGGATTGAGTCCACGTACTCCTGCTCTTCCTTCTCAGGATTCGTGTCGTCAAAGCGCAGGTTGGTCTTGCCGCCGAACTCATCCGCAAGGCCAAAGTCCAGGCAGATAGCCTTTGCATGCCCAATGTGCAGGTAACCATTCGGCTCGGGAGGAAAGCGAGTCTGCACAACGGCATCGCCAAACTTTTTGGTGCGCACGTCCTCTGCAATCTGGTCGCGAAGAAAATTGGAGACGGTGCGAATTTCTGTAGTTTCTGTATTTGCGTCGGTCATGATTCGTTTCCCTTGTCCTGCAAAGCTGGCTCTTGGGCGGCCAGTAGTTTAAGCCTCTCTTCAGCATAGCCAATCCGCTTCAGGCACACTTCCCGCCCCATCACTTCCATGGATTCAAATAGCGGCGGCGCATTCTTGCGCCCGCTTACTGCCACGCGGATAGGCTGAAACATCGGTCCAGCTTTCACGCCTAGTTCCGTCGCGGCTTCGCGTAAAGCCTGTTCCATCGACGTGCTTGTGAAATCCACTTGCCCAAGCACATCGCGGGTCTTCCCCAGAATGCGCACGGCCAGCGCGGCATCGCCTTTCTGCGGAATCAGGTCGGCTGCGTCATACGGTGCAAGTTTGTCCACAAAAAGGAAATCGGCAACAGTCGCTGCGTCGTTCAACGTCTTGATACGCTCGCGAATGAGCGGCGTAACGGCAAGCAGCTTTTCCGTTGTGGCGTGCAGGCCTGCCTGAGACAGTACCGGCTCCAGCATTTTGCTCAATTCGTCCACCGGCAGCGCGCGAATGTACTCGGCATTGAACCAGGCAAGCTTGTCGTTATCGAAAACCGCATTTGACTTCGAGATTCCCTCCAGCGAAAACAGCGCGATCAACTCCGCGGAAGAAAACACTTCGCGATCCTTGCCGTTCTCATCCTTCAGCCCTCCCGGCGTCCATCCCAGCAGCGAGAGAAAATTGCGGAATGCCTCCGGCACAATGCCCATTTCCTTGTACGCTGTCACGCTCGTAGCGCCATGGCGTTTGGATAGCCGCGTCTTGTCCGGGCCCAGAATCAGTGGCACATGCACAAACACGGGCAGCGGCGCACCCAGAGCGCGATACTGCAACACCTGCTTCGGCGTGTTTGAAATATGATCCGCACCGCGGATAATGTGCGTCAGCCGCATGTCAATGTCATCGGCAACCACGCTCAGGTGGTAGGTCGGAATTCCATCCGAACGCAGCAGGACAAAATCCTCAATCTCTGCATTGGCAAATTCCACCTTCCCAAATACCGCATCGTCAAAGCTCGTCGAGCCTTCTACCGGCACCGCAAAGCGAATCGCCGCCGGCTCTCCTGCTGCAACGCGCGCCTCCGCAACTTCGCGGGGAATCCTGCGGCAGCGCCGGTTATACATCAGTGGGCGCCCAGCTTCCGCAGCTTCTTTGCGGCGTTGCTCCAGGTCTTCTTTGGTGCAGAAACACGGATAAGCATTGCCGCTCGCGACAATTTTTGCTGCCGTTTCCTTGTAGAGATCCAGCCGTTTCGATTGGTAGAACGGGCCCTCGTCCCATGTCAGGCCCAGCCAGCGCATGCCGTCTAGAATTCCCTCAACCATCGCCTCGCTCGAGCGCTCGAAATCCGTGTCCTCAATACGCAGGATGAGTGTGCCGCCGGTGTGGCGCGCAAACAGCCAATTGAACAGAGCTGTGCGCGCTCCGCCCACGTGCAGATAGCCCGTCGGCGAAGGAGCGAATCGAACGCGAGGAGTTGCTGATGGGGAGAGTTTTCCGTCGGGCATCGAAGAGGTGATTCCTCTTCGATGCTATCAGCCGGGTCTTATTGCTGCGGCGGAGGCGGGAAGGGATAGCCCATCTGTGCGGAGCTTGGTGCAGGCATCACTTTCCAATCGGCAAAGGCCAGAATATAGATCAAGACCAGGTTGCCCACCGGGATCAAATTCAGCAGAGATAGCCAGGGTGAGAAGCCGGCCTTCTTGCAGATGAACCAGAACGGGATGATGACGATGGCCATGCCAATCAGAAAGAAGAGTCCTATCAATGGAATGATGGCAGTCATCATTCTCATCACCTGCTCGGGGTCAGGCTGATTTTGCAGAAACATCAAGGCGAGGGACATGGTTCTTGCTCCGTAAGTGAGATGGAAGCTCCCCGCCACAGTAAGTCCAAACGCGTCAAACTGCAATGCAATTCTTACTGCAACGATGGATTTCTCACCAGGTAGTCTGCAAAAGCGTATTGTCCGCGCTCGTCTTCAGACGGCGGTTAAGCCGGGCCAGAAAGTAAAGATTTGCCAGCAGCAGCAGACCATACCAGCGCGCCAGGCTGACTGCTTCGATTGCAGTCCCGCCTGGAGAAAGAAAGTATGGTCCGACTGCTGCCACTACGCAGAGTCCAATGGCAGTGGTCATTGCAGCACGCACGCTTTTTGAAATCCGCTCGTCCGCGAATACCATGCCCGCAATGGCGAGTAAAACTGGGACCAGAATTACATCACAGTAGGCGTTTCTCTGAGGACCAAACGTTTCGATAACAGACGGCGCGAGAAAAGCAAATCCAATCCGTAGCCATGCCGGGGCATCTTTCAGGCCGTATGCAATCAGCATGCAGTAAAGGGCGGCCAGAGCCAGCAGTGTTGAATTGACGCGAATCAGCGCCGCAGCAGACTTGAACACCCTTGCTGCCCATGGGCGAAACTTATGCTGATCCGCATTGCTCAGGAAGGTCCGCGAGATGGCATAGTTCGACTGAAGGCTCCGGCTGAAATCCAAATTCTCGGCAATCTGAGGTGCGGCGCTCTTCGTCTCCGTGGTTGCCTGAGCCGGTGGCAGGAAAATCTGCTTTACCGTTACCTCTTCAAGGAGGGAAGCGGTTTTGACATACGATCGCCACGGTTGCAGGCCAAACGCGGCAAGTGTCGCGCCCGCCAACAGAGCCGCGACCAGTGCTGTTTGCATGGCCGCACGAGGCATACGTAGAAGCAACAATAGAGGAAAGGAGCAATACAAAAGTGGGACGCACCAGAATCAACAGAGCGAGCGCAATCGCGCCGCTCCAACCGGATGACTCCTCATCCTTCCACGCGCCCATGTTCCAAGCCATCGCGGCGGCAATTTCCAGGTAGTATTGCCCACGCTCCATATGCAGTCGCACGCCAAAGTCGGCAATCACAAACAAAACAAAGAGCGCCCAATGCCAGATCCGCTTCGAGCCTGGAAACCACTGCCGCGTTCGTACAAATAGGTACACGATGCACAACCAATCCACCGCAAAGTAAATCAGCCGTTCAAGGGCATAGGGGAGCTTGCAGAGCAGAGCATAAAGCGCAAGCAGAAACGGTGTGTAAGTGTTGTAGTTGAACATCCGATAATATGAGTTCGCATCGGGTTGGCTGGGCAGCGGATAAGGATTCAGATGAGCCGTCAACAGACGCGCGCCGGTGACCTTCGCGCGCAGGTCAATCCCGGCAAAACGCAAAGCATCGCGGAGACTTACGGCAAACAAAAGGACAACCAGAAGAAGCGGCACCCAAACCAGGAGAAGCCGGATTGGCAGAAATCGTTGAGAGGGCATGGTCATCAGCAGGTCGAATCGAAAACGCTGAATTAGATCACGCCGCCCGGCTGAATGGGCGAGGCCAAATCATCATATCAGTGGATCGGACGCTGATTGGTCAGGACCCTGACAGCCCCGCCGATACTTGAAACGAACCGCTGTTGGCCTTGTTTTCAGGAGCCAGCAGGCTCACGGAAACGACCGTAATGTCGTCGTCCTGACCAAAAATCTGTGCCGCCTTGGCAATAAATGACGCGGGCAGGTGACTGATGGACCGGGTCTGGCTGAAGCCGAACAGCTCGCCTTTTCCGTCTCTTGCTTCCACCACTCCATCAGTCATCAACGTCATGCGCTCACCGGGCTTCAATACCAGATAGGTCTCTTCGAACCGGATATTCGGAACCATGCCCAGCGGCAGGTTGCCCTCGATCGCGACTTCCTTTTTGCTCAGATACGGTGGCAGGTGGCCCGCATTCGCAATTGCAGTTTCGCCGTTGGCATCAATATGAATCGCAATACAGGTCGCGCAGGCCCGGCCGCGCGCACAGAGCCGGCGGTTGAGCGAGTCCAGCACGTATGCCGGCTCAATGCTGGTTTCCACAATCGTATGCAGCGCGCCTACAATCAGCGCCACCAGCATGCCCGCCTGCAATCCCTTGCCGGCTACATCGCCAAGCACAATCAATACGCCGCCTGCCCGGTCGGGCAGGATCTGGAAGAAATCGCCGCCCACTTCCTGTGCCGGATAATAAGCACTCTCAATCGCGAACCCCGGAATGGTCGGGATAGCTTCGGGAATCAGAACGTGCTGCACCTGCTGCGCCTGTTGCACCTCTAGACGCATTTGTTCACGCCGCCGCTGCAGTTGCAGGAATCGCCGCATCAGCAGAATCGTGATGATGTTCAAAGATAGGACTACGGCAATCTGCCCGATCTTCACGCCATAGCCATGAAAGAAGAAGTTCACCGGGATTTTCAGCAGGAAGAGATTGTTCTGGTAGAGTGTCAGTCCAATTAGTGCCACTGCAGGCAGTGCCAGCCAGCCACCTGTTGAATCGTGGCGCATGCTCTCCCATGTAATCCACAGCAGAAGCGAACCGAGCAGCAGCTTCACCAGCATCGACAGAGGCGAAAGAATCACCGACGCCTGAACAGGGATAACCCAGCCGTACAGCGGCGCGCGCTGCATGGCGACAACCGCAATCGACAGGACCACCAGCACGCCCACCATCCAGTACAACTTTTTCATTTCCTTCATGCGGAACCAGTGTGCCCAGAACAGCACCCACAGTCCGATGGCAAGGGGCGGGAAAATGGCATCCGAGAGCAGAAATCCAACATCGCCGGTGAGCAGCGTGGAGTAATTCATGACCAAGCTGAGCACGGACTGCAGCAGCACAACCGTCAGCGTAAGAATCAGCCAAAGATACGATTTCTCAGTGGGCTCCAGCCTGAACAGCACCGTCACAACCACCAGCGCGAGTAGCACGATGGCGGCCGTCAGCAGGCCACTGTACTGTGAGCGGTCCACCGAGCTCCAGTCCAGACTTAGCAGTGCCTGAATGCTGGAGCTAAGGCCAATCAACGGCGGTCCGTGCATGCCGCCTGAATCGGGACTGAAGAGTGGTGTTGCCGGGCCCATGTACACGCGGATCGCCACCGTGATCGGCCCGTCGTGAATATCGGGCGGCAACGCGAATGCGCGCGGCAGTGTTGCGTACGTTACAACGCCACTTTGCGTGAATTTCCCAAATTCGCCGATCAACTGCCCGTTTACGAAGACCTGGTAGGCATCGTCCACATTGGTCGGCATTTTGATTTGAAGCTGAGAACTGTTTGCCTGGCTGAAATCGCTCTGCAGCTCAAGATGCAGCCGATACCAGGCAAACCCCGTGTAGTTCGCGTAACCGCGTGCCGTCCAGCCGGGGACATAGCCGGACGTCCCAAGGAACGGATCATGGTATCCATCTCGCGGCGAAAGATCCAAAGTGTCCCAGCTTGAGTCGTCGAAATTGGTCGTTGCCCAATCCGGATCGTCGCCGGTGTGGAATCGCCATGGCCAGTTCAGCTCGATCGCGGAAGTCCCCAGGCTCACGATCTGCGGCATGTTGCCGCCGTGACTTAGGCTTGCATGCGGAGACCGGTCCTGCGCACTGATCCCTGCAGGCGAAGACACCACTGCCAGCAAGCAAAAGGCCGCGAGCAGCCAGCGAATGGCTTTTCTATGCGCCAAAGCTGGCCGCCACGACACGTGCAATTGTCGCATCACAAAAATCAGGCCTCGCCTTACCGGGGGAGAAAAAGAAATTTGCCTTGCTGTTCTGGCAGAGAATATCGCCTGTCAGGGCGATTCGCAACCGCCACTTCTCCAGTCTATCGCTATTTGTTGGTCAATTTTTTCGGTTAAGTAATATCTTCCGTGTCAAAGACGGGTGCAATGGTGCGTCGTTTGGGAACTCCATGGACCGAGCTGAGCAGATCTTCCACCACGTCTTCCAGTTGGCGTTGGCTCTCGATGACCGCGCTCATCGTCTTCAGGGCATCAGGATCCTGCACGCGCTCCACCAGAACCACCGCGTGGCACTGGGCCACATGATCCAGATTCAGCCCCTCCGGCGTTTTGGCCTTGATGCTCACCCGTTCCATGTCCACGCACAGCAACTCGGCCACCCGCGCGCGCATTTCGCCAGCAATGGGCGAAATCTTCGGTGCCGCCAGCACCAGCGTGGCATCCACATTCACAATCCCGTAACCGGCGTGCTGCAACTCTTCCAGCGCAAGGTTCAGGAATATCGCCGAGTCGGCATCCTTCCAACGCGGGTCGCCCGGAGGAAAAAAGCTGCCGATATCGCCCGCCGCCACCGCTCCCAGCAGCGCATCGGTAATGGCGTGGAGAAGCACGTCGCCGTCCGAGTGTCCGGCAAGCCCTTCAGGATGATCCAGCGTCATACCGCCAATACGCAGAGGAACACCTGGCTTGAATGCGTGCGAGTCCCAACCCAATCCGATACGAATATCCATGCTCACCGTTTCCGTACTTCCTGCGCAGCAGGTTCGCCGTCAGCGCTCAACGGCCGCGCTGTTTCAGGTAAAACTCGGCCAGTTCAAGATCGCCCTGCTGCGTAATCTTCAGATTAACCTGTGAGCCCGGCACCACGGCCACCGGCAACCCGGCGCGCTCCACCACCGAGGCTTCATCGGTGCCCACAAATCCGTCCGCCGTCGCCTCTCGAAAAGCCCTCTCCAGAATCTCAAATCGGAAACCCTGCGGCGTCTGCGCCAACACCACAAACTCCCGGGGGATGGTCGAGGTAATGAGCGCTCCGTGCGCGGTCCTCTCCACCTGCTTGATCGTGTCCACCGCTGGCAGGCCTACAATTGCCGCGCCATGCTGTTCCACAGCCTCAATTGTCCGCTCAATTGTCGCCGCATCAATCAGCGGCCGCACCGCGTCATGCACCAGCACAATGTCGTCCTCGCCTGCCGGCAGCGCCGCCAGCGCATGCGCCACAGACTCCTGCCGGGTATCGCCGCCTTCCACCACATGCACGCGACCCGTGTTGAAGCCGTACTCGGCCGCCTGCGCCTCCACGCGCTCCACTTCCGTCTTGCGCACGGCCACGTAGATGTCCGCCACGCGCTCCACCGCGGCAAACGCACGCAAGGAATGGATGAGAATCGGAACGCCGTCCAATTCGAGAAATTGCTTGGGCTGCGGCCCGGCCATGCGCGTGCCCAGCCCCGCCGCCGGAAGAATCACATAAACCTGCATAACTCGCAGAGTATACATCGCCGCGCGGCATCATTCTCCTTCACTCGCGCCCAAACGCCGTATCATCCTCTCGTGCGCCCTTCGCTCCCGCTCGACACCACGCACCTCCG
>JAGWSG010000067.1 GCA_028876335.1 Acidobacteriota bacterium
CGCAACGGAAGCCCCTGTTTAATTCCCTCCCACTAGGAGCTTGGACTGTTCTCAGCACGTGTGGAAGCCTTGGACCTGATGAAGGAATGAGCGATCGTCACAGGAGAAGAGAAGAAGCCGACGGACCTCAAATCTGGCATGTCAAGTGCACGTGATGGGTAGGCGGATAGTGCGTAGCGGGGAATGCAAGCTCCGAAATTGAATCGCAACGATACTCCTTCCAGCATTGGGAAAACGCAACCGTAATAGGATTCGCGAAGAATTCGGGTTCGATACAGGTGTTTTTGTAAGCCCATCCGCGCATCTTAATTACAAGGAACTTCAAGGTTAGTACGCTTCAAAGTGAAGTGGATTGAGGCGGACACAAACCCGAGCGGATGGTAAATCAATACGGGTGCCCGGAGACTGGGAGGCGATCAAACCATGCCACAAGCGCTGCGCAATGATGAAAATGAAGCCGACCAGATCAATTCCTGGGTCCGGAAAACGAATCCCCCAACCCGTTTCCCTGGCCAAAGAGGAATGGAAAGCATGCAGGTAAATAGCACTTCACAAACGTTGCATTTTGGATTACTGCCCGAGCCCGAGGGCAGGCGCGCATCCTTTGTCACCAGCGCAGTGATCAACCTGTCGATTTTGGGAATTCTGCTGTACGTAGGCCTGATGGCCAAGCACGTAATTGAGCAACACAAGTTTGAACAGACCGATCTGATCTTCCCTACGACTCCCCCGCCCCAGCCCAAGGTGCATACACCGATTCCGAAACTCAACGATCTGCCGAAACCGCCGGAGGTCAAACTGGCGGCGCCCAAGATTAATATGCCGCGTCCGGAGCCAAAGCCTGCGCTGAAGGACATCCAGATGGAAGCAAAGATGGAAGCGCCGATGATGAAGGAGGCGCGTCCGTCAATTGTTCTTGCCCCGCAGCCGAAGGCGGCCCTGACGGCCGCGGCTCCTGCGCAGGAGAAACAGCTCCACGTATCCACGAAGGAAGTCCATCTGGGTGAAACGTTCGGCGTGACGCCGAATCCGAACGCACAGCGTCCGGCGACAGTGGCCGCCATCGGCAATCCCTATGGTGGGATGCGAGGCGAAGCGGTCGCGCCGCGCGGCGTGGTAGGCTCCACCGGCATTGGCAATGGCACCCGCTCCGGATCGAATGCCGGAACTGTAGGACGGGTTGCGCAGACCGGCCTTCCAGGCGGTACAGGAACAGCCGCACACGGCACCTATGGCGGTGGCCGCGTGGCCTCGGCGGGCATCCCCGGCGCGTTAGCCGCGGCAACTCCGCTGCAGCAGATGGCGAATAAGCCTCAGTCGACCGACCTCGAAGTGCTCTCGAAGCCTCCGGTGCGTTACACCGCGGAAGCCCGGCAGATGGGCATTCAAGGAGATGTAATTTTGCGCGTAACATTTACGGCCAGCGGCCGGGTCCTGGTGCATGGAGTTGTGCATGGACTTGGACACGGGCTTGACCAGGAAGCTGAACGCGTGGCGCAAGAGATTCGGTTTAAGCCCGCGACGCGCGATGGCCACCCCGTGGATTTGACGACCAACATCACCATTACTTTCCAACTCGCTTAGAAGATCAGCGGCAATGCAAAGACGTTTGACGTTGAACGATCGCCGCGTTTGGCTCAATGCAACAACGAACAAGAAATCAAGAAGAAATGCCGTACCCCCAGGAGCATAGAATGAAGTTTCGCAAGATTGCTGTAGCCTTGCTTTTATTGATGTTGGGCGTTTCCTGCGCTGAAGCGAAGAAGCAGCCGAAGTATGCGCAGGCCCACCAGCTTACCCCGGACCAGCAGGCTCTCGTGAACCGGGCCATCGCGCAGGAAAAAGTCCTGATCAGGGGAATCCAGGAGCGCACACCGCTGGTGCAAACCTACATTCAGGACACCACGCCGGATCCGAAGCTGTATGAAGTGCCGATCGACGACCATTACATGCTGAGCCGCGTGGACTTTAGCAATAAGGCCTTCTATGACAAAGGTTATGCTCCACGCGAGGAGAGGAAGACGGGCTTCTTCAAGGGGTCGCTGGCCGCAATTTCCGGACTGACCAAGGCTCTTGGACTGGACCGCGGAACTGACTACAACTCAAACGGCTTTATGCAGATGATGTTTATCGATCCGAATGGGTTCGATATGCAGCATTATGTGTTCAGCTTTGTGCGGCGAGAGTTTCTGGGTTCGCTACGTACCTGGGTCTTCGATGTGCACCCAAAGGTGAGCGGCATGGGCCGTTTCTATGGACGCATCTGGATTGAAGATCAGGGCGGCAACATCGTCCGCTTCAACGGCACCTACACAGGTCCTCGCTCGGATGAGGACTCGCGCTTGTACTTCCACTTCGACAGCTGGCGCATGAATCTGCAGCCCAACGTGTGGCTACCGGTGGCCATTTACGTCGAAGAGCCGGATCGTGGCGACCGCAGCCACAAGATTGGCCTGAAGGCACAGACCCACTTCTGGGGCTACAGCCTGAAGCTGCCCACGCGTGACAGCGAGAATGTGAGCATGCGCGTGGAAGACGCTGTGGACAAGAGCGGTGACTCACAGGATGTGGGCCCGTTGCAGGCGACTCGCGACTGGGTGCAGCAGGCGGAGAACAACGTGATTGATCGCCTGGAAGAAGCGGGACTGGTGGCTCCGCTCACTCCGGACGGCTACGAAACCAAGGTGCTCGATCAGATCGTTATCAACCTGGCTGTGCCGAATAACCTCGAGTTCTCGAGCCCCGTACACTGCCGCGTGCTGCTGACCAGCACGGTTGAAGCTACAACGATCGGCAATACGATTCTGATCTCGAAGGGCCTGCTGGATACGCTGCCGAACGAAGAGTCGATTGCTTCCGTGGTGGCGCTTGAACTGGCGCACGTCGCACTGGGACATCACATCGACACCCGCTACGCCTTCAATGACCGTCTTCTCTTCCCGGATGAATCAACCTTCCAGCGTATTGACATGAGCCACACGCAACAGGAAGATGCCGATGCAGCTAAAACCGCGGAAAAGTATCTGGAAGCCTCGATGTACAAAGACAGGCTTTCCAACGCGGGTCTCTACTGGAAGGAACTGGCCAACCGCGGCAAGGCTCTGAAGGCGATGAATACGCCGCTTCTCGGCGACTCCATGCTGAAGCCGGACGGAACACCGTGGATGGCGCAACTTGCCTCTGCGGCGCCCGAGATCGACTGGGACAATATGTCACAGACGACGGCACTGCCCCTGGGCAGCTGGCTGAAGATTGATCCGTGGGACGACCGGGTGCACATGCTGAACGCCAAGCGCTTTGCACCGATGAATCCGCGCGACAAGATGCCGTTTGAAGTGACTCCGATCTTCTTCAACCTGCAGCGCTATGAGGATGCAAACGCGGCACCTGCCGCACCTGCTGCCGGAGCGGCCGACCAGAATGCCGCGCAGCCTGCTGCTGGAGACGCCACACAACCGGCGCCCAGCAATCCCAATCCACAGTAGTATTCAAATGATTCCCCCGGAGCGTGTCGACACGTTCCGGGGATGGCTTCATCTGATTTTGTTCACAATGTTGAGTGGTTGTACAGTTTGCAGTTTGCCTGGAAACTGAATGGGAAGTATCTGAGATATGAAGAAAATTGCAGTAGTCTGTTTCCTGTTGTTTGTAAGCGCGGCAGCCTTTCAAGCCGGTGCTCAAGTGGTTCCCGCAGCGACCACTGGCCGAATCCACATAGACGCCGGAGGATTTGGCTCCGCATTTCAACCGGATTATCAGGGCGGCGGAGTAGCCTCATCGTCCGCCAACTGGCTTTTTGGCGCCGGCGCCTTTGTGGATGTGCGCTTTTCCCGGTGGGCGCAACTTGAAGCTGAAGGCCGCTGGCTGCGCTTCAATCAGTTCGTAAATATCCACCAGGATAATTACCTGATCGGACCGAAGGTGCCCATTCACACCTGGGGCAAGTACACACCCTACGGCAAGTTCCTCTTCGGCATTGGCCACATGAACTTTGAGTTCAACGCAACAAGTTGCCGCTGCGCAACACTCGTCTACGGCGGGGGTGTGGATTACAAGCTCTCAGATAAGTGGACCGTGCGCGCGGTGGACTTTGAATACCAGCAATGGCCAAACTGGTACGTGAATCAAAACGCGCAGTTGCATCCCTATGGTTTCAGCAGCGGCATCAGCTACCGCATCTTCTAGCAACACAACTTCATGATTGAGCCGCTGCCCTACAATCTCCGTATGGCAGCGGCTTCTCCTTTTGCGCCGGTTCCACCGGAGCTTCAATCCATACTCGATGAACTCAGGCAATGCGAGCCGATATTTCACCGCGCAGCTTTTGGAACCACGGTGGAAGATTTCGCGCGCTTGATGGCTCCCGATTATTGGGAGGTCGGCGCATCCGGTAGCCGCTACAGCCGCGAATCTATTCTTGCTTTGATGGCCGAGCGACCGTTTACGGATGCAGAGAATGAAGGCTGGACGTGCACGGATTTCGGCGTGCGCGCGCTTGGCGACGAGACGTATCTACTCACTTACACTCTCGACCAGAAAGGCCGCATCACACGGCGTGCCACGTTGTGGCAGAGAGTCAGCGGCGTCTGGAAGATTCTCTATCACCAAGGGACGATGGTAAGTGCGGAAAGTGGAAACTCGCTTCCCGCGTAACAAGTTTATGGCGCAGCACAAAGGCCGCTCCAGAGAGCGGCCTTTGTTATTGAAACCCGATAGAGTCAGGCGCGAGGCGCGCACGCTCCATGCAACGGTGGTTACGCCGGTGAGGGTGAACCTTCTGGGAAAGAGCCCGATCCTGGACGGCTTTCCGGTTTAAGTACCTGCGGTCCACCGGTGCCGCTGCCCGTGTCGCTGGGCGACGCCAACGCGGAACGAAGCGGAGGAAGCTCCTTGCCTTCGACCAGCAGCTTCACTTCTTCCGCGTCGATGGTTTCACGCTCAAGCAGTGCAGCGGCAATGCGGTGCATCGCGTCCTTGTTGGAGCTGAGGATGTGATGTGCCGACTGGTAGCCTTCGTCGATGAGGCGGCGCACTTCCAGATCGATCTGGCGTGCAGTCTCTTCGCTGAAGTCACGATGCTGTGCAATTTCGCGGCCAAGGAAAATCTGCTCTTCCTTCTTGCCGAAGGTGAGCGGACCAAGACGGCTCATGCCGTACTCGCAGACCATGGCGCGCGCCATTTCCGTTGCGCGCTCAATATCATTGCCGGCGCCGGTGGACATCTGGTTGAGGAAGATCTCCTCTGCCACACGACCGCCGTAGAGCATTGCCAAACGTGTCTCAAGATACTCGCGCGTGTAATTATGCCGATCATCCGGCAAGTACACCGTGACACCGAGAGCCATGCCGCGAGGGATGATGGTGACTTTATGGATGGGATCGGAATGTTCGCGCAAAAAGGCTACTAGAGCGTGGCCAGCCTCGTGGTACGCGGTGACTCTTTTCTCCTCATCCGTGAGCAGCATCGACTTTCGCTCGGCGCCCATGAGGACCTTGTCTTTGGCCAGCTCGCAGTCATACATAGTGACCTGCTTGCGGTTGGCGCGAGCGGCATTGAGCGCGGCCTCATTGACCATGTTGGCGAGGTCGGCTCCACTAAAGCCCGGTGTGCCACGAGCGAGGATGTTGAGGTTCACATCGTCAGCAACAGGGATTTTACGAACGTGAACGCGGAGAATCTCTTCGCGCCCGCGAATGTCAGGCAGGCCGACGACAACACGACGGTCGAAACGGCCGGGGCGTAGTAACGCAGGATCAAGCACGTCCGGGCGGTTTGTCGCCGCAACCAGAATGACACCGTCGTTCGATTCAAAGCCGTCCATTTCGACGAGGAGCTGATTCAGCGTCTGCTCGCGCTCGTCGTGTCCGCCGCCGAGGCCTGCGCCACGGTGACGGCCCACTGCGTCGATTTCGTCGATGAAGATGATGCAGGGAGCGTTCTTCTTGCCCTGTTCGAAGAGGTCGCGAACGCGCGATGCGCCAACGCCGACGAACATTTCAACAAAGTCAGAACCGGAGATGGAAAAGAACGGCACGTTGGCCTCACCGGCCACGGCACGGGCCAGCAAGGTTTTGCCGGTTCCCGGAGGTCCGACAAGGAGCACGCCCTTGGGGATGCGTCCGCCCAGCTTCTGGAACTTCTGCGGCTCGCGCAGATACTCGATGATTTCTTTCAGCTCTTCCTTGGCTTCATCCACACCGGCCACGTCCTTGAACGTGACCTTCTTCTGCTGCATGGAGAGCAGACGCGCACGGCTCTTGCCGAACGAGAGCGCCTTGTTACCGCCCGATTGCATCTGGCGCAGCATGAAGAACCAGATGGCGCCTAGCAGGACAAAGGGACCAATGTTGATGAGCAGCGGCCAGAACAGATTGCTCTGCGGATCCTTCAGTTGGAAGTCAACCTTCGCGTCATGCAGCTTGTTGATCAGCATGTCCGTGGACGTGGGGATCGTGGTGTGGAACTGATCCTTGGAGCCCTTGAGGTGACCATGCAGTTCCGTGCCCTGGATGGTCACGTCCTGCACCTGCCCGGCATCAATCTTGTCGAGCAGCGCGGAGTAGCCGATCTCCTGATCTTTTGTGCCGCCGAGGTTCGTGCCCTTTTGCACGATGCTCCATAGCGCCAGCAGGCACACAATTATGACAACCCAGAACACGATCGATTTGACGGTCGAATTCACCAGGAACCCTCTTTCCCGGCGGGGGAGAATTGGTAAAAATGAAACTCCAACACCGCCTCCATCACCTTTAGACGCTCGTAAGTGCCGTGAAGTCACAGAATCTACGAGGCCCAGGACGGCAGGCGTTTAAATGCCATTTGCCGCCAGGCGAGCAGTATCTAAAATTGTACCGCGAAGCAGGCTCCGCCACCGGAAAAAGCACCCCGGAGTATCACGAAAGGGGCAGGTGGAACCTAATTGCCGCCACTGGTGTCTAAGTCGCTGACACGAATGCACAATTGCGGGTCGGGCTCCACCTCCACGCCCCGCATCCATACGATACGGCCCTGCCATTCAAGAAGGGGCCAGGCGGCGCGCTCTTTGCCACTGACATGCAGGCGCTCAAGCACCTCTTTGATCTTTTTAGGCGCAGCCGAATAACGGAGCTTTACCCGGTCGCCTGCCTTCCAGGGGCGGAGCGTGGCGGGCGGTAGCTGGCCGGTGCCTCCAGCCTGGGGACCGGTGGCCTCAATTGTGATCTGGCAGTGGTACGTTGCGGCTTTGAGCTGACCGGGAACGGTAATGGTGTACGAAGTCGCGACTGGTGCCGCTTGTGGAGCCGCGGAGCCGCCGGCGGCCAACCGCAGCTCACGATGACTACGCTCGACGCGCAGTCCGCCGGCGAGTTCCAACTTTTGGCCGGCATGGCCGGTGAGCGCAAGACGGCGCATCGATTCGGTGGCTGTAAAGTCGGGCGAACAACCTAATTGCGCGGCTGCGTGACGCAAAAGACGGCGCTGGAGAGCCGGGTTGAGGGTAGCCAGGCGCGTGGTATCCATGGCAAGACCGCCGGTAGCACTGCGGCCACCACCGCGCACGGGCTTGCCAGGCAGGATGAGTTGCGGGGCGAGCCGGGACACTTCGGCGTCCCAGGCTGCTTCTTCGTCGCGTGCAAGCGTGGCCATATTGGCCAGATGCGCGCGCACGCGCGGGTTCCATTTCTCCAGTTCGGGCAGCAGTTCATGGCGGATGCGATTGCGGGTAAAGTAGGTCTGGCGGTTCGTTGAGTCCTCTTGCCAGGGCTGGTTGCGGTCGCGGAGAAAGGCCTCAATCTCCGCGCGGGTCGTATTGAGCAGTGGACGCAGGATGCGACCCTCGTCGAATGTGGGATGAATGCCGCTGAGGCCTTCGGTCCACGCACCGCGGAGAAATTTTGCCAGCACGGTTTCCGCCTGATCATCCAGAGTGTGGGCGGTCAGGGTCGCATCGAGATGAGCGTCTGCCGCGAGTTCCCGGAACCAGGCGTAGCGCAACCGCCGAGCAGCTTCTTCGATTCCCTCTCCCGCTTTGGCGGCCTCGGCGGCGGTGTCCACGCGGGAAGTGTGCAGCGGAATGCCGAGCCCTGCGCAGAGATCGTGGCAAAACTGCCGGTCAGCATCAGCTTCCCCGCCGCGCAGGCCGTGGTGGAGATGCGCCGCGCTGAGAACGAGGCCAAGCTCCGCCGCGCGCTCGTGCAGGACGAGCAGCAGTGCCACGGAGTCCGCACCTCCGGAGAGAGCCACGGCGACACGCATGCCGGGACGCAGGAGCGATGTATCGAGCGTGAGCGTGTTGGCCACGATCTAGATGATAAAGACAGAGCCCCGTTTCCAGCAGGCAGGAATTTTGGAAGTCGGCGGCAAAGACCCGGTTCACGCCATTCCGTTGTTCACCGTTGGAGTAGATCGACCATCGGAACAATGCAGCATGCAATCGAGATCAAGTAGTATTTCCAAATCTTCTAATGTGGAGACTCCGTTGCCTTTGTTCTTGGATCAATCAGCTTCACGTCGCCGGTTTGTGCAGGGAGCCGGCATGCTTGGCCTCTGTTCCGCCTTGGACATCCAGGGAGTTTCGAGCGCTTCCGCCGCTTCGCTCTCCGAGACTTCCGCCGAAAAGACACGGCAGATTTTCACCAATCGCGCGCCGCTTGCTCCCAATGCTTTTTACCCATTGCCGCTCGGTTCCATTCGTCCGCGTGGCTGGCTCAATGAGCAGTTGCGCATTCAGGCCACGGGTCTGAGCGGCCATCTAAGTGAAACCTGGCCCGATGTTGGTCCGAATAGTGGTTGGCTGGGTGGTATGGGCGAGTCGTGGGAGCGTGGTCCGTACTACATGGATGGGCTGCTGCCCCTCGCGTATTTGGTCGACGATCCGATTCTTAAGGCGACGGCGCAGAAATTCTTCGACTGGACACTCGAGCATCAGGCGGCCAATGGCATGTTCGGCCCCGCCTCCAATGTTGACTGGTGGCCCCGCATCGTCATGCTCAAGGCTCTCACGCAATATCAGGAACTCACCGGCGATCCGCGCGTACTTCCGCTCATGGAAAAGTATTTCAAGTATCAGCTTTCCCAGCTGCCTTCGCGTCCGCTGCGCGACTGGGGAAAGTTCCGCTGGCAGGATGAAGTCTTAAGCGTCATCTGGCTTTACAACCGCACCGGTTCGCCTTTCCTTGTGGACCTTATGCGAAAACTGCACGAACAGGGTCACGACTGGGTCGGCCAGTTCGCGAACTTTCAGTACACCGGCCGATACACCAGCGAAAGCCTGAAGCTTGAAGAAGGCAACGGACTGAAAGATCTCGCGCTTTCCACGCACGGCGTTAACAACGGACAGGCCATCAAAACCGGCCCCGTTTGGTCGCTCGTTTCGCACCAGCCGGAGGATCGCAACGGCACCCGCAAAATGATGGAAGAGCTCGACAAATATCACGGATTACCCAATGGCATGTTTTCCTGCGACGAACACCTTGCAGGGCGAAATCCATCGCAGGGTTCCGAGCTCTGCACCGTGGTCGAATATATGTTCTCGCTTGAGCAGTCGCTCGCCATCACTGGTGATCCCGCGCTTGGCGATCGACTCGAAAAGCTGGCCTTCAACGCGCTGCCCGGCACGTTTACTGATGACATGTGGGCGCATCAATACAATCAGGAACCCAATCAGGTTGAGTGCAGCCTGCATCACAAGCCCTGGGTCTCAGACGGACCGGAGTCGAACATTTACGGGCTGGACCCAAACTTCGGTTGCTGCACCGCGAATTACCACCAGGGTTGGCCGAAGTTCGCGAACAGCCTCTTCATGATGACCGAAGGAAACGGCGATTCGCCGCAGGGTCTCGTTGCAGTGGCCTATGCGCCGTGCGAGGTAAATACCACTCTCGCAGGAGCCGATGTCCGCGTAGTGGAAGAAACCGATTATCCCTTCCGTGGATCCATCATGCTCACCATTCATCTCAGCAAGCCCGTCGAGTTTCCACTGCGCCTTCGCATTCCCGCATGGGCGCAGAACGCCAGGGTTTCCATCAATGGTGCTTTGCAACCCTCGGTTGAGGCGGGCAATTTTGCAATCGTGCAGAGAAAGTGGAGTTCCGGCGACTCTGTTGTCATCAATCTCCCCATGCAACCGCGCACTTCGCGATGGTTTCACAACTCGCTCGCGGTCGAGCGCGGTCCGCTGGTCTTTTCCTATCCAATCGGAGAAAGCTGGGTGAAGTGGCGCGACCGTGGAATGACGGCGGACTGGAAAGTCTTTCCCAGCACGCAATGGAACTACGCGCTGAAACTGGCTACGGACGAGGATGCAAAAAATCTGGCAGTCACTGAGGAAGAAGTGGGCGGCACGCCATTTGGGCGCGCACATACGCCAGTCGCGATCAGTGTGAAAGCGCACAAGGTAACAAAATGGAATGCCGTCGACGGCGTGGCCGATGCACCGCCGGAGAGCCCGGTTACCGGCGATGAACCGGAAGAGTCGATTCGCCTGATTCCATATGGCGCGGCCAAATTGCGCATTACCGCATTCCCTGAGTGGAAGAGTTGAGAACGCCAACCAAACAGTTTCCGGCGTTTACTATGGATTTTTCACCAACCTGGAGGACGTATCGATGACTTCTTTTAATTCCACACGGCGCGATTTGCTGCGCTCGGGAAGCCTTGGAATGGCGCTTGCAGGAATACCTGCACTTTCGTACGCGGCCCCCTCACAAGCAGGTGACACCAGTGCCGGCCCACTTCCCGGAGTCTTCGATGTCCGTAAACATGGCGCCACCGGCGATGGAAAAACTCTGGATACTGCAGCCGTCAATCGCACCATTGAGGCTGCTGCCGCCGCAGGCGGAGGTGTTGTGTACTTCCCTGCCGGGACTTACCTCTGCTTTTCGATTCGTCTGAAGAGTCAGGTTCATCTGCATCTCGAACAGGGCGCCACCATTCTGGCGGCGGCTTCTCCACTGCCCGGCGAACAGACCGGATACAACGGCGGCACCTATGATGCGGCTGAGTCAAACGCGCCCTGGGAACACTACCAGGACTTCGGTCACAATCACTGGCACAACTCTCTCATCTGGGGAGAAAACATTCACGATATCAGCATCACGGGCCCCGGACTTATTTACGGCAAGGGCCTCAGCTTCGGCGCTGACCGGCCTCCGCGCGGCAACTACCCCATCTACGTCGCAGAGCAACCCGGCGTTGGCAACAAATCCATCGCGCTCAAAAACTGCCACAACGTCCTCCTGCGCGATTTTTCCATGCTCAAATGCGGACACTTCGCGCTGCTGCTTACGGGCGTCGACAACCTCACCATTGACAACCTGAAGATCGACACCGACCGCGACGGCATGGACCTCGATTGCTGCCAGAATGTGCGCGTCTCCAACTGCACGGTCAACTCACCGTGGGACGACGGCATCTGCCCCAAGTCAAGCTACGCTCTTGGCTACGCGCGCGCCACGCGCAATCTCAGCATCTCCAATTGCTGGGTAACTGGCTACTACCAGCTTGGCACCGTGCTCGACGGCACATTCAAGAAGTTTGCCGAGGATGAGCCTCACGCGTATCGCGCCGGCCGCATTAAATGCGGCACTGAATCGAACGGTGGCTTCATCAACATCGCCATCTCAAACTGCATTTTTGAAGGCTGCCACGGCTTCGCGCTTGAGAGCGTGGACGGCGCACTGATGGAAGACGTCGCGATCACCAACACCACCATGCGCGATCTTTACTGCGGGCCCATCTTTATGCGTCTTGGTGCGCGTCTGCGCGGCCCCAAAGAGTCCACCAAAGTGGGCACCATGCGTCGCATTCTCATTAGCAATCTCACCTGCTTCAATGCGCCTGCAAAGCAAAGTTCCATCCTTACCGGTATTCCTGGATATTGCATTGAAGACGTGAAACTGGCCGACATCTATATCCAGACTGCCGGGGGCGCATCCGCTGAAGCCGCCCGCGTGCAACCGCCAGAGCTCGAAAACGGATATCCCGAACCTGAAAGATTTGGCCCTATGCCTGCTTCGGGCTTCTACCTGCGCCACATGCGCAATCTTGAAATGAGCCATGTGGAGATAGCACATGCGGTGCCCGACGCGCGCCCGGCTTTTCAACTCGACGATGTGGACCGCGCCGACTTTTTTGCGATCACCGCGCCACGCGGAGCCGAAGGCGCCTTCTCTCTGCACGCCGTAAAGGATCTGCGCATTGGCTGGAGCCGCGCCGCCGCGGATGTCACACTGCCGGAGGCAGACAACAAAAATCTCTGATGCTGTTGCGAATTTGGCGCGCAGTGGCAGAGCGATAGACTGAAGATGGCGTCACGCCTGATTTGGGAGACCACCGCGACGATGACCATGCGCAATTCCTCCGATTCCATGGCAACAGACAGCCTCAACGAAATAGGAACTCTCGAAAAAGGCGTCGGTCTGCTTGAGAGCGCGGAGCAGCGCGCGGCCATTGCAGCCCACGGCTGGAATCTGCTGCATGAAGATCTGCCGCTTCCGGCCGCAGTCTTGTATCAGGAGAAAATTCGCCACAATCTCACCTGGATGAAGCAATTCATCGCTTCCTATGGCCTGCAATTGGCGCCGCACGGCAAAACCACAATGGCGCCGGGCCTGTTTCAAATGCAGCTGGACGCAGGCGCATGGGGCATCACGCTGGCCACTGCGCACCAGACACACGTTGCGTATGCGCACGGCGTCAGCCGCGTGATGATGGCCAACCAGCTTGTGGGCAAAGCCAATATGGAATTGATTGCGCGCATGCTGCCTGATCCGGGTTTCGATTTCTACTGCATCGTCGACTCAGTGGAGGGCGTCGACCAGCTCGGACACTTCTTCGCGGCGCGCGATCTGCGCATCCAGGTTCTGCTTGAACTTGGCGTTATGGGCGGACGAACCGGCGTGCGCGACGAAAAGCAGTTGGCGGCCGTGCTTGCCGCTCTCGAACGCCACAAGGAGTTCGTCGTCCTGTGTGGCATCGAACTCTATGAGGGCGTGCTCCACGAGGAGAGCGAGATACGTGCCTTTCTCCGCCATGCGACTGCACTCACAAAACAATTTCTGGCAGAGAAGCGTTTTGCACGCACTCCTGCAATCCTCTCCGGCGCAGGTTCCGCATGGTACGACGTGGTGGCCGAAGAGTTTCACAACGCGCAACTCGGAGAACAGGCAGAGATGGTCTTGAGGCCGGGCTGTTATCTCACCTACGATGTCGGCTCTTACCGTAAAGCTCAGGACCGCATCCTCGCCGGCAATCCCATTGCGCGAGAGATGCACTCCAATCTGCTACCGGCGCTGCATGTGTGGGCCTATGTACAGTCCATTCCTGAGTGTGAGAAGGCGATCATCGCGATGGGCAAGCGCGATGCAGCCTTTGACTCCGGCCTGCCGGTTCCCGCGCTGCACTACCGCCCCGGCGCAAGCGCACCGCAGCCCGCACCCGCACACTGGAGCACCACCAAAATGATGGACCAGCATGCGTTTCTCCAGATCTCCGAGGGAGACGACCTGCGCGTAGGAGACATGATCGGCTTCGACATTGCGCACCCCTGTCTCACCTTCGACAAGTGGCGAGTGCTCTCAATTGTGGATGCGGATTTCAATGTAGTCGATGCGGTAAGAACTTTCTTCTAAGATTGGAACGAGACTGAACATGCCTGGAATTGGAATACAAATCGGTGCAAGGCCGGACAGCGGATTCGATGATCCGATCGGCATGCTGAAGGATTGCCACCGCCGCATCGAACACTTTCTTGGAGTGTTGTGCCTGGTGGCGGAAAATGCGCTCAGTCGCACTCTGCAACCGGAAGAAAGATCTGCCGCAGAGGCAGCGCTCCATTACTTCCATGTGGGTGGACGCCGCCATACCGCGGACGAAGAGGAATCGCTTTTCCCGCGATTGACGGCGCATGGCGCAACGGCTGATCTGGAAAATTTGCAACACGATCACGATGAAGCAGAGAAACTCCATGTGAACGTGGAACAGCTCTACACGACGTGGTTCAGCACAGGCTCACTTTCAGAGCAAGATCAGCAGCAGTTGCTTTCCGCCACAAGCAGGTTGCGTGCGCTCTATGCAGAGCACATCGCGCTGGAAGATAACGTCATATTTCCGCGCGCCGCTCAGGTTCTCGCAGCCGCCGAAATCAAAACTCTCGGTGAAGAATTCCGCGCTCGTCGCATCTGAATTCCGGACTCAAGACTCACACCTTACATACCCGGATGCCCAACCTGACTTGCGTGCGGTACTAGGTGCATGTACACGGAGTTGGGTACGGCTGTCTGCCAGTGATTTGTGGAACGCGCCACCAGCACCGCCCCCACAAAGATATACACCACAATCGCGGTAACCAGCAGAGGCCGCACAACGCGGCGGTGCCAGCGCCTTGCAGGCGTTTCCGCGCTGCGTGGAGGCAATGCCAACTGCAATCCGTCTTGTGCGGGACAAACCTCCACGCAGGCCATGCACGATGTGCACTCCGCAGATCGAATCTGCACAAGCTTGTCTACAGGTAGCTGCGCGGGACACGCACGCGCACATTTGCCGCAATCAATGCAGGCTTCCTGGTCGCGGCGAATCTTAACCGGACTCAGCAGTGAAACAATTCCCATCAGTGCGCCATAGGGGCAGAGATAACGGCACCAGAAATTCTGCACCAGCATGGAGAGAAGAATGAGAGTCGCCACAATAGCGGCTGCCGTAAAACTCATGTCGCGGAAGAAGTCCATCATCTTCACATCGACCACCAGTCCATAGGGCGTAAACATGAAGCCGAGCAGCATTTCAGCCGACATGTAACCTACCGCCGCAACGAACAGGCCCAGCAG
>JAGWSG010000068.1 GCA_028876335.1 Acidobacteriota bacterium
CGCTGAGTGGCGTTTTCCTCAAGAAAACGCCACCCTGTTCCGGTCTTGAAACTCCACGTGAACTGGAGAACTGCTCTAGTCAAAATGGAGTGACCGGCACCAATGCGCTGACCGTGGGTTAGGCTGTGAGTTGATTAGAACCACAGTTCAGAGCCACAAGCGGAGAGGATGCCGGTCATGAAAGAAAAGGTACGATTTTTGGGTATGGATGTCCATGCCGAGACGATTGCTGTAGCCGTAGCCGAGCCAGATGGGGAAGTGCGCAGCCTGGGAACGATCGCCAACCGTGCAGAATCGATACGCAAGCTGGTGAAGAAGCTGGGTCCGGTGGAGCATTTGCGTGCCTGCTATGAAGCCGGTCCGACTGGCTACGTTCTCTACTGGCAGTTGACGGAACTGGGAGTTGAGTGCGCGGTGATCGCGCCGACGCTGGTTCCGGTCAAGGCTGGCGACCGGGTCAAGACGGATCGGCGGGATGCCTTGAAGCTGGCGCGCAGTCATCGATCGGGAGATCTGACGGCGGTATGGGTGCCGGATGCCGGCTCCGAGGCGCTGCGGGATCTGGTGAGGGCACGCGAGGCAGCCAAGCAGGATCAGCTGCGAGCGCGTCACCGGTTGAGCAAGTTCCTGCTGCGTACAGGCCAGCGCCCGGCGCATGGAATGAAGGCATGGACACAGAGCTACATGATGTGGGTGCGGCAGATTCGCTTTGCGCAAATGGCTCAGGAGGCGACGAAGCTGGATCATCTGCATGAAGTCGAGCATATGGGTGAGCGGGTGGCGCGGCTTGAGCAGGCCATCGTGGAGGCGATCCATCTGGCTCCGCCCCAGATACAGGAAGTGGTCAAGGGCTTACAGGCACTGCGCGGCATCGGGCAAATTTCGGCGGTCACCATTGCGGCGGAGTTGGGCAATATCTCCCGCTTTGAAGGCGCACGGCAGTTGATGGGTTATAGCGGAGCGGTGCCCCGCGAGGACTCCAGCGGCCAGCGCAAGCAACGCGGGAGCATTACCAAGACAGGCAACGCCCATCTGCGACGCATCGCCGTCGAAGCGGCCTGGAGTTATCGGCTTCGGCCAGGTGTCGGACCGGCGTTGCGCAAGCGACAGGAAGGGGTCGCAGAAGAAATCAAGGAGATTGCCTGGAAAGCACAACACCGGCTGCACAAACGCTACTCCAGGCTGTCGGCGGCAGGCAAAGACCGGAGAAAGATTATCACCGCGGTGGGGCGCGAACTGCTGGGCTTCATCTGGACTATCGGGGTCAAGGCGGAGAAGGCAGCTAATCAACCAATGGCCGCCTAAGGAAAGGCAACAACAAAAGCAAGAGCTTTCCAAAGAATGAAAAAGCAAAAACTTCACGAATGAATCATGTCACCAAATTCGAGCACAGAGCCAGCAGTAGCCGGAGCATGCACGTAGGAGAATCCTCGAAAGATCTATGCGACAGGCTCAGCCGGACTCGCGCCATTAGTCAGAGGCAGCTCCCGACGGATCATGATTATGCGGTTTCGACCCGCGAATATCAGACTGATCAATCGTCGCTCAAACCTGCCCCGACTACTGCTGGTTCTGGGCTCGACAAACGACAAAAGCAACGACAAAAGCAAAAAAACGACCCCACAGATTCGCAGGTGTTGACAGGGTCACTCCATATCAGGCCAAGTCACTCATCGAGGTTAGCTTCCGTGGCGACCGCACGTTAGGTATCGAGAAACGGGCCAGGATTCCGCGATCCACTTTGACGTGTAGTCGCCATGTCGGACAGTGCGCAGGTTCTCGCAGATCCTTGACGGTTCAGTCATAGGACCGGGCAAACCGGGTTC
>JAGWSG010000069.1 GCA_028876335.1 Acidobacteriota bacterium
AAGGCGTTCAGTCCCAGCACGTCATCGGCGACCTCAAACACTACGCCATGAACGATCAGGAGAGCGGACGCGACGCCGTCAACGTCAACATCTCCAAACGCGCCATGCGTGAAACTGACCTCCGCGCCTTTGAAATTGCGCTCGGCATTTCAGATGCAGGTGGCGTCATGTGCTCCTACAATCGCGTCAACGGCGACTACGCCTGCCAGAACTCCTACCTGCTCAACGAGGTTCTCAAGAAGGATTTTCACTTCAAGGGATTCGTGCTCTCTGACTGGGGCGGTACTCACTCTGACGTGAAGGCCTCGCACGCTGGCCTCGACATGGAACAGCCCGGCGATTTCTTCTACGGCGCAAGCTTGAAGAAAGCCGTCGAAGACGGCAAGGTCTCGCAGGCAGAGCTCGATGAGCACGTACATCGCATCCTGCGTTCCATGTTCGCCAACGGCCTTTTTGACTTCCCCACAAAAATGGAAGTACCTGACGTTGAGCACGGCTATCACGTCGCACAGTCCATCGCGGAAAAATCCATCGTCCTGCTCAAAAATAGTGACAACGTTCTGCCACTTGAGAACGTGCACACCGTCGCCGTCATCGGTGGTCATGCGGATGTAGGCGTACTCAGCGGAGGCGGCTCCGCGCAGGTCAGCGCACCTGGCGGCTCGCCCGTTCCACCGCCTCCGTCCAAAGACATGATGTCCATGTTCATCCACCCGCAGTGGATGCCGAGCTCACCCTTCCACGCGCTCAAGCATCAACTCGCCAGCGCGGAAGTCAAATACTACTCCGGCGACGATGTAGACGCCGCCGTAGCAGCGGCGAAGAAGGCCGACGTTGCAATCGTCTTCGCATATCAGTGGGAGTCCGAGTCCTTTGATCTGCCCACGCTTGACCTCGCGCCTGAGCAGAACAAGCTCATTGAAGCGGTTGCTGCAGCCAATCCCAAAACCGTGGTCGTGCTTGAAACCGGCAGCCCAGCCACCATGCCCTGGATAAGCAAGGTCGCCGCTGTCGTTGAAGCGTGGTATCCCGGCATCCGCGGCGGTCAGGCCATCGCGGGCATCCTCACCGGCAAGGTCAACCCCACCGGCAAGCTCGCCATCACCTTCCCGCTCAGCGACGCAGACCTGCCCCATCCCAAACTCGTTCTGCCGCCGCCCACCTCCAAGCCCGACTACTCAAAGATGAAGAGCATGGATGACTTCATGAAGCTCGCTGCCGAAGGCCTTCCGCCCTTCGACATCTACTATGACGAAGGTCTCAAGGTCGGCTACAAGTGGTACGACGCAGAAAAGAAGCCCGTCCTGTTCCCATTCGGGTTCGGCCTTTCCTACACCACATACGCCTACTCCAAACTGTCGGTAACTCCGGGTGACACCACAACTGTCTCCTTTACTGTCAGCAACACGGGGCATCGCGCCGGAACTGAAATCGCGCAAGTTTACGCTTCCTTCCCGGCATCCGCGGGCGAGCCGCCCAAGCGCCTCGTCGGCTGGACGCGCGTCGAACTCGGTCCCGGTGAATCAAAGCAGGTCTCGGTCTCCATCCCGCAAGACCACCTCACCGTTTACGACGAAGCATCCGACTCCTGGAAACTCGTCCCCGGCAGCTATGAGATCCGCGTCGGTGGCTCCTCGCAAAGCTTGCCTCTCACACAGTCCGTCTCACTCCGCTAAAGCGGAATCAACCGTGGCCGCCCGCGCTAATGCGGGCGGCCATTTTCTTTTGCATGCCATCTGCCATGCACGCAGCCGATTCTGATCACTAAATAGACGACCCACCTCCGCGCTCCAAGGCATCAACGAAGGTCAGGTGGCCAGCTTACTCGAATAGGGAACGCCACAAAGGAACGAGATTCAGAGGTGAGTGTCGACAGTGGGTTGAAGAAGCTCCTGATTCCGCGCGCCCCCCAAAGGGCCAATTTAAGATCAACTTCTCACTCAAAAAGTCTACTTAAAACGCAACACTCCACAGATTCCTCAACTTTCCGCACATAAACGGCCAGTTGGATCCGGTGGTTTTGCTCCTGCCCCGATGGCAGCTTCAATTTCGCCGCAAATCACCGGCGAAAATGTACGCAAAATCGCTGGTTAAACCTGTTAGTTTTCGGAGACTCCGCGGCACAGATCTCCGCACGGCTCAATTCGGAATTCTGCAACTCAGTGTGCATCAATCTCCGCAATTTGGAAGACGAGCTCCGCCGGGAAGACCGGTACATTGCGCGTGCAATTTCAACTCGCGGCACATTCTCTTACTCTCGTCTCATCGCCGGGACATCCGTCACAAAACCCGCAGAATTTGCATCAATGGCCATCCAAATGCACCTGTATCAATGCCATGGCTACACTTACTTTCCCAACAGAGGCTCGTTTTCTTCGCGATAACAGCATCGAGAGCGCGGGCGGTGTCACTATGCAACTCGGTGCGGATACGATCCGGGCTACGGTGCGCGTAAGGGCCGATACCCGGCGCGTCTATCAGGCTCTTGTCTCTCCCGAATACGTTGAGACATGGTTGGCAATCCCTGATGCCGAAGGGCCATTGATCGTCACGCAAGCCGTGCCGAGCCAACTGGATACCCTTCCTGCATGGGAATGTTCAGTCCAGAACGATGCGCCTTTGCGCATTCATGCCGGATTCACGGTTGCGCGCCGCAGGCGTCTGTTCATTCGCTGGAAACTGGACCGCGGCGCAAGTCAGTTGGAGAGTCGCATATCCATAAGGCTTATCGGCGATTTCGAACACACGACTCTCGCCCTTTGCCATGCCGGCATCGACGCAAATGGCGAGTTGGGCTGGCACCATCAGATGTGGCGTCAATCCCTCTGCAGGCTCGCAAAACTGTACCAGAATGAAGTACATGCCAGGTAACTGGATTCAAGCCGTCACTGGCTCAGGAGTTCGTTGAGTCGCGACTTATAGCTCCTGCTCATGGGTACCTTGGCTCCGTTATCCAGGAGCACAACGAGCTCGCCGTGCTTTTCCGTCCTGATCTCCTTCACAAACGCGATATTCACCATGAATGACCGATGCACTCGAAGAAATTGATCGGGATCCAGCTTCAACTCCATACGGCTCATGGTCTCGCGCAGCAAATACGATTCATTTTCAGTCACAAGGCGCACGTAATTCTCCTCCGCCGCAATGCAACGCAGGTCCATCACGGGCAAAAAAAGAATCTTCCCTCGCGACTTGAATACGATTCTTTGGATAAATTGCGTTGATCCGCCGCCACCAGCCTCCCGAAGCACGGAGTCTCCAGCGCCGGCAATTTCGCCATGATTTTGTCGTACTCTTTCCACCGCGGAATGAAGCCGCTCCGCGGAGAACGGTTTTAGCAGATAATCAACGGCATTTATCTCAAAAGCACGTATCGCATACGAGTCATATGCGGTCGTAAAAATGATCTTCGGCAATACCCCGTCAACATCCCTGGAAAGCACCTCATAAATATCGAAGCCATCCATGCCGGGCATGCGAATATCCAAAAATAACAGCTCTGGATGAGAACCGCGTACGAGCTCAACAGTCTCAGGCCCGGTCGCGCTTTCACCTACAATTTCAACATCAGACTCGCCATTGAGAAGCATCTTGAGCTTCTCTCGCGCGAGGGATTCATCATCCGCAATTACTGTGCGCATCATGCTGGTCCATATTCGAATAGGATTTTTTCTGGTACGTCTGAATACTTCAGAGGAAACGAAAGATCCACCTGGACGACATTTGGCGTGGTTTCCCTGATGTTCAGACTCTGTTCCTGATCGAAAAGCAATTGCAGGCGATTTCGGATGTTGTTGAGTCCCGTCCCCGATGTTAGTCGCCCGTGTTCGTCTAGGTTGCGCAATCCAGCTCCATCATTCCGCACCGTAATTCTCAACCTTCGATTACGGCCGATCGCCTGGATCTCCAGCTTTCCTTCACCAGCGATTTTGGAGAATCCGTGAACAAACGCGTTTTCTACCAGCGGCTGAAGAATCATAGTTGGAACCAGGGCGTCGTGAAGCTGTGGCTCTATGGAAATGCGTTGATGGATGCGGCCGGAAAAGCGCCGGTCCTGCAGGGAGAGATACATCTCAATAAATTCAATTTCTTCTCGAAGCGTAATCAATTGAGCCGAACCTCGCTCAAGAGTGATACGCAACATGCTGCTCAACTGTTCCAGCATTTCATCGGCCGCATCCACATTCGAATGCATTAGGCTTGAGATTCCATTCATCGTATTGAAAAGGAAATGCGGATTGACCTGCATACGAAGAGCCTGCATCTGCGCCTGAGCGAGTTCAACCGAAAGCTGAGAAAGTGCGCGCTCTTTCAGCCGCGCATCCTCGTAATAGCCAAGCATTCTGAAAACAAGAAATGCGGACCAGAATACTGCCAGGTTTTCAAGAAACTCGCTCGTGAATTCAAAATTCAGTCTCTTCAGGTACGGTATGTGTCTTTCGCTTCGAGGAAACTGCGGGAAAAACGTAACGAGCGCCACTTCGACGCAAAAACTCATCATGATGCTTACGGGAAGCAAACGAAAAACCAAATACTTCCAATTCAATTTCCGCAATCTGGGGCCAAGCCAAAACCACAGGCTCCAGCAAAATACACCCCAAACAAAGTATTGCAGCATCCATGCGCCGCACACGATCAGGATGCTTATGGGTGCCTGCGGATACCAGATGCGCATTTCAATCCATTGCTGAAGAGCAAAGAGCAAACCAATCAACATAAACGCGCTTATGAAGATGGCCGGATGCAAAATCAGCGGCTTCGAACGCTCACGTAATCTGTCGCGAAGTGTTTGGGGTGGGGCCTCTTCGAGCGCGCTGAAAGCCGCATCGTTTGACACTGAGTCCTGGTAGAACGGCATCGGATAGGCACCCTGGAATTGAGCTATTGCAGCGATTCTAGCGCAATGCGTCCTTGCACATCGCAATCTCGATAGCCTAACCTTTCCTTTCTTGGGGTGAATGGGACTTCTATCACGGCACAAAATCAATTCGTCACAGCCTGTTGTCGTTTCATCACAACTTCCTGCACCTAGCGGTTTCACTCGAATTTTCACGCTGCATTCACGGGTCAGCGAATTACTGCGGAGGCAAAAAAGCATTTCATGAGTCCACTCAATCGCCGTTCCTTTTTGAAGAATGCGGGAAGCACAGCCTTGGGAGCAACAGCCCTGGGCCTGACACATAAAAATCTGCGCGCGATGGAAGATGAAGGATCTGCCTTCAAGAGTGAATGGAAAGGTACGCATACCCGTACGTGGATCGGGCCGGAGTTTTGGGCAAACCCTCTACAGGATTGGCGATTGCACAAGGGGCGGGTTGAGTGCGTCACAGCCGGTGGCGATCGCAACTTAGTTTTGCTTACGCGCGAAGTTGCACCACGCGATGGAACTCTTGTCGTAAGCGCAACCCTTGGATCTCTCAGCACTGAACCGCTCCAGCGCGGGTTTGCCGGCTTCCGTGTGGGCATCAAGTCTGCAGCCAGCGACTACCGCGCCAGCGCTATTTATGGCCGCGGCATGAATGCGGGAATCAATGCCGATGGGCGACTTTTCATTGGTGAGCTGGTGCCTGACGCGCCAAAAATCCAACTTACTTCCGACGTAACCCTGGTGCTGGAAGCGAAACCTGCCGCAACAGGATATGCCGTTGTCCTTCGAGCCACGCCAAAGAGTGGAACACCCATCACAGTTCATCGTAATGTGCATCCTGACTGGCTCACAGGGATGATTGCATTGGTGTGCAGTTCTGGCCCGGTCACGCCGACACCTGCGAATGATGAGCCTAAATCTGACTTTGACTTTTATCCCCCAAACCAGCATCTGGGCGGAACCATGAAGTTCTGGTTTGAGAATTGGACAGTGGCCGGAAGCAAGTTGGATGCGCATGACGATCGCACTTATGGGCCAATTCTTTTCACGCTTTACACCGTCAGTCGCGGAACGATGAAACTATCCGCGCAATTCCCTCCACTGGACGACACCTCAGAACCAGTGGAGTTGCAGTTAAAGGATGCGGATGGCGCATGGAAGTCAATTGCTTCAGCGCATCTCGATCCCGATGCATGGAATGCCACCTTTCGTATTCCTGCATGGGATGCAAAGCGAAAGAATGAGTATCGAATTCGCTACGCTCTGCAAGACGGGGATGGCACGAGAAAGACTCACTTCTACGAGGGCATAATTCAAGCAGAACCTACCCCTGAACGCGACGTAGTGATTGGGCTGCTGACATGTATCTGGGATCTTGGATTTCCGCACGATGATTTCACGAAACATCTTGCCCACCATAATCCAGACGTGCTGCTTTGGACAGGTGACCAGATTTATGAACCCGTTGGGGGATATGGAATTATCGCCAGCCGCAAGCCTGAAATGCTGGACCGCGCGCTGCATGACTTTTTGCGCAAGTGGTATGTATTCGGTTGGGGAGTACGTGAGCTTACACGGAATATTCCTTCTGTGTGCATGACTGACGATCACGACATGTATCACGGCAATATCTGGGGTTGTGGTGGTCGTCCCACGAATCCAGCGCTGGGCGAGGAAGGATACCCAGGACAGGATTCCGGCGGCTACAAGATGCCTGCGCGCTGGGTGAACATGGTACAGCGCGCGCAGACTGCACATCTGCCGGACCCTTATGATCCAACTCCAGTAGAGCAAGGCATTGGTGTGTACTACGCACATCTTGTATGGGGAGGTGTGAGCTTTGCGATTCTTGAAGACCGCAAGTGGAAGTCTGCACCAAAAGAACAGCTTCCTGGTGCGCTAATTGAAAACGGATTCGCGCACAATCCTGCATGGAATGCGGCAACCCAAAGCAATGTTCCCAGTGCTGAGCTTCTGGGACAACGGCAGTTGGATTTTCTTGAAGCATGGTCAACAGACTGGAATGGCGGAATTTGGATGAAGTTTGCTGTTTCTCAAACTCCATTCGGCTGCCTGCACACCGAGCCGGAAGGTATCGTGGACGACAAGCTGGATCCAACCGAGTCCATACCACCTGTTGGACTGTATCTGAAGGGCGATCACATGGTTGCTGATCACGACTCTGCAGGCTGGCCACAGGCTGGCCGTAACGATGCGATTCGCAGGATGAACAAAGGATTCGCGGCACATCTAAACGGAGACCAGCATCTGGGTGCAACCTGCCACTATGGTGTGGATGAGTATCGTGATAGCGTTTACTCGGTGTGTACGCCTGCAATCTCTAGCATCTGGCCGCGCCGGTGGTTTCCGCCTCAGGCCGGAAAGAATGCACTGCCCGGAAAACCCAACACAGGTGATCATCTGGATGCTTTCGGGAATCGAATGACAGTCCTTGCCGTTGCAAACCCCGCACGGCACGAAGGACCGGGGCTGGAGGGTCTGCGATATCGGGTAACGGGTTACACAATTGTGACGTGCCATCGCGCTTCGCGTAAAACCACCATCACCGAATGGCCCCGCTGGGTTGATCCTTCATTGGCAGATGCAAAGCCATACGATGGCTGGCCGATAACAATTGATCAATTGGACAATGGACTATACGGAGCTGAATGGGAGCTTGAACCCATAAAATCTGAGACATACAAAGATCCCGTTGTGCAGGTGCGCGATGCATACAACAACGTTGTATACACGTTGCGCATTGCTGGAGACACGTTTACTCCCCGCGTGCGTAAACCGGGCAAGTATTCGGTATATGCTTACAATCCGGACGGCGACTTTCACATGGTTTGGGAGAACATGGAAGCGAAGCGCATCTCATCCTGACCAGAATTTCCATCACGAAATCCATATGTTGCTGACTGACCCGTTTGTTTAGATATTCCTGCAGATATCAAAATCTGCAGGAATATCCAACACCTACTTGCCCTCCGGGACTTCATTCTAAAGATGCGCTTCACCGCGGGAGCTAACGTATAGCGTTCCCGCTAAAATAGGACTATGCAAATTAAGGCCTGCCTGGCAAAGATCCATCGCGCGACTGTGACCGGGGCGGACTTGAATTACGTAGGCTCGATTACGATCGATCAGGATCTACTCGATGCAAGCGGTATTCAGCCCTTCCAGTACGTGAATGTCACTAATCTATCCAACGGAGTCTTTTGGCAAACTTACGTCATCGCCGGTGAACGCAGTCGCGGCGACATTTGCCTGAACGGTCCACCTGCCCGGCACTTCCACAGGGATGACAAAGTCATCATCATGGCCGAAGTGTGGCTGGAACCGAGAGAGATGCGTGATCTTAATCCCACTGTCGTATTCGTTGACGATCAAAATCGAGTCGTAGAAGTTAAGCATCACGCAGCAATCCCTCCAGAGAGTATGGGACTGGCTTGCTAAAACGAGGAAGGCCGCGCGTGCGTACAGCACGGCGGCCACTATCCTGAAGCATCAAGCAATCGGCAAAATAACAGAGACCTGCGTACCCAGGCCTTTGGTGCTTTGAATCTCGATCGTGCCGTGTGCGCTCTCCACAATGCTTTTGCAAATGGCGAGGCCTAACCCAACGCCGCCTGTCTCACGCGAACGAGCAGGATCTTCTCGATAAAAGCGTTCAAAAACGTGCGGAAGGTTTTCAGGCGCTATCCCATCTCCCGCGTCCTTCACTTCAATCATCGCCCGTTCCATATCATCCTCCAGCAATTCGACCTTCACAATCACCTGGGCTCCCACGGGGCTGTGCTGAACGGCATTCATTAATAAATTCGAAATCAACGTCTGGGCAAACTCGCTGGAAATCCCCACCCGCACAGCCGTGTGCAACTCCTCCTTCACGGTAATTTGACGAAGGCGCGCATAACTTTCGATGGCATTTACCGCTTCATGTGCCTGAAGATCAAGCAGACAAGATCCCCGGCTTTCAGCGCGATTCTCTTCCAAGCGCGCCAATGTAAGCATGCGCGTCACCAGTTCTTCCACGCGCCGGTTGTCCTCAAGAACACGGTCCAGACCGGCTCTGTATTGCTCCTCAGAACGTGCACGTAAGGAAAGGACCTGAACGCTAGATCTTACGACGGCAACCGCAGTTTTCAATTCGTGGGCAGCGTCGCTGATAAAGCGCCGCTCCATGGCAAACGATCTGGCCAACCGCGTCATGGATTGCGCAATGGCTTCCGATACGGGACGCAGTTCCCGAATCCGCATCGTACTTGGAGGCGCAGAAAATTCCAGGGAACGCGCATCAATGGTGCTCGCACTTGTGGCTAGTTCATTGAGCGGACGCAACAACCTTCGCAGTAAAAGTACGATCAGCACACCTGTCAGGCACACGAGACCCGTGCTCAAGAGCACATAAAAGCGGGTTGCTTCAAATATCTCTTGCCAAACATGCGCGGTAGGCATGGCATAGATCACAGTGAATGGACGGCGCAGCCCGACTCCGCCCGTTTCATAGCGGTCAATAATACGCATCGCCTGGCGTTGATAAACACGATAAGCATGGCCCTGAATTCGCAGGTTGAAAAGTCCGTCCTTGTCTTGCAGAGATATTCCTTCGGCAACTCCATTTGACGCACCGATAAGGCGGTGATCCGGATTATAGGCGACGTATAAGTCGCCCTCGTGAGGTTTAAATTCAGCCGGATTCACCGTAACGTGATCGCCAGGATCTTCTGCGTCTTGCACTGCCCCAACAAGCGAATCTGAACGTCCTTCCAACTCACGGTCAAGCGCGAGAAATCTCTCATGTCGTTCATGTAGGATGGCCGTTGCAGACAGCACGACTCCACAGATCAGTTCAATGCCAAGGACAATCGCTGTCGCAGTGCCGACTATGGAGCGCGACCTCATGATGCGGCCTGTCCGCCAGCAATCAGGCGATATCCACGGCCGCGCAGATTCTCGATTGAAGTCTCCCCTGCGGCTGCGCGCAACTTACGACGCAAATTAGAGACGTGCGCCTCGATCACATTCGAATGATGTTCCCAGGTAAAGTCATAAAGATGTTCGAGCAAATTCTGCTTTCCGACAATCATTCGTGGATGGTGCATTAGATATTCAAGAATGCGGTACTCGGTTGGAGACAGTTCTACAAAGCAATCATGGACCAGAACCGTTTGCTCAATCATGTTGAGAGTTACATCGCCGACTTTCAGATGGGTTTCTCTCAACCCCTTGCCTCGGCGCACAAGAGCACGCGCACGCGCAATCAGTTCGCCAAGATCAAATGGCTTGGTCATGTAGTCATCTGCGCCCAAATTCAACAGTGCGATCACGTATTTTGTCTCCGCAATCGCGGTCAGAATCAGCACCGGTGTTTCACTATGCCATGCGCGAATTGTCTTCAACACCTGCCGCCCATCCACCTTGGGGATCATGAGGTCGAGGATGATGAGATCAAAGGTGATGGTGCGCGCAATTGCCAACGCATCTTCTCCGTTAGGGCAGACATCGACTGCGTAGCCGGGCCCCTCCCGTAGCGCAGCAGCGATATTCTCCGCGAGCCGCGGCTCGTCTTCTACTACCAGTACACGCACTCACTCATCCTTGCGCCGTAGACGCTTAACGGCTTCAACACCAATGATTGCATGCGGCGTCCTCTCTTACAGCGCTTCGCCGGGCGCCGCCAGTTCTCCCGCCTCGTGACGGCCTTTCGTCAAGTAGAAATAGACAACCGGAGTAACAATCAGGCTCAAGGCCATTGAGATCAACAATCCTCCGATAACGGCAATAGCAAGCGGCTGCAACATCTGTGAACCGGCACCCAGGGCAAATGCTAGCGGCAGCATGCCACACACCGCGGCAATTGCAGTCATCACAATGGGGCGCAGCCGCCGTTGCGCTGCAAGAATCATTGCGTCCTGTGGGGCGTATCCGTCGGCTCGATACCGCTCGTCCGCGTCGAGAAGCAAAATTCCATTTTTCGCAACTATTCCTATCACCATGATGAGCCCCATGAAGGATGCCACATTAAAAGTTATTTGCGTAATTAACAGCGCAAAAATTACACCGGCAATTGAAAGAACCGATGAGGTGAGGATTGCAATCGGGGCGGGGAAATTTCTGAACTCCGTGAGCAGCACTCCAAATACAAGTGCCAGCGCCAGTAAGAGAACTCGCAGCAAATCATGGAAGGACTTCTGCTGCTCCTGGTAGGTCCCGCCATATTCGACGCGCACCGAAGGTGGCAGATGCAAATTTGCAACAGCCTGCTTTACACCTGCCATTGCTGTTCCAAGGTCTGATCCTTCCAAGCGGCCAGTTACTGAAATCATCTGCTGCAGATTCTCTCTTCTTATTTCGTTTTGCGGAGGCAGTTGTTCGACGGTTGCCAGTGAGCCCAATGTGGCTGTATGTCCGGACGAACTATTAAAAACGGTGTTCTCAATGGCCGAGAGCGAAGCTCTATGCTCTTTGCTCATGCGAATGCGGATTGTGTAGGGACGGTCGTTGGCGATAAGCGGGTTCGTTGCCGCCAGCCCGTCAAGGATGGTCGTGGCGTCCTGCGAGACCTCAACTGGAGTAAAGCCCGATCGGACGGCAACCTGCGGATCGATTCGAAAATCGGTCGCAGGCCCACTAATGGTATTTTCTATACCATTTTGAACATCAACGACGCCCGGGACCTTCTCAATGGCTCTGCCGACCTGGGGACCGAGTTTTGTAAGCACTGCCTCATCCGGCGAAAAGATTTTAATCTGCACCGGTTCTGGCGAATTCGACAAATCGCCAATCATGTCTTGCAGTACTTGCGTGAACTCGACGTCGAGTTCCGGCTCCGACTGCTTAATCTTCGCACGCACATCTGCCATCACTTCCTCAACTGAGCGATCGCGCTTGGACTTAAGCATGACTGTAAAGTCACCGGTGTTTGCCTCAGTCACTGCGGCCAATCCCATCTGCAATCCCGTGCGCCGCGAGGTGCTCTCGACCTCAGGCATCGACAGGAGAATCTTGTCTACATGGGTTAGCACGCGATTGGTTTCTGTCAGCGAACTCCCCGCTGGCATTACGTAGTCGAGGACAAATCCACCTTCATCCATCTCCGGCAGTAGGTCGGAGCCGAGAGATCGATATCCCAGCCATGTTCCGGCAACAAGAATCAGACATGCAGCGGCGAGCCAAAGCGGCTTCGCAAGGGCCCATCCCAGAACACGACGATGCGCATTGAGAACCCCTTCCAATAGCTTTCCTACGTTATGCTCGGATTTGTCGTGCGATCGAAGAAGCACAAAACTCAGTCCGGGCGTCCAGGTCAGTGCAAGCAGAAGCGATGTGAGAAGTGCGGATGTCATGGTGACAGCAAGGGCTTTGAAGAACAACCCAGTCACTCCGCTCACCGCCACAAGCGGCAAAAACACAACCACGGGTGTGATCGTTGAGCCAATCAGGGGGACAGTGATCTCCTTCAACGCCTTTTGCACAGCAACCACTCGCGTCTCGCCGTTATCGCGATGCATGACGATGTTTTCTACAACCACAATTGCATCGTCTATGACCAATCCGATTGCAGCGGCAAGTCCACCAAGCGTCATCAGGTTAAAGCTTTGGCCAAGGACCCAGAGCATCAGTATGGTTGTGGCAACCGTTACGGGAATCACCAGGCCCGCAATCATTGAGGAAGTCCAGTCGCGCAGGAAAAGAAACAAGATGATGCACGCAAGAACCAGTCCAATCAGAATTGCATCGCGCACACTGGAAATGCTGCTTCGCACGAGATGAGACTGGTCATAAAAGGGCTTAAGTTGAACATCGGGAGGCAGGCTTTTTTGAAGAATTTGTACTTCCGTCGAGACTGCATCGGCAACCGCAACAGTATTGCTCGAAGGCTGCCGTGAAATCGTGAGAAGCACAGCCGGCTTTGAGTTCGCTGTAACCGTAGTGTAGACCGGCAATACGGAGTCCTCTACCTTTGCCACGTCAGCAATCCTGATTGGGGCTCCCGCAGTAGTGGTCTTTACAACCAACTGACCAAGCGCCTCCCTATCGTGAACTTGCGCGCCAACCAACCCCAGATAGAGTTGATGATTCGCCTCGTAAAGACCGGGAGAATCAATCACGTTTGAGGCTTCGACGGTATTGAGCAAATCCGAGATCGTCACACCTGAGGACCTCATCGAAGCCATATTTGGCACGATATGAAACTCCGGCACCTGCCCACCCTGCACCACCACCATGCTCACGCCGTTGACACGATTAAGCGGCGGTTTCAGCAGATAGGTTGCTATCTCCCACAGTTTTGTCTGTGGTACGCGATCCGAAGTGAGGCTGTAACCAAGAATGGGGAATGTGGCAAAGGTCAGCCGATGGGTCTGGATACGGACGGTCGACGGTAAGGTCTGTTCCACGCGACTAAGTGCAGAGTCAACGAGTTGCTGCTGTCGCACCATATCCAGCCCCCAGTCGAAGAAAAGACTTACTTCGGCTGATCCACGACTGGTGATCGAACGCACTGCGCGCAGTCCCTGCACTTCATTCACAGCATCTTCGATGGGTCGAGTAATGGTAACTTCCATCTGCTGCACAGGCATCACGCCGTTGTCTATGCCAATCACCACCCGAGGAAAATTTGTTTCGGGAAAGACTGAGATGGGGACCTGCAGCGCGAGATAGCTGCCAGCTACTGTAAGCACGCAAGCAAAAAAGAAAATAGTCCGTGTAGATTTGGCCAGCCAAAACGGCTTTGACTCTTCTGGCTTCTTACTCGTGGGTGAAGACATCAGTCATCGCTCCCACTCTTGGAGGCATTAGGCTTGGCACTGTCATCATCAGTTGCTGCGGGTCCAACAACAACTGGCGTGCCATCATCCAATCCATATGAGCCGCTTGTAATCACTTCGTCTGTTGGTGACAACCCACTGAGCACCTGCACATCGTCGCCATCGACTATGCCTAATGTGACCTGCTTTCGATGCGCAGCGCCATCGTTTCCAATCACCATCACAGATTTCGTTCCATCCTCCGCGGTCAGTACCGCCGATTGCGGAATCTTCAAGGCGTTAACCACCCTTCTGCCCGTCACGACCACGTTGACCGGTGTACCGACCTTCAACGCTCCACTTTTGTTGTCAATCTTCAGCCATACCTCAACCGTGGTGCTGCCGGGATCAAGCGCAGGACTTATGAGTGAAACAATGGCATTCACAGGCTTTTCAATTCCTGCAACACTCACTTTGGCTGTGTCGCCCAACTTCATATTTTGCACAACGCTTTGGGCCAAGTGCGCCTTGGCGAGCAAGGTCGAGGTCTCCATCACTGTAATCAGCGGTGTCCCAGCGGCAGCGGTTTCACCGGCATACAGTGGGCGCTCAGTTACCACTCCATCAATCGGACTGCGAATCTCTGAATAGTTCACCATCGCGTCCGCGCTCTTCAGCTTTCCTTCCGCCGAAGTCAACTGTCCTTTAGCTGCCTTTAGGTCTGCCTGCCGATTGATCTTTTGCATCGATTCAAGATTTGTCTTTGCAGCTTCGTAAGCGGTCTTCGCCTGCACCAAAGCAGCCTCTGCCGTATCCAGGTCGCGCCCCGGTATCGCCCCCTGTGCAAACAGTTGCTTTCGACTTTTCACAATGCCCTCGTTCAGATTCAGATTTGCCTCAGCCTGATTAAAGTCAAGCTGCGCACGCTGAACGGCAGCGGGGACGGTTGCCTGCGTTGCGGTAACATACGCGGCCTGTGCAGCCTCGAACGAGCCCTTGCTGTCCATTGCCGCTCCTGTCAAGTCAGCGTTCTCCAGAACTGCCAGTAGCTGCCCTTCCCGCACTTTGTCACCGCGTTGCACATAGAACTTCTTCACAGGAGCAGAGATCTTTGGCTCAATTGCCGCCTGTGCAATGGGAGCGAGTAAAGCATCCGCGGTGAGGTGCTCTACCATTGGGCCAGATTCAGGCTTCTCAGCCTGCACTGTCACCTTCACCTGCGGAGTGCCTTCTTTCTTGCACCCTGAAAGCGCAACACCCACCACGAGAGCAGCAACTCCCAAAACAAGGGCCAGATTGAGCTTCCTGAATAGACACTTCGTCATCGTCTTTTGAATCGCCTTCATGGCTTCACATAGTTCCTGTAAGAGTTTGCAAATTGGCAAGTGCCATCCTGTAGCGCACACGGCCGTCTTCCCGCGCATTCTCGGTCGCTACAAGAGTGGTTTGGGCATCCACAACTTCAAGGACTGTGGCTTCACCGCCGTTGTAGCGCAGCCTGGTAAGGCGAAGGCTATCCTCTGCCGCAACTACGCTCGTGTCGAGAGAGTCAAGCTGCTTTCGCGCCGTTACCGCCTCGCTATATGCTTCGTCTAAATTTGCAATCAGTTGTCTTTGTGTCGAGCTAAGGGTCACACGCGCTACATGGCGCTGAATCTGGCTCTGTTTGACCTTGTGCTGTGTCGTCAGCCAATCCCAAACTGGCAGATCCACAGTTACGCCCGCCGAATAGCCGGCGTTCCTTACATTGTTTGGTCCATATACGGCCAACTGGGGGGCATCAATTCCGTACGTATAGTTGAACCCGATTGTCGGTAAATAGGCACCGCGCGCAGCCAGGACCCCCGCACTGCTCTGATCTAAAGCTGCCATGGCGCTTTTCATCTGAGGATTGTTCTTCGCGGCGGCCAGCTCAACTTCTTTTCGGGTCGCCAGGATCGGCACATTCGAGTCATTTGACAATTGATATGGGGTTCGCGGATCCGGATAGAGCAATATGCCAAGCTCCAATCGAGCCTTTTCCCTTGCCAGCTGCGCGTCGTCTAGCGCGCGTTGGCTCTGCTGCTCCTGCAGCTGCGCTTTCACAACATCAGCGTGCGCCGCCTCGCGGGCCTGTTCGCGCTTCTGCGTTACACCCAGGAAATCCAATGCCTCATCATGTGCCTGGTCAGCAATTGATACGCGGTTCTCCGCAGAGACTGCGCCAAAATACAGGCTCGTCACGGCTGCAACAAGTCCACGCCGTGCGATTTCCTGTTCTGCCGCTGCCTGTAGCGCCATCGCATTTGCCTTTCGCACATTCCCAATCTGGCTTAGGCTTAAAGTTTCATTCACCGTACCTTGACTTAGATACTCACGCACATCGTTGTTGGCAATGAACCGAGGAAAGTAGTTGGCAAGTGTGCCTGGGGTAGTTGAATGACTTGGCTGCGTATAAATCCCCTCAGCATGAAAATCCACGCGCGGCAGTAATGTTGCGCGAGCATTCAGGCTGTCCAAATGAGCACTTTCCTTCGCTGCTACTGATGCGGCATAGGTCGGCTCATTAGCTTCTGCCAGACGAATCGCCTGATCAAGCGTCACCAAAGAATTCGGCGCAGCCGCAGCAGCCTGCCCATATGCCTGTCGAAGGCCACACAGGGAAACTAAGAACGAGATTGCCGCAAAAACGAGAAATCGCATTTACGAAATTCTATTTTGGGCAGCTTAAGAAAGGCTGAAGAATCGGGGATTTCCTGCGATCCTTACCGTCAAATCGTGTGTAAGGTGCAAGCAGGGTTTAGCCGGACACCAAAACCCGGTGCGTCACCCAGCCTTAAGCGGCCGTTCTCGGGCACAGGTTCATCCAGAAGCAGAGGTGAAAACATCGGAATCACCCTGTCCGCTTTTGGAGCCATCATCAGGAACTCCGAAAACGGACTATTGTGCCGGGTAAGAGTGAAGTGATAGCTGTACACGCTCGACCCATGCGGCACCACCAGAACCTTGCGCGCATCGGCATCATCTGCAATCTTTATCAGCTCGGTCAGCCCGCCGCACCACCCCACATCGGGCTGCAGAATATCCGCGCACTCCATTTCCAGCAGCATACGAAAACCTAGACGCGTAGCCTCATGTTCACCTGTAGTCACCATCATTCCCGGCGGCACCGTCTTTTTCAAAGCAGCGTATCCCCAGTAGTCATCGGGAAGCAACGCCTCCTCGATCCATTTCAGGTTGTACTCCGCACACGCTCCAGTCAGTTTTTGCGCATAAGTCAGGTCAAGGCTCATCCAGCAGTCATACATTAGCCAGAAATCCTCTCCCACACGGTCGCGCATTTCCCTGAGCAGTTTCAGATTCCTGCTCAACCCCTCTTCGCCTTCAGCGGGCCCGTGATGCAGAGGCATCTTCCCGCCAATGAAGCCCAACTGCTTGGCTAGGTCGGGCCGTGCGCCTGTGGCGTAGAAAACAATTTCATTGCGCACCTCTCCGCCAATCAATTGATAAACAGGTTCCTGCCGCAACTTGCCCAGCAAATCCCACAGCGCCAGATCGACGCAACTGATGGCATTGATGACCAGCCCCTTGCGTCCATAGAACACGGTCGACAGATACATCTGATCCCAGATTTCTTCGATGTCTTCCACATTCGCGCCGACAAGAAATCGTTTGAGGTGCCGCTCGACGATCCACGCCGCCGGCTCTCCACCCGTACTGACAGCAAACCCTGTTGTCCCGTTTTCAGCCTCAATCTCAACCACCAGGGTACCCAGTACATTCAGACCAAATGATTGCCGGCTAGCGCGATATGCCGGATACTTTGCCATCGGTGTTGCGATATGGTCATCGATCCAATGGCCACCCGCCTGATCGTGATAATCCGCGCCTCCACCCTTTACATAAGAGGCACGCACACTGCGAATTTTCGTCTTCGCCATTTAGACATCCTGTTTCGATTCAATTTGACCCAAATCCATGGTGCCAGCATCAGCCACTCGCACTTTCTGCCTGGGCACAACCAGAATGAGGGCCGCATTCAGAACCGTAAGCCCAGCCAGCAGATACAGTCCGGCATTGCTTGAGTGAAAATGTTCATCGGCCCAGACCTTTACATTTGGCGCGACAAACCCCCCAAGATTGCCCATCGTGATCACGGCAATTCCACCCGCGGCCGCGCGGTCCGCCAGATATCCGGTGGGAAAAGTCCAGAACAACGGCTGCACGGCGATGAACGTTGCAATGCCAATCGACAACGCAAGAATGCCCAGGACCGGACCAGCTGTCGGGAAGACAAAGCTGGCAGACCCGCCAAGGAACATTGCCCCCGCTGCAAGATTTCTATGAGACTGCGATCGATCTGCCTTCAATGGCAGCCACCACACCAGAACCAGCGCCACCATCCAGGGGATTGCTGAGACAACGCCTACTTCGAGTCCTGCGGACTTATGAATGAGAGCTCCAACCTCTGTTGGCAGATAAAAGACCACACCGTACACACTGATTTGAATCAACGTATAAATGGCCAGATAGTGCAGCACCTGCTTGTCGCGCACCATCTTCAGCAACCTGCCGGGGCTCGATGCACGCCTCTCACTCTCCTCCGAACTCAGAACATGCATCAACACCTGCCGTTCTTCCTCAGGCATCCATCTCGCTTGCGCAGGCTTGTCATCCAGATACCAGAACGCAGCAATGCCCACAAGCACGGCAATGGCGCCCTCGATCAGAAACATCCACTGCCATCCCTGCAATCCGCCTACGTTATGCAACTCCAGCAGCAACCCCGAAAGCGGACTTCCAAAGATCAGCGCAATCGGCACTCCTATATAGAACAGACCCATGATTTGCCCGCGCACGCGACTTGGGAACCAGTACGTTAAATACAGAATCACGCCAGGAAAGAATCCTGCCTCTGTAATGCCCAGCAGCAGCCGCAGCGAGTAAAGAGACGCATCGCCTTTCACGAACATGGTCGCCATTGAGACCGTGCCCCACGCGATGAGGATGACGGTCATCCAGATTTTGGCGCCGATACGATGTAGAAGCAAATTGCTGGGGAATCCGCACAGCGAGTAGCTAATAAAAAACAAGCCTGCGGCAAGTGCATAGCTTTCTGGAGAGATACCAACGTATCGTTGTAGTGGCTCTTTCGCAAAACCAATATTCGACCGATCCAGAAACGACACCACGTACATCAGCATAAGAAACGGAACAAGCCGCATGCGCGCGCGACCAACGGCCCGGTCGAGTGTCGCGCGCGCAGAATTGTTGTCCACCGGCGATGCTATGTGGCTTGACGGATCAGGATTCGTTTCGGTTACAGTCAATTCATCCTCGAATCTCTGCGATATGAGCGCTTATCGCATTACGCAACCGTCTGGTTGCTCTTTCTTTGTTGCCAGCGATAGGCCTTAACCGAATTTCTCCAGTAATACTTCTCCTGTGCACTCTGAGACTTGCCCACCATGTATGTGCGCACAATGTCAAACGTAGCCGCGTACGGAGCCACGTGGTCGCTGTTTGGCCAATCGCTTCCAAAAAGCACATGATCTTCACCAAACGTATTCCAAAGCGGATCAAGCATTTTCGCGTAAAAGCCTGCATCCTGCACAAGCTGTCTGTCTTTTACCACCGGAATCTCCGATAGCTTCACGTAGACTTGTGGGCTCTCCGCCAGCCGCTTCAGGTTCGCCCAGTATTCCTTCTGCACCTTTTCATCGTCAGGTATCTTGGCGTTCGGCATATGGTCCATCACAATGCGCAGATCAGGAACGCGTTCGCTCACCTGCAGAGCTGCCCGAATCAGTCGAGGGTCGGGATTTGCGCACTCGAACACAAGCCCGGCCTCCGACAGCGCCTTCAGGCCATCCACAAAGCCCGGCTTTTCCAGATCTGCCATAAGATCACGGTTCCAAAGATTGCCGTAGCGAATGCCGAGAAATAGCCTGTTTGCATGCAGCGTATCGAGCCTTCTGTGAAACTCAGATGAGGACGGAATTAGATCACCGATCATTCCCACCATAATCGGGTGTTTCTCCACCTCATGCAGTAGCCACTCATTGTCTGTATCCAGCGGACTGGCCTCGATCGCAATTGCGCCAACTACGCCGAACGGCTTGGACAGGGCAGCATACCTGTCGGGCAGGGCCGGTTTATAGAGAGCGGTATCGTCCTTGGTCGGCCAGGGCACACCGCCTGGACGTGTTGGATCGAACAAATGAATATGAGCATCAATAATTGGAAAACTCGTCTTCTGGCTCAGTAAGGGGTGGCTCACAGCTAGTGCTGCCGCCCCCATGGCGGTTAACTTTAAGGCATCACGCCGTTGCATGGATTACTCCAGAGAAATTTTCGGTGCGAATACAACTGCACCTGTTCCGTGCATAGTTTTATAGTTCGCCCGAAGCGCAAATGGCAATTAATTTACCCAATGCAACAAAATTACCCGAGAATGACCCGTCGAATCAGCGCATGTACTCTGTATTGCGCTACCCTCTCGACTGCAGATCAATCCCCAGTTGTTGGCATTTCTTATAAAAGTGGCTGCGCTCCAGACCCAGCGCCTTTGCCGTTTGGGTCACATTGCGGCCATGCAATTCCAGTTCCGCCAACACAGTGTTTCGCTCAAAATCATGAACGCGATCAGCCAGCGGGCCGTCAGTGGTTACCGTGTCCGGGTTAATTAGCTTCACTCCACCGCGCAAGGCAGGTAGCGCCATCTCCACTATTTCAGCCGTTACTTCCTCATCGCACAAAAGTAAGAGACGCTCCACTACATTCCTTAGCTCGCGAATGTTCCCTGGCCAGCGATACCTCTTTAAGGCGTCCATTGCGTCGGGAGCAAAATTCGCGGGTTTCCACCCGTTCTGTGCACTCACCTGCGTGGCAAAATGTTCCACCAGCGCTGGCAGGTCTTCATTGCGCTGTCGCAACGGTGGCAACTCCACGGGGAAAACCACCACTCGGTGATAAAGGTCCCGGCGAAATGCTCCCTCTTCCACAAGCTGTTCCAGATTGCGATGCGTTGCCACCACTACGCGCACATCCACACGAATGGACTTATCACCGCCCACGCGCTCTACTTCACCTTCCTCCAACACGCGCAGTAACTTCGCCTGCATCGTCAAGGGCATATCACCAATTTCATCCAAAAACAGTGTGCCGCGATGAGCCTGCTCAAACTTGCCCGCATGGCGCTGCGTTGCCCCCGTAAACGAGCCTTTCTCATGCCCGAAAAGTTCGCTTTCGATCAGCTCCGCCGGCACCGCCGCACAATTGAGCGTGACAAATGGTCCACCGGCGCGGCCGCTCTTTTCATGCAGTGTGCGTGCAGCCAGTTCCTTGCCGGTACCCGTCTCACCATAAATACAAACGCGCGTTTCACTGGCAGCCACGCGCTCCAGTTGCGCCATTACGCGCCGCATTATCTCGCCCGAATAGACAAGTGTGTGCTTGCCAATTCTGAGGCGAAGGTCGCGATTCTCCGCCTCGAGTCGCGAGAGCTTCAGTGCGTTCTCCAGCGTTACCATCAGCTTCTCGGTCGAAAGCGGCTTCTCCAGAAAATCAAGCGCGCCCAGTCGCGTCGCACGAACCGCAATTTCAATATGCGCCTGACCGCTCATCATCACCACCGGCGCGGATATGCCCGCATTCTTCAAATCTTCCAGCAACGCCAGTCCATCGCGCTTGGGCATCACCACGTCAGAAAGAATCAAATCGAAAGGCTGCGATTGCGCCAGTTCCAAGGCGCGCGCCGCGTTGTCGCACACCACAGCCTCATGACCTGACAGCCTAAACGCACGCGACAACGAGGCCAAAGTATTCGCCTCGTCATCCACAATCAGAATGTTCGCCTTTGTACTCATCCGTTCGCCCTGGGCAGCGTAATGATAAACGTTGCGCCGCGCCCAGCATGGCTCTCCACCGCAATCGTTCCGTTATGGTCTGCAATCACTGACTGCACAATGGCGAGTCCGAGCCCCGTGCCGTGCTGCTTCGTCGTGTAATACGGAGTGAACAAACGTTCGCACTCCTCTTGCGTTAGTCCTTCGCCCGAGTCGGCCACACGCATCTCAATCCCACTCTCCACTGGATGCGCAGCAAGCGTCAGAATTCCGCCGTCAGGCATCGCATCCATGGCATTCAACACTAAGTTGGACAACGCACGGTGCATCAACTCGCGATCGACTTCAAGCGGCATCGGTTCGCTTGACACATCCAGTTTGAGGTCGATCTTCGCGTTCTCTTTTCCGCCGGAATAAAGCGAAAACGCTCGTCTCACAATCTCTGCAGCATCCACACGCTCAAGCTCCGGCTTCGGCATTTTGCTGAAGTCGCTGAATCGCCCAATGATTGCTTTGAGATTTGAGATCTCCGTCGTCAGCGTCTGTGTGCTCTCCTGAAACACCTCGTCGAATTCCGCTTCAGGTAATGCACGCGCACGCTGCAAATTCTCCACCGTTATCTGCAATGGAAAGAGCGGATTCTTCAACTCGTGGGCAAGCCGCCGCGCCAGTTCGCGCCAAGCAGCCACACGTTCGGTTTGCACCAGCTTTTCACTCTGGTTCTTCAGTTGCTCCGTCATGTGGTTAAAGCTCTGCGCCAGTACTTCCACTTCGCCCGGCCCTTCCTCGGGTACGCGTGTGTCCCAATTCCCTTCCGCAACGTCCTCCGCTGCCTGTGCAAGCCTCTCAATCGGCCTTGACACGCGCGCTGCAATCCACAAGCTGAAGATGATCGCCAGCAGAATGCCAGCAGATGCCACACCGTACGCGGTAGTACGAATCGTCTGTTGCGCCTCGACCATGCCAGCACGCGACAATGCCACCGTCAACACTGCCAACACCTGGCCTGCTTCATTCTTCAGAGGAATCGCCGTGACATTGGCGCTGTCTTCTCGTCTGCTTGTCAGATAGAGAATGCTGCTTGTCTGATCTCCAGACCTTAATGCCCTTTCAATTAACGTTGAATATTGTTCTGCTCCAACAATATTGCCGTTCACGCCGATCAGTTGCCGGGTATTAAAACTGGGAATCGCTGCTGTCGCAGCCTGGCCTGAGCTCGACCCAGTCATCGTGTAAAGCCCAATAGTCATTCCAGGAGCAATTGGAAGCTCGGCTAAAAAATTCTTATCAAGTCTCTCTCCACCAATCAGAGTCACGGAAGGAGCAGCATTGCCAATCGATCGCACAGCGAAAAGTCCGAGGGTCGTACTTCCGTCGGGCAATTCTTCCTGCTTCAGGAAAGCGCCCTGCGGTGCTGCTTTCACCGCTGGTTCTGGATAACCAAATCGTGCAGGCCACTGAGCCGAACTCACCATATTTCCATCCGGCCCCACAATCTCAAGAAAATCCAGTTGCGCATCCTGCGCCATGGTCTGAGCTGCCGTCACGTATTGTGCAGAATCATCCGACTGCGCAATCTCGAAGGCCATTGACCTGGCTCTGTCGCTCACCGCCAATCTTTCTACAGACGCCGCCACCTCGGATGATCGAGTTTGAAATTCACGTTGAAACTGGCTGACAAACAGCGCTGTCTCCTGCTGATCGCGTTCCTCGAAAACGGTTCGCATGCGCACCAGCACTGTCCACGCAACTGCGGCAACTGATGCCGCAACGGTTAAGGAAAATAAGATCAATAACCTCTGGCGCAGGCTCAAGGAGCGTCCTCCAGGGAGGTATCCGCAATATCCGGAGAACCATCAACATCAAGTTCCAATTCACGCACACGCGGTCCGGTGGCATAGGCTCTTGGCAAATAAAGCAGGGGAATCACCGTGTGTGAAGCCAGAAAATCTCTTTCAGTTCTGTATAGCTCCGTCGACGAACCATACTCCGCTCCCTGCGGTGCGACTTCTCCACCTTCTCGCATCAACAGTGCCAGTAGATAAGCCGGCTTACGTGCTTCCATCGGCAAGATACGCAGTGCAAGGTCAGCTTGCCGTCCCTCCGCAGCTGTTGTCTGCGCATTGAAGCCTGCCTCTTTCAAATTCAGTGCAATACGCTGCGCGGCCAATTGCATCGCAGCTCCACCTTCGCTGCTAAGTAACAAAGGCGGCGTGTTCAAACCACCGCGCAACCGAAATGCTTCATTCATGTCCCGGGTAGTTGAGAAAAGAAAAGCGTAGCCGCTTACATCTTCCGGCAACAGACTCGCTGTTGGCTCTGCCTGTTTTTGAAAAATCACGTTCGCAAGTGCAGCTCGATCCACCGCATTTGCAATTGCCCCACGCAACATCGGGTTCGCGAGCGCTCTGCTTCCGTCCACGTGCAGCTCCAGCAGTTGCGCCTCTTGCGCAGCCACCACATTCAGTCGCTGCTGGCGCGCCTGTCGCAGCATCTCCGGCGGAACCTCCACAACATCCGCGCGTCCCACACTCAAGTCAAGCCACTGGTCACGCACGGCGCGATGCACTCGAATCTCCACCCCATCCAAATACGGACGCCCGCGCCAGCAATTATCGTTCGCCGCCATCTGCAGAACTCCGCTTGCGAAACCAGTCACCCGGAATGGCCCGGTGCCTATATTGCCAGCCGGTGTCGAACCGTCCGCTTTCGCTGTCAGTGCAATTAAAAATTCATCGCTTGCCAACAACGCAGGCAGGTTCGGCATTGCTGCCTCGCCGGTAAACACCACTGTGCTTCCCAGCACGCGAGCGGCATTCCACGGGCAGTGATCACCGCAATCCGCATTCAACGATGCAACTACATTGGCAGCGCTCAGCGGAGTGCCATCCTGAAATACAACTCCGGCCCGCAGCTGAAACTGCCATCGATGATCGTTATTGTCCGACTTCCAGCTCAACGCCAGCGCCGGTTGCAAAGTGCCCGCCGCATCAAAGTCCGTAAGCCCATCCATTACCAGCCGCCGCGCAATGCCCGTTCCACGCTGCCATGGATCTCCAGCAATCTCCACGTGCAGCGTACCGCCATATGCTGGCCGCGTACGCGCGTGTGCGCACGGCGCTGCCGCAAGCAGCATCCCAAGCAACACTCCGCGACTAATTACAACTCGCCGTAACACGGTTCACCTCATACTGGTCTGCACTGCGCCGTACAGTTACGTACAAGCTCTTGTTATCGGAGCCAGTCCACATCGCCGTAACTGCACCATCCGTCGCCAGAGGAGCGCTCGCCGGTACAGCCTCAAATGCGGGCAGTTCATACGCGCGCAGGCTATCCGTCGCCGCCGCGCCGGAACTCGATGCTATGACCTGTGCACCCAGCCCGCATCCGGTCGTTATCGAGACAAAGTCCGATCCCCAATCGCGGGTTCCGCTCACCGGCCGCGGCGCACTGTTCTCCACCAACTGCACCTTACCGTCGATTCCGCCAATCAGTAGAGCCGCGCCACCCAGGGCGCGCGGCACCAGCGCAGCTGAGTAAAATGGAGGCAGTTCCACTCCCACATTCGGGGTTACAACTCCCGTAAAGAAATTGCGCCGCGCATTGTAAAAAGCCTTCAACTGCGCACCACCGGTCGCTATTGGGCCGATTTCCGCAACGGGCCATGGGTCGTCATTGCCGTTGCACTGCGCAATCAAAGTTCCGGCTCCGCCTACGCTATCGGTTTGTCCTGTACACGTTTCGCCCGGCAGCCATGCAGCAAATCCTCCACTCACGCTCTTCAGCGCTCCGTGCGGATCCCGCGCCATCGTCCCGTGTTGCACAATCGCTGCATGGGCTGACGCTGTCCAACCATTCGGCCCGCGCAAGAAATAGACAATCTGATCCGGCTCCAACGCCACCAGGCCCGAACCGGACTCAATCATTCCCAATACGGGCTTATCCGTCAGTAGAAGTGTCTCACTCAGCAAAGCAACTCCACCCGCACGCATCACACTCTTAGCTGGTCTTGCAGGCAGACTCACCATCGTCACCTGCCTCTGGTTTCCTTGTACAACTTCGGCCACCCAAAGCCGCTCGCGCGCATTCTCACTCAGCGTCAGGCGCAGCGCATTCGCACTCTCCGCACCGGAGATCGTAATCCCATGTGATTTCAAGTCGAGCTCAAACAGCAAACGAATCGCTGCAACATCCGCCACCGCAATCGTCGAGCGATTCTCCACCGTCAACCGCGTCTGCCCAGGCCCCAAAATGCCGGCCACCTGCTCCGCAAGCTTCGCCGCTGGTCCATCCCATGGCCCGGGAGCACCCCAGGCAAAATGCGCGGCGACCAATGCAATACCCATTGCCAGCCAAAAGTATCGTCTTGCTCCGCTCAATTTCATCTCTGAGATTCCGTCATCTGCATTTGCGCGGATTATATCGTTCGCCTGTTTTCTGCTCATGTTTTGGTGGAGCGGCGCTCCCGCACCTCGTTTAAGGTACAGAAGGCACCGCCCCGTCTTGCGCGCGCATCTCAATCAATTGCCCGTCTTTTGTGAAGGATCCTGTTCCGCATTCATCCCCTGCTTCACAAAGGGTGAGCTCTCCATATTCTTGAACACGTCACTTGCGAAAAAGAACTTACTGTCGCTTGGCACCATTACCATCTGAATCTTGTCTGACAGGCGCTCGGCAATGATCTTGTTAATCAGCAGCGGTGACTTGTCCAGAATGGCCGCTTCGCTCGCCATCTTGTCCGCATTGGCCGCCGCCACCAGTTTGATCCGGCTCGCCTCCGCCTGCGCCAGCAAATCGCGCCTCTGCAGTTCTGCCTTTGAGTCAATTACCTTTGCCTGCGCATCGGCCTCCGCATTTTGAATGGTTGCCTCCTTGCGAGCCTCAGCCTCCAGCTTGCTCTGCTCAATCTGCTTCTGCTTCAACGGCAGCGTAAATTGCATCGCGTCTGACTCGCCCTTAGCCTCCACAACTCGCGCCTTAGCGTCGCCTTCTGCCTGCTTCACCTTCTGCGCGGCTTCGGCAGCCGCCTGCAGCTCGGCAATCTTAACCTGCTTCTGTTGAATCTGCGTCTGCACATCAAGCTGGTCGTCCTCCTGCTCCTTAAGAAGAAGGTCCTCCATGCCTTTGGCATACTCCGGCGGAAGTTGAATATCCGACAGCATCACCTCTTCCACCACAATGCCATCCGCGCTCAGCTTCTTTGAAATAATTGCAGCCGCCTTTGCGCGAATCTCTTCTCGCTTGGTTGAAAAGATCTCTCTCACCGTATATGCCGGCGAAAGCTCGCGCCATGCGCTAGCCACAACAGGTGGAACAATCTGCGTATCTGCCGGCTGCGGCAAATGCGACTGCACACTGGCCAGTTTGTTCGGATCCAGCCGGTAGCGCACGGTGACGCCCAAGCCAATATCTAAACCCTCGCGCGACTGCACATCCAGTCCCGCTTTTTTCACTTCAGCTTTTTCGCCGCCCTGTTTCGCTCCCGCAGTGAAAAGGTGATCACGCAGATCGAACATCTCCACCTGGTCAATCATTGGTGTCACAAAATGCACTCCCGGATATAACGTACCGGCTAGGGTCCCACCCACTTGGCTTATCCTCACGCCCCCCATTCCGCTCGGCACCACCACAATGCTTTGCGCCACCATCATAGGAAGGCAGGCCGCAATCGCCAACGCGACAGAACCCCGCCACTCCATCGGCTCCGGTTCCGGCATTGCCTTTCCTTCGTCACCACTTTCCTTGCGCCGCATCCATTGCATCCGCATCCATAGTTTGTAGGTTGGAACTCCCAAGGCGGTGGCCATCATCACCACTCCCGCCAGCATCAACAGCCACTTCAACGTCAGCATCACCGTTCTCCTCGATTGGTTTTGCGCTCCCTACGTTTACCGGCTACCGGCCTCGGAGCGAGCAACAGCCGGACCAGCCCTCCGAACGTCAACTCCTCCAGCAGCAGTCCGGCCGCCACCGGCAGCAGCACCGCTCCCATTCCGCTCATCGCATCCGAAATCAGAGTCATCGCCACCACCTCCGTTACTGTGCGGCTCTCGCCAGTGACAGCTCTTCTGCCCTGCTCGTATCAATCCGCGCCGTCAACACCGGCTCTTCCACAACAGCCCGCGCTGGTACCACCTCGCCGCCAAACAGCTGGGCTGTCTCTTCATTACGTTGGCCAATCAGCTCCACCGTGTCCCCCACGCGCACCAGCGAGAAAAGTTCCTCCACATCCTTCCGCCCCATGCGAATGCACCCGTGCGAAGCAGCCTTGCCAATCGAATGCGGTTCGTTCGTCCCATGAATGCCGTAGCCTTTGATGCTTAGCCCAATCCAGCGCGTCCCCACCGGATTCCCCGGACCCGGCTGAACTACGACGCCCTTGTGCTGGTAAATCGGGTTCTTCACACGGCGCTGGATCGTGAATGTCCCTTCTGGGCTTGGCGTGGAAGGCTTGCCCACGGCCACGCGAAACACCCTAACCACCCGGCCGTCCTCAACCAAAGCCAGCTTGCGATCCTGCAAGCTCACCACAATCTCCCGATTAGGCTGGGCCGCCAGTGTCGGCTCCTGCGCCGCTGCCTGTACCGCAATTAAAGCCACCAGAACCACCACCATTGCCACTTTGCTGAACATCAAGCTCGTCATTGTCTTCGCCCTCCGCATTCGCAATTCGCTTGTGTCCATACCTTTTGCAGGCAGTGCGCCAAACAAGTTATGTTGCAAACAAATGACTTACGCGGAATATATAAGCCAAAATCCGTGGCGATTTGTCCACACCGTGTCAGTTTTGACACATGTATCGCGGCCACATATGTACAGGAATTCCGCCATCCGCTCTAGGTACCGGGAGGATTGCCGAATAGCACGAATGATGGGTTGCATTTTGGGCTAATGCCTGCCAATATCGATCTATGGATATGTGCACCTGTTGTCGCTGCTGTACGCTTTGCCGAGCGCGCAGGTGACTTTGGGAGCAAGTAGCCCCCCTGATTTATCCAAGTTTCCTGTTCGCCCGCGTAGCAGATTCACTGCCGCGGGTTTTCTATTTCACGAAGAAGTTCCCCACAAATTTGAGGAGTCATGGAAAACAAGATTCAGCCAAAAGAGACCAAAGCACAGAAGTCAGAACGCCTCAAGCGCGAGAAAAATCCCTGGGAAGCATTTGATGAAGTGCGCCAGTTTGCCCGCGAGGGCCGTGGCAGCGTACTCCCGGAGTGGGCCGGCTTCTACTTCAAGTGGTGGGGTATTTACACACAGGGAGACGGCGCCGGAGTCACCGGCGGCAAGGGTGGAGAGGGCGTCACAACCGAATACTTCATGCTGCGGATTGGTATCCCCAACGGAATCCTCTCCGCGCATCAGGCGCACGTCATTGCTGAGATCACCAAGAAATATGCCCGCAACCTTGTCGACATCACCGTGCGCCAGAACCTGCAGCTCCATTGGCTGACGATTGAATCCCTTCCAGAAGTCGTCGACGCGCTCGACTCCATAGGTCTTTCTCCTAAAGGTGCCTGCGGCGATGTCGTCCGCAACGTGACTGGCTGCCCACTCGCCGGTGTGGACAAGGAAGAGCTCCTTGATGCGTCACCTATCGCTGTCGAGATTGCCAAAGACCTCACCGCGAATGAAGCCTTTTACAACCTTCCGCGAAAATTCAAAATCGCCGTGACCGGCTGCCCCACCTGGTGCTGCCACCCGGAGATTAACGACATTGCCTTCACACCAGTCGTGCGTGATGGCGTCGTCGGCTTCACCGTGCGCGTCGGTGGCGGCCTGTCCAACGAGCCGCATCTTGCTGTTCGTCTCGACGCTTTTATTCCGGCCGATATGGCCGCAACCGTTGCACGCACCATTGCTCAAATCTTCCGTGACCAGACCGTGCTGCGTGAAAGCCGCGACCGCGCCCGCATGAAATACCTCTTCATGCGCGAAGGCTGGAACGCTGAAAAATTCCTGGCCGAAATCGAGTCTCGTATGGGCGTCAAATTTGCTCCTGGCGTGGAGGAAAATATTCCCGACGACGTCTATCGCGACCACGTCGGCGTCCACGCACAGCGCCAGGATGGCCTGAGCTATGTGGGCGCAAGCGTTCTGCGCGGTCGCTTGACCGGCGACCAGCTTGAAGCTGCCGCTGCACTCTCAGAAAAGTACGGATCCGGCGACCTGCGCTTCACGGTCGCGCAGAATCTCGTATTCATCAATGTCCCCACCGCAAAAGCGGGTGAACTCGTTCGTGAACTCGCAAAAATCGAGCTCCCGGTTGAGGGCAACATGTTCTGGCGTGGCGCCATCGCATGCACTGGTACTGAATTCTGCAAGCTGGCAATTACTGAAACAAAGGGTTTCGCACGCTGGGTTGTGGATGAGCTTGACGGCCGCCTTCCGCAATTCGACCAGGAACTCCGGCTCAACGTAACTGGTTGCACAAACGGCTGCGGACAGCACTGGATCGCGGACATTGGCATCGAAGGCAAGAAGATTAAATACGAAGGTAAAGTCATCGATGCGTATTACTTCTGCCTAGGCGGAGCAGTTGGCAAACATGCAGGTATCGCGCGTCCGGTAGGCTACCGCTGCCCTGCGCCGCTGGTCCCAGAAGCTATTGAGCGCCTGCTGCGCCAGTATCTGGCAAGCCGTACCCCGCAGGAAAACCTTCGTCACTGGTTTGGTCGCCACACAAACGAAGAGCTACGTGGCTGGCTGGCCGGCGAGATTGTGGAAGAAGCCGAACGGGATGTGCCTGCCGGACCCGTGCCTCACGGAGTTGCCGGTTAAACAAGGAGAAAGTTATGAGTCTGCTTCCCCTCTTCCTCAAGCTCGACAATCGCCCCGGGCTCCTCGTCGGCGCAGGCAATGTTGCGCTTGAGAAAGTTGGCAGCCTCATGACCACAGGCGTCCGTCTGCACGTCGTCTCGCCCGAAATCCGTCCTGAAATTCGCCAACTCGCCAGAGAAGGCAGACTCACAATCACCGAGCGAGCCTTCGATCCAGCCGACCTCGACGGCAAGTTCGTCGTCATCGCCGCAACAGATAATCCCGCAGTCAATGCGGAGGTCTATCGGCTCGCTACGGAGCGCGGTATCCTCTGCAACTCAGCCGATGACCCGCCGCACTGCGACTTCTACTTCGGCTCAATTGTCCGACGCGGAGAGTTGCAGATTGCCATCTCCACTGCTGGTGAAAGTCCAGCCGTGGCACAACGGCTTCGTCGCGAAATCGACCAGCAGCTTCCCGCCGACCTCGGTGTCTGGCTTACCGAACTCGGCGCGCTCCGCCGAGAAGTTCTCGCAATCCATCCAGCCGGCGAAGCTCGCAAAGCACTGCTTCACGAACTTGCTCATCGACAGATTTGCGATTCACCACTATGCGCTACGCGGCAACTCGGCCACACGCCCACAGAGTCAGGCAAGGTCTATCTCGTTGGCGCTGGTCCGGGTGATCCTGATCTGCTCACCGTGAAAGCTGTGCGCCTTATTCAATCCGCGCATGTCATTCTGCACGACGACCTCGTCACTGACGCCATTCTCGCTCTCGCATTCCCCAGTGCTGAAATCGAGAACGTCGGCAAGCGCTGCGGCAAAAAGAACATCACCCAGGACGAGATCAACACCCTCATGATCGACCACGCTCGCTCCGGCCGCAGCGTTGTCCGCCTCAAAAGCGGCGACCCGCTCATTTTCGGCCGCGCTGCCGAAGAAATGGCGGCGCTTGACGAAGCAGGTATTCCCCACGAAGTTGTTCCCGGGATCACTGCAGCTTTCGCCGCGGCAGCATCGCTTGGCTGCTCACTCACAAGCCGCCACGCCGCGTCCAACCTCACTTTCTCCAGCGGTCACCACGCGCAGTCGCACAACAATGCGCCGGTACCCGAAAAGGAAGATGCCACGCGGGTTGTTTACATGCCCGGCCGCGACCTCAACCTGCTGGCACTTGAATGGCTCAACGAAGGTCTCCCACCGGAATTCCCGTGCGCAATCGTCTCCCGCGCAGCACAGCCCGAACAATTCGTATTCCACACCACGCTCGGCGAACTCCAATCCGCACCCCAGGTCGCAGCACCCAGCCTCCTTATTGCCGGCTGGGCCTTGCGCGACGCCGCGCAGCAAACCGTTGCCACCGCACTTCGCTCCACCATCGCAAACTAGTTCCGGAATACCTTCACGTCGCTCACTGCAAATCCCTCGTGAGTGAACCGCGAGCATCTGCCGCACCGCGGGTGCCTTTATACTGAAGTGTTTGAGACTCTATTTCTGCGTGCAATTCCATGCACGAACTTGAGGAGCGCACTTGGCACAGGCAGAGATCGGCATCATCGGTGGTAGTGGGCTTTACTCCATGCCCGGCTTCAGCAACGTTCACGAGGAGCGGATTGAAACCCCCTTCGGCGACCCTTCGGACGCATTCGTCCTCGGTGAACTCGAAGGCCGCAAGGTCGCCTTCCTCGCCCGTCACGGCCGTGGCCACCGCATTCTGCCCTCGGAGCTCAACTTCCGCGCCAACATTTATGCCATGAAGTCGCTCGGCGTCTCACGCATCCTCTCAGTCTCCGCCGTTGGTTCATTGAAGGAAGAGCACAAGCCCACCGACTTCGTGGTGCCTGACCAGTTCATCGACCGCACCTTCCACCGCGTCTCCACCTTCTTTGGTGAAGGCATTGTAGGCCACGTTGCCTTCGGCGATCCCGTCTGCTCAACAGTAGCCAGAACTGCGGCAGACGCCTGCGGAACTGCTGGCGTCATCGGTAAGTTCGGCGGCACCTATGTCTGCATGGAAGGCCCACAGTTTTCCACCAAAGCCGAGTCCAACCTCTATCGCTCATGGGGAGCCGACGTTATCGGCATGACTAATTTGCAGGAGGCCAAGCTCGCGCGCGAAGCGGAGATTTGCTACGCAACCGTCGCCATGGTCACAGACTACGATTGCTGGCATCCAAATCACGATTCGGTCACAATCGAGCAAATTGTCGCTGTGCTCCACAAAAACGCGGACAACGCTGCAAAGGTCGTAAAAGCTGCAGTTGCCGCCGTGCCGGCGGAACGTACCTGCGGATGCGTGAACGCAGCGCAATTCGCAGTTCTCACACAGAAGGACCTCATCCCCGAAGCGACCAGAGAAAAAGTAAAACTGCTCTTCGGCAAGTATCTCGGCTAGTCACCAACACTCCAATCCAGATCGAGGAAAAAGAATGCCCATTACCGTCGTCGGCAGCGTCGCATTTGACACCGTAGAAACTCCCGCAGGCCGCCGCGAGCGTTGTCTCGCCGGAGCCGCCACGTACTTCTCGCTCGCTGCCAGCTTCTTCTCCCCCGTCCGCGTCATTGCCGTCGTCGGAGAAGACTTCGGTCCCACCGAAGAATCCGTTTTTGCTGCCCGCAACGTGGATATTCGCGGCATTGAACGCGCTCCCGGTAAAAGCTTCTTCTGGCAGGGCTCTTATCTCGACAATCTCAACGAAGCCAAAACCCTCCAGACCGACCTTAATGTCTTTGCCGGTTTCGAGCCCAAAATTCCGGCGGCCTACGCCGATTCAGACTTCCTCTTCCTTGCCAACATCGATCCCGTATTGCAACGCCGCGTGCGGGAAGCCACACCGCAGGCTAAGCTCGTCGCCGGCGACACCATGAATTATTGGATCAACGACCACAAGCCCGCATTGCTCGAGGTCCTCAAAGGCCTCGACATTCTGCTCATCAACGACACGGAAACGCGCATGCTCGCCGGGAACAACAATCTCGTCCAGGCCGCGCGCGCCGTAATGGCCATGGGCCCGCGCATGCTCGTTGTGAAACACGGCGAATACGGCGCAACGCTCTTTTACGGCTCAACCTCGACCACCCATCGCACAGAGTGCTTTAAAACGCCCGCCTTCCCGCTTGAGCAGGTCACTGATCCAACCGGCGCAGGCGACAGCTTTGCTGGCGGCTTCTTCGGCTATCTTGCCTCGCAGAAAGATTTGGATTTCGCCACCTTCCGCCGCGCCATGTTCTACGGCTCCGTAATGGGGTCGTTCACCGTCGAGCGATTCGGCACCGATCGCCTGCAGGCGCTCACTCGCGACGAGATCGAAGCCCGTTTCAACCAGTTCCGTGAGCTCACGCACCTTGACTGATCAGCCGATGCGCCGCGCAGAACAATGGGCAGTTTTTGCCGCCTGCGCGGTCGCTTCGGCCATGGCCGCCTGCTGGAGCTGGCAACACAATGCCATGCTTAATTATGGCGACGCAGTCGCCCACCTTCACATCGCCCGCCGTACCTTTGACTCCCATCAGCCCGGCTTCGAGCAACTCGGCTCCGTCTGGCTTCCCCTGCCACATATTCTGATGGTCCCTTTCGTCGCCGTCTACTCCTGGTGGGCCAACGGCATAGCCGGCCTCATCCCTTCCGCACTTGCATATCTCGCTTCGTGCATCGCAATGTATGGCCTCGCCCGCCACTGGCTTACGCCTGCCGCTTCGGCTGCGGCGCTGGCATTCTTCGCACTCAATCCCAACCTGCTGTACCTGCAAACCACCGCAATGACCGAGCCGCTTTTCCTCTGCATCATGCTTTGGACAGCGCTCTGGCTCGTCGAGTGGCGACTGTCTCTCGATTCCGCACCACTACGTACCAATCGCCTCCAATGGCTGGTCGCTCTCGCATTAGTCGCAGCAATTTTCACCCGCTACGACGGCTGGATTCTCGCCCTCCTCGCATGGACAGGCATGGGCATAGTTCTTCTCCGTCGCGGCAAATTGCGCCAGCGCAGCTTCTGGTGGGCAAGCGCACTGGTTGTGGCCGCCCCCTTATTCTGGTTCGCTTACAACCAAATTGCCTTCGGCGATTGGCTCGGATTCGCACGCGGCCCCTACTCTGCCGCAGCCATTGAAGCCCGCACCTCCACAGGTTCTGGCCCGCCACATCCCGGCTGGCACAATCCATGGGTCTCGTTCCTGTTCTTTATGAAATGCGCGGAATTGGACACGGCCGCACAAGCCTGGGCAAACACCATGCTCGTCATCAGCCTCATGGGCACGCTTTACGCATGGTTCATCGCACGCCGTCGTGCAATCACGTGGGCCCTCCTTCTTTGGCTACCTGTTCCCTTTTACGCATACTCCATCGCGTGGGGGTCGGTGCCCATCTTCCTGCCCGTCTGGTGGCCGCACTCGTACTACAACACGCGCTACGGCATGGAACTCCTTCCCGCCCTTGCCCTCGGCATCGGCTTCGCCGTCTTTGGATTCATACGAGGAGCGCAGACATACCGGAGTTCGCTCAAACCGCTTGCCGCTACATTCGCCTTCGCCCTTATCGCGTGGAATTCCTGGAAAATTCTCGCCGACCGTCCACTTACTTATGTCGAAGGCACCTGGAACGTCCGCTCACGTCTGGCCTACGAGAGCGAAATTCCGCCTACTCTGCGTGCACTTCTGGCCAATCATCCCGGCGCGGAAATCCTCATGAATACGTCTTATGATCCAATGCTCGTCGCGCTCACCGGCATCCCCCTCCACCAGACCATCAATGAAGGGGACTTTCACACGTGGGAACGTGCTCTCACCGCGCCTGCCAATCACGCCTCAATCGTCTTGGCCTTCGACGGCGATGAAGTCGCACGCGCCGTCGAGCAGCACCCAGAATGCCTCCGCCTGGTGCGCCAATTCCACACACCTGGCCAGCCTTCTGCCTCGCTCTATATCAGTCTCAACAAAGCACCCACGCAGTGATAGCATCGCTCTGAGAACTCTCCTGCAGATATACATGCCGGCAGAAACATTTTGACCTAGTTGATTGCGTGAGCCGCCCGCTCACCTTCCGCAATTCGGAGGACGTTTGATTCCCTTTACCAAAGCACACGCCTGCGGCAATGACTTTCTCATCGTCCCTCTGGACGAAGTCCGCGGCGACGATCTCGAAATCCTCACCCAGCGTCTCTGCGAACGCAACACTGGCATAGGCGCCGACGGTGTCGAATACTTCCAATGGCTCAGCGATACTTCCGGCCGTATTCATCTGCGCAATGCCGACGGCTCCATTGCCGAAATCAGCGGCAACGGCACACGTTGTGTTGCCGCATGGATGGCCGAAGAAAAGGGCGCACAGCCCGGCGATATCTTCACCATTGAGACCGACGCGGGGCCTCGCGAATGCACAATAGAAGAATTCCGTGATTCCAATATCGACGGCGTCATGACTCTGATCACGACAGACATGGGTGAGCCAGAATTCGAAGAGCGCACCGTCGAGTTGTCCGACGGCACAGCCATCGACGGCATTTACGTCTCCATGGGCAACCCTCATTTTGTCGTCGTCATGCCGCGCTCCGGTCTCGATCTCCTGGGCGGTGACCGCCCCTTCGAGTCCACCGAGAGAGCACTGGCCTCACTCGACTTCTCCATCAACAATCAGCCTTGGGAAGATATCGGAGCTGAGATCTGCCAGCACCCCGACTTCCCTGACCAGACCAACGTCGAGTTCGTTCACATCCTCGGCAGCGAATCCAAACCAATTCATCTCGTCGCCATTCGTATCTTCGAGCGCGGCGTCGGCCCCACTTCCTCTTCTGGAACCGGAACCTCCGCTTCGGCAACCGCGATGATCGGCGTGCATAATGCGCAATCGGAAGTTGAAGTGCTTGCGCCAGGCGGCGCGCAAACCGTGCGCTGGAACGGTCCTGGCGAAAGCCTCTTCCTCACTGGCCCCGCCACACTCATCGCACGAGGAGAAGCCTACTAGCAATGCCTCCGCCGCAGATATCTGTCCCTTTGCTTCGTCCCCCGGCGCCGCCCCCGGACGCGACAATCTGCGCCATCTCTCCGGCATCCTTCGCGCTTGATGACCGCTTCTCGCGCGGCATGGATCGGCTCCGTACCCTCGGCTTCAAGCCGTCGTCGGCCGTACATACGCAAATCCGCGGTCCGCTCTTCTTCGCAGGCGAACCCGCTGATCGATTATTTGATTTCCACACAGCCTTCACCGATCTTGATTCTCAAATCGTTGCAGCAGTCCGCGGTGGTTACGGCTCCAACTACCTGCTTCCCAATCTTGACCTCGAGCTTATCCGCCGGAATCCCAAACCGTTCTTCGCCTACAGCGACCTCACAGGAAGCCAATTACACCTGCTCGACCGCATCGGTCTACCCGTCTTTCACGGCCCCATGATCGCAGCAGACTTCTATCTCGAAGACGGCGTTCATCTGCCCAGCCTGCGCGCAGCTCTCACCGGTCAGCCCTATTCACTTGCAACAGCAGAAGATCTTCGCACCCTTAAGCCGGGTATTGCAACCGGCACTCTATATGGTGGCTGCCTCAGCATCATCACATCGTTGCTCGGCACCCCGTGGGAGCCGAATACTGAAGGCAAATTGCTCTTCCTCGAAGACGTCGGCGCAAAGCCTTATCAGATTGACCGCATGCTCTGGCAGCTTCACACAGCGGGCAAGTTCGATAACGTCACCGGCATCATCTTCGGCGAGATGCTTGACTGCGCCTCTCCCGGTGCCGAACCTGACCTGCTCGACCAGGTGATTCTTCGCTTTTTCAGTGATTTCCCCGGCCCCATTGCAATCGGTTTGCGCTCCGGACATGTCTCGAGGTCGAACGTAACGCTTACTTTTGGGGTACCTGCGCAACTCGATGCCTCAGAAGCTGCCACGTTGAGTATTCTGAAACCGGCGGTACGTGTATGACCTCTCCTCGCCACATTCATCTCAGTGGAATCTGCGGCACGGCCATGGCCTCTCTCGCGGGCCTTCTGCAGTTGCGTGGTCATCGCATCACAGGATCAGACAGTGCTGCCTATCCGCCCATGAGCGACCTGCTCCATGCACTCGGCATTCCTGTCATGGAGCCGTACTCGGAATCCAATCTCGACCCCGCCCCCGATCTCGTCGTCATCGGCAACGCGCTCTCCCGCGGTAACCCTGAAGTGGAGCACATCCTTGACAAGCGCTTGCCCTTCACTTCCATGGCAGCGCTCCTGCGAGAGGAATTCCTGGTAGGCCGCAACTCGCTCGTTGTCGCTGGCACACACGGCAAAACTACCACTACCAGCATGCTTGCCTGGATCTATCAGGTCGCCGCGCGTGAAAATCCGGCGCTCGAGCCGTCCTTCCTCATCGGAGGCGTGGCCGAAAATTTCGGCACCAGCTTCCAGCTCAGCAACACCAGCACCTTCATCCTTGAAGGCGATGAATACGACACCGCCTTCTTTGATAAAGGGCCCAAGTTCCTTCACTACTTTCCCGACGCACTCATCCTTACCCACGTCGAATTCGACCACGCAGACATCTACGCGGACCTCAATGCCGTCAAAACCGCATTCAAGCGTCTCGTCAATCTCGTTCCACGCCGAGGTCTCATCGTAGCCTTCGACGGCAGCGAGAACGTTACAGAGTGTGTTGCCAATGCATTCTGCCCCGTGCAACGTTACGGCTTTTCACCTGATTCTGAATGGCAGATTCACAACCTGCATCAAGAAAGCCGCGACGGCGCACCCTTCATGACATGGGATCTCTGGCATAACGGGAATCCATGGTCCGATCTCGCCATGCATGTCGCCGGCGAACACAACGCACTCAATGCCACCGCCGCTGCGGCCCTCGCGTTCGGCCTTGGAATTCCAAAGACTTCAATCGTCGCTGCGCTCTCTAGCTTCCAGAGCGTCAAGCGCCGCCTAGAAGTGCGAGCTCTCATCAATGGCATCACCATCATTGACGATTTCGCGCACCACCCCACCGCCATTCGCGAAACACTCCGTGCCCTTCGTGCCGTATATCCTGGCGCGCGCATTTGGGCTGTTCTTGAGCCACGCTCCAACACGCTCCGCCGCAAGGTACTTGAAAGTGAACTCGTCGAAAGCCTGCTCCTCGCCGATCAGGTTGTTCTTGCGGGTGTCTATCAGCAACAGCGCATCCACGAGTCCGAGCGCCTGCATCCTGAAGAGGTTGTCGCCGCCCTCAACGCAGCCGGCACTCCCGCACATCTTTACCCTGACGTGGAAACAATTCTCGCGCGCATGGTTCCGCAGCTTCAGTCCGGCGATGTTGTCGCAATCCTCTCGAATGGCGGCTTCGACGGCATCTATGAAAAACTTCCCGCGCAGATTGCCGTACGCGCCTTTGAAGCCTCGGCATGATCGCCGCATTTACATTGCTTTTCGTTATCGTCGCGTTGGGTCTGCCCGCCGGCATTATCTTCATACCATTCACGCTCGTCTCAAGCAATGCAAACGCTCTTTACACGGTCTCGCTGGCCATCGTCCGTGCTGCATTCCGTCTCGCGCGCATTCGCGTCGTCATCGCCGGTCTTGAACACGTACCTGCCCATACGGCATGCATCTTCATGTCGAATCACGTCTCTAATCTCGACCCGCCCGCGCTTATACCGCATATTCCGGGCCGCACGTCTGTCTTCCTCAAACGCTCTCTCATGAAGATTCCCATCCTCGGCTATGGCATGAAACTCGGCGAATTCGTACCCGTCGACCGCGATGGTCGCGTCGAATCCGCCAAGGAAAGTGCGCTCATCGCCAGATCAGTTCTTGAAAAAGGTCTACACATCACCACATTCGTGGAAGGCACGCGCTCCAAAGATGGCCGCATGCTGCCCTTCAAGAAGGGCCCCTTCTATCTCGCAATGGACGCCGGTGCACCTTGCATTCCAGTTTCGATCTATGGCACGGAGACGATGATGGCCAAAGGCAGCCTGCGGGTCCGCCCGGGAACGGCGCATATAGTATTCCATCCGCCGCTCTATCCTGCTCAATTCTCATCGCGTGAAGAGCTCATGGAAGACATGCGCGCCGCGATTGCATCCGGTCTTCCCGAGTGGATGCGCAGATGATTCCGAAGCGCAAGTTCCTGCGACTGTCCGGCTACTCCACCACGGCGTTGTAGCCATCGTCGAGTAGTTTCTGCCGAGTTGTCATCGCATCTGTGCGCGAGGCAAACGGCCCCACCTGCACGTGCAGCATCTGGTCTCCCAGCACACGGCGCACAGAGGCTGAATACCCACGCTTCCGCAGGGCATTCACCAGTGCATCGGCATCCTGCTGTTGTGAAACCACCGCCACCTGCACCACAATCCCGCTCGGCGCATTTATTGCCGGCTGCACAGATCCCTGAGTTGCATAAGTTTGTACTGGCAAGGCAGGGCGCACAATAGGCTGGCTCGCTGTTGCTTGAGGAGTTATATGCGCCGCAACTGGCACAGTCACCATTGCCGGCGAACTTACGGGCGCCAGTGGACTCGCCTGCTGTGTAACTGGCGCCGAAGGTGTTGATGTCTGCATATTGGTTGCCGCAGCGCCCGCGCCAGGCGCATTTACCTGTATAGCGGTAGGCTTGCCCAGCGAAGGATTGTTCAAAACGGCCGGCGGAACGGAAGCTTCTGGCGTTGGCTTCACTTCCACCACAGGAGCACGGCGTCCAACTGCATAGCCGGCGACAAAACAAACTCCGCACAGCGCCAGCAAGCCTACACCCAGAGCGGTCAGTAGCATTGGTCCCAGCGTTAGTTCCTTATCGCCGCTCCCACTGACCTCATTGAATTCCCGCTCTTCAAATACACCACGCATTTACAACCTCAACTCCATCACAACTCCAATTGGTGTCTCGGCGCAAGTCCGCGAGCGCACTTCCGTACCTTACTCCTTAACCTTCATGCCGGTGGTCATCTTGTTCAGCATGGTCACAAGCTCCATTGGCAGGGGGAAAACAATCGTCGTATTCTTCTCCACGCCAATGTCGGTCAATGTTTGCAAGTACCGCAGTTGCAGCGTGATGGGCTGCTCTGCCAGCAATTTTGCCGCATCCACCAGTTTCTGGGCAGCATTGAATTCGCCTTCCGCATTAATAATCTTCGACCGCTTTTCGCGCTCTGCCTCTGCCTGCTTAGCCATCGCACGCAGCATCTGCTCGGGCAAATCCACCTGTTTCACTTCCACAGACGTCACCTTCACCCCGAACGGTTCGGTCCTCTGGTCAATGATCGTTTGGATGCGCAAATTCAGCTTGTCGCGATGACTCAGCAGCTCATCGAGTTCCACCTCGCCCAGCACAGACCGCAGCGTAGTCTGCGCAAACTGGGACGTCTGGTACACGTAGTTGGCTACCTTGATCGCCGCGTCGTTCGGATTCACCACATACAGCGTCACCACGGCGTTCACCTTGATGGTCACGTTATCGCGCGTGATGACATCTTGCGGCGGCACTTCCAGCACCTCCTGCCGCAGACTGATGCGCACAATCTGATCGAACGGTCTGAATACCAGGATGATGCCAGGTCCCTTGGGCACAGGCAATGCGCGGCCCAGTCGAAAAATGACGCCACGCTCATACTCACGCAAGATTTTGATGGAATTGAGCAAGTAAAGAACAACGATTGCGATGGCAACAATTACCGGAAGACTTCCGTCTGTCATAGGTCTCCCTCCCAGCAGGGATTGTACTCCCGCAGCCTTACGCGATTAGTGCGCGGCGGCTTCCTGCCTTGCATCCACTTCCACGCGCAGCAGCATATCGTCGTGCCCAATTACTCGCAATTTCGCGCCCGCGGCGATGGGCTCCGCTGCAACTGCAAGCCAAATTTCACCCTCCACCAGAACATGCCCTTCTGGGTCCAGGGGCTCCATCGCCGATGCCATATGACCCACCAGCGCCTCAGGACCGCTTTTTGCCTTCAACCGCCTGGCACGAACAGCCAGCCGCAGCAGAAACACCGTGATTCCACCAAATGCCGCGCTCACTGCAATCGCCATCCACGGGCTCACGCGCAGCTCCGGCACTGGCGCGCTCACCAGCGTCAGCGTTCCAAACATGAGGCAAGCAATTCCTGCAATTGCCAGCACTCCGTGCGCACCAAACTTCGCTTCTAGTACCAGCAGAACGATCGCCGCAATCAGCAACGCCACCGCCGTATAGCGAATAGGCAGAAGATTCAGTCCAAAAATCCCCAGCAGTACCATCAGAGTGCCTAGCGCACCCGGCACAATCGTCCCCGGAGCGTTAAATTCCAAATAGATCAGCAGTGCTCCTGCCAAAAGTAGAAGCAGGGCAATATTCGGATCCACCAGCCATCCCAGCAAATCTTCGCGTAGAGATGGCTTGATCGTCTCAATCCGCGCGCCTGCTAAATGAAGCGTTTGCTTGCTCCCGTCCATGCGCGTGATCGTACGTCCATCCAGCATGGTCAGCAGCTCCGCCTCATTCGGCGCAATCACATCAATCAAATGCTGATTTAAAGCCTCTTCCGCCGTATACGAGTGAGACTGCTCCACCGCTGCCGCCGCGGCCTCCGCGTTGCGCCCTCGTTTGGTCACGTACGAACGCAAAAATGCCTGCGCATCGTTCATAACCTTTTGCTTCATGGTGTCATCCATCTTGCCACCAAATTCAACCACCGGGTGCGCCGCGCCTGCATTGGTTCCCGGTGCCATCGCCGCCACATCGGCGGACTCCAGCAAAAAGAACCCGGCTGAACCGGCACGCGCGCCGGCAGGATACACATACAGAATCACTGGAACATGCGACTCAAGAATCGCGCCGGCCATCGTGCGCGTTGAAGTCAGAAGACCACCCGGCGTATCTACCTCCACCAGAAGAGCGGCCGATCCGTCGTTGTTTGCTTGATGAATCGCGCGGAGCAGCATGCTCGCGCTAACCGGCTGAATCGTGTCGTCGAGGACCATTTTGTCCACAACAGTATGTTGAGCCGCCAAGGGAATCGCCAGGTAAAGAGCCGTCATTGCAGCGGCTCCAACAACCAATCCACGAAAGTTCACGCGCATGGCTCACTCCCCCGGCAACTTCTTCGCGCGCGTCTTTACTTGCCCGCCTTCGCGTCAATCTGCCGCTTCAAATCCTGCGCCTCTCGGCTGCGCGGGTCAAGTTGCAACGCCTGCGCTGCGTTCCTTCCAGCTTCATCCAGATGCCCTGCCGCCAGATCGATACGTCCAAGCACAAGGTAAGCCTGCACGGTTCCCCCCAGCGCAAGCGACGCTTCCGCCTCTTTTCGCGCAGAAGCCACATCTCCTGCACGTTCTCTTACCGCGGCAAGCCCCGCATGAGCTTCAGCCAGTGATCCATCGTCCGTCACTGCCTGCTGATACAGCCGCTCTGCCTCCAGAATCAGCCCGCGATTCAGATATTCTTCCGCCTGTGAGCTCAATTTCTCAGCCCGCTGGCGTGGGGGCAATTCCGCAAGACGAGCCTCTTCCATCTTGTCCATCATCACCGCCGCCTGCCGGAAAGCTCGTGCATCGAACGTGCGCACAATACGTTCCAGTGGGTCGGCATGAACATCATCCGCTCCTGCAACCGTTGCCGCTGGCGGAGACTTCCACTCCGCCAGCAAATCCTGCGCTTCGCTGTCGTTGGGTCGCAGCTTCAGGCTCCGCTGCAGTTCGGCAATCGCATCCGTCTTCAGTCCTCGTCGGTTCAAACTCACAGCCAGATTAAAGTGGTAATCCGCAACATTCGGATCGGCCGCAAGTGCCTTGCGAAACATCTCCGTTCCATCGTGGCCCTGCCTGCTCTCTGCCACTCCCTCGTTGTTCAGCACTTCGGCCAGCGGTAAGATCCGGGCCACTTCAGCAAATGCCGTCTCAGCCTGAGGATACTGACCTGAAAATAACAGCGACAGTCCGCGATAGAAACCCGCCTCTAGCGACCCGGCATCGTTGCGCCCCACCTTCGCAAAAGCATCTGCGGCCTGCGTGTATTTCTGGCCCGCGTAATCTTCCCGTCCCAGTGCCAGCCACGCCGGCGCAAAGTCCGGACTCAGCTTCACTGCGGCCTGAAGATGACGCAAACGTTCCGCCTGGTCGGTCTCTGTAATTCCGCGGATATATTGTTCAAACGCACCAAGTCTTAACCCCCTGCCCGCTGCAACAAATGTCCCTTCATTCCCGCCAAATCCTGGGTCCATCACCTTTGTCAGCTTCCACGCCAGCGAGTCGAAGATATCGATCATCGACCGCATGGGGCCGCGCGCCGTCACCGGTGCACTGATCTTCAGGTGCGGCACATCTACCACGCGTGCTTCCGCCACCAGGTCGCCGCCGTCCGTTATATAGCTGCCCACCACAATTGAATCCGCGTCTAGCGTCTGCGCCAGTTTCAGCGCACTCGCGCGTGAAGGCTGAAAGCTTTCAGGCAATCCCAGATGATCGAGCGCGTACATCCTGTCTGCGCGACTCATCGGTGCAAATCCCGCAGACGCAAATCTGCTGCTCAGAATCTCCGGTGCAGCCTCACGAATCCATTCCAGGCTCGGCTGCCCCGTGCGGTTGTCAAACGGCAATACCAGCAGTATTCGTCCCTTGCCGCCATTCCCATCATCGTCTGTCTGCGCACACATACTTCGCACGCCAGACACAAGGCAAGTCACCGCGCAGACCACAAAAATAAACCTGCGCATCTTCTTCATTCGAATTGAAAAGGAGGCCTTCACTACAAATCGATTATAGGATGCGTTCCGGCTCATTGCTGAGGTGCGCGCGGCCCATCCACCGGCATCCACTTTGCTTCAATCTGACGATTGAAACGAATCACTCCCGCCCACATGCCTTTGCTATATCCATACCAAACCAGTGTTCCATCCAGCCGCTTGGCAATCACGCGCGCCGGCAAGTCATGATGCAAATCAAAATAAGTCTCAGCAACCGACTCACCCGCATGTCCCATCAGATAGGGCAATCGTGGAGGATCGTACTTCGTCGAAAATACCAGTGCCGTTGAATACTTCTCCGGCTCCTGTGCCGCACGCTCAATCTGCGCAGCGGTGAAGTCTTCCAGCGGCACCACCTTAAACGGCTCCTTCACATATCCCAGCTCCGGCTTGGTCAACTCATCGCTCACTGGCCATGCCGTCAAGACGACTGAGTCCGGATAGCGCTCTTGTAACTGCGCAATCGCCGCCTCATGCAGGCGCACCACCCGCGCGTACTCAAGATTGTCCTCCGGCGCAAATCGATAAGGCGGATTCACAAAAATCCCCAGCACAAACGCGCCAGCCGAAAACAACGCCACGCCTCCCCAGTGAGGAACGCGCCGATAGAATGTGCTCACCACCAGCAACAGCACCAGCGGATACATCGGCAGCAGATACCGCGTAAGCAGCGCACCACCCAGCACGCTGAAAAGCACCGCATTCATAGCTAGCAGCACAAATATTTTCCGGAATGGCTTGCTATCTATCCCACTCCGCTCAACTCCACGCCCATCGTCCCGCACAGGCAAAAGTAGCGCAACCAGCGCCATTGCCACCGGCACAAACAGGTTCATGTGTGCCGTCAGGTGCAGAACACGATAGAACAGCGCCGCGGCAATGCGTGTCCCATTCAGCGTGGCCTCTGCGTTATAGCGCAAAAAACTAGCGTTCCCCAGGAGAAAGCCCGTCTTCGCGTAGTGCCACGCATACCAGCCCGCCAGCGGAACAACCGGCAACAAAAGCCACGTGACTTCCTTCCACCGCTCTGCACGTCCGTCCTCCGCTCCGCGCATCGCAGACCATGCATCCAATACCGCCAGCGTCACCGGAATGGCAATTGCCGTTTCCTTGGACAGTGCCGCCAGCGTAAACCAGATTGCCGCAGCCCATGGCTTGCGGTCCTCCTCCGGTAGCGCATACACCAGACCCCACAACGCGAAAGCTGCGGCAAAGATATCCGCATGCGCCAGAGTGCTCTGCGCAAACCACACGGGATAAAGTCCCGTGAGTAAAACCGTCCAGAACGCGATTGAAACGCGCCCCGTCAGACGCAGCGCCAGCCGCCACACACCCAGCAGACCAAGCGCCGCAATCAAAAGCACAGCCTCGCGCGTCACTGCCGGCAGAAAACCAGAGGCCTTCCACCATAGCGCCAGATAGACACTCGGCAGCGGTGGATGTGCATTGCTCAGAGTTGTAAACGGAATCAATGAACCCGTACGAAAAAAATCCCACGCCGCCGGAATGTAGTAGCCTGCCTCATCCCAGTAATAGGGTAGGTTCAACAGCGTCGCGTGGCTCGCATACAGCGCAGCAAAGATGACCGAAAAGATCATCCACGTCGGCAACGGCGCATCTCTGCGTGGCTGCAGCCATCGTGACAGTTGCAAAGAATACTCCTCTTCGTAAACCAGTTTGCCGCTGGCAGCGCAGAGCTCCGCCTATCGGCACAATCACCTGCGCAATCAGCGCAAACCGATTAGTTCACTGGCCCCTGCGGAAAGTTTTGATTCTGTGGTTCCAGTGCCAGCGTGCCAAAGGCCTGCTCATACTGCGCCAGGTTCTGGCCCAGCACGTTCCAAAGCGCCTTGGCCTGTTGTGGACTAAGGTAGATCGCCTGGTGGTTGCGGATAGTCACCTTATCCGGGCTGTCACTCGAGGCAAGACCAAAAACAAGCTGAAAATCCCAGACGCTCACGCGCACCTGCACGCTGTTGGCATAGGTCTCGCGATAGTCGTCAGCCTGCTCCAGATTCATTTGCGGTTGTTGCGGGGTCGGACTCATGATTCTTCCAGCTTATCCTGCTCGCAGTCGCTCCGGCTTGCGTCCCCGTCGCAAATTTAATGACGAACGTCAATTTCCCCAATAACCCGGCGTACCGCTCTCCGCAATACATGCACTTCAAATCCAAGACATACCCCGCTGATTCTGATACAAACCTTGTGTTAAGTCAGTAATAGGTGTGCATCATGTTTATTCCTCACAGGACTCGCCAATTTTTCTCGATTGCCCTTCTTGCTTTCACAGCCGTCTTCGTGATGGATACCACTGCGGCTACCCATGCGCAGTCAAATTTTCTCTCCGTCAAAGTGGCCAACGCGGCCATGCAACGTTGGCCCAACGGCCATATCGCGTCCGCCGGCCAGACTAACCAATGGAATTACCCCCTCGGAATTCTGCTCCAGGGCATGGATGCCGTCTGGTTCAATACGGCTGACCCGCGCTTCTACCATTACGTCAAAGACTCGGTCGATTCTTTCGTAGATAAGGATGGGACCATCGCCACCTATGACGCGAACCGGTCCTCGCTTGAGCAGATTCTCCTCGGACGCCAGCTCCTTGAGCTTTACGGGGTCACTGAGAAAGAGAATTACTTCCTCGCCGCAAAAAAACTCCACGATCAACTCATCGCTCAGCCCAAAACCTCGGGCGGCGGCTTCTGGCGATCAAAGTCCGCAACCAATCAGATGGGGCTCGGCGACATGTACATGGCTGGCCCATTCCTCGCGCAGTACGCTGCAACCTTTCAACAGCCCAGTGACTTCGACCTCGTCACGCGTCAGTTCGTCCTCATGGATAAACACGCACGCGACCCTGAATCGGGCCTCCTCTATCACGCATGGGACCAAGACAAAAAGCAGGCCTGGGCTGACAAGATAACCGGCCATTCGCCCACGCTCTGGTCACGTAGCAATGGCTGGTATCTCATGGCGCTCGTCGACACGCTGCCGTACTACCCGGCAAATAATCCCGGCCGCGCAAAACTCCTCGAAATCCTCCAGCAAACCGCCGCCGCAGTCGCGCGCGCGCAGGACCCTCACAGCGGCCTCTGGTACCAGGTGCTCGACAGACCCGGAGACAAGGGCAACTATCTCGAATCCTCGTCCTCGTCCATGTTCACCTATGCGTTCGAAAAGGCCATTCGCCTTGGCTACTTGCCGCGCCGCTATCAGGCCAACGCCGACCGTGCCTGGACCGGCATTCAGAAGCACTTCGTTCAGTCCGGCCCCGCTGACTCCCTTACACTTACCGACACAGCCCCTTCCGTTGGTCTCGGCGGTTCATCCAATGTCAAAGGCTCTTACGCTGACTACACTTCCGCTCCAGCCCTCACGAATGACCCAAAGGGCGTCGGAGCATTCCTGCTTGCCTCCACGGAAATGGAAAATGCCAAAGACGGCTTCAAGGGACTCGGTAAAACCATCCTGCTTGACGCCTGGTACAACAGTCAGACGCACAAAAACGCAGCAGGGCAAAACGTTCTCTACCACTACAAGTGGAACGATCTAAGTAACAATGGTTACTGGCTGCTCGGCCGCATGTTCCGCAATCGCGGCGTCAAAACCGAAACCCTCACCACCGCTCCCACAACTGAAAAGCTCAAAGAAGCAGATTTCTATCTCATCGTCTCGCCCGACAATACCGCCAAAAATCCCCACCCGCATTACATGACAGAAACCGATGCCGCGCAGATCGCAGCATGGGTCCACAACGGCGGCATCCTTATCCTCATGGAGAACGACCGCGATAACGCCGACATTCCCCACCTCGATCTGCTCGCCGACAAATTCGGCCTACACTTCAACAACGTTCTGACTCACCACGTCATCGGCCGCCAGCATGACATGGGTAAGATGCTCCTCACCAAACCAGAAGGCTTCTTCACCCAGCCTCATCAGCTGTTTATGAAAGACACATGTTCGCTCACCCTCTCCGGTAATGCAAAGCCGCTGCTCACGTGGAATGGTGACATCCTCATGGCCACGGCACGCTACGGCAAGGGCACCGTCGTCGCCGTCACTGACCCATGGATCTACAACGAATACACTGATGGCCGAAACCTCGAAAAAGGCTACGACAATTTTGCTGGTGGGCAGGAGTTCATCCACTGGCTTCTTCAGCAGCCATAACAGCACCTGAAACATAGTTCGGAGCACGTTTCATGAAGACCTGTCTAAGCACTGATATCGTTCGCTATCGCACCATGCCCGCGCGTGAACTACGCCAATCTTTCCTGCTCGATGCGCTCTGCGTTCCAGGCGAATTACAACTCGCCTATGTCGAGTCAGACCGCGCAGTAGTGGGCTTTGCGTCTCCACTCGAGAAAACCATTCCCCTTCCCTCATTCCCACAACTCCGCGCAGACCATTTTCTTGAGCGCCGCGAACTGGGCGCCCTCAACATCGGCGGACACGGCACCATCCTCGTCGACGGTCAGGCTTACGCAATCGACAATCTCGACTGCCTCTACCTCGGTCGCGGCGTAAGGCAAGTCGAATTTACATCCAAGGATCCCGCAAATCCCGCTGTCTACTATCTACTCAGCTATCCAGCGCACGCGGCGCATCCCACCACACTCGTCCGCAAGGCTGACGCTTCCCCCATGGACCTCGGCTCGCAGGACAACGCCAATCAGCGTACCGTCTTCAAGTACATCCACATGGCGGGCGCGCAGAGTTGCCAACTGGTCATGGGCGTCACACATCTCAAAAGCGGAAACGTGTGGAACACCATGCCGCC
>JAGWSG010000070.1 GCA_028876335.1 Acidobacteriota bacterium
TCAGCGAGCACACGGGCAGCCGGCATGCCAGCCATTCCCGCTCCAATAACAACAGCCTGCCTGCCAAGGCTTTTGGGCATGTGTGATTCTCCTGAGTTTGGTGCTGAAGCATTGGAGCCCTGGTGGGGGAATATTGCTGGGGGTGCGAGAATCCTACCACAACATTCCTGGCCCAAGTTGGTCTGATGAAGAATGCCGTCTCGCTGTGTCTAAGAGTGCCAAATCGCCAAATCACTCATTGAGCGCTCGGGAGATTGCTTCCCTGATCGCGATTGGCTTACACGTTGAGTCGATTGGAGGCGGCGACGCGGCTGTACCAGTGGCCTGCGTCTTTGATGGTGCGTTTCTGGCTGCGGAAGCGGGTATCGATGAGGCCGTAGCGCTCGGTGTAGCCCTCGGCCCACTGGAAGTTATCGGGCAGGGTACCAGGCTGTATCGACGTGCAGACGCGGCCCTTGTTGCGGCGGATGGCGCGGATGTTGAGCTAGACGAGCGCGTCGATGCCGACTGGCAGGCGCGGGAGTTCTCCGGCCTTTTTGCCTTCTTCGACGACCGCGTCGATGTGGGTGAGAACTTCAGGGACGCTCATGGTGTACATTTCGCGGCGCGCGTCGTAGCCCTCTTCGATGAGCTGCTTGAGGTAGCGGCCGGCGACCTGGATGGCGATCTGGTCGGTGATGACTTTGCCGGAGCGCTGCTTCTGCTCGACCCATGCGGTGCAGGGCAGAGCGACCCAGATGGCGCGGCCATTGACGTCGAAGCGGATGTCGACGGCGTCGGCGTGGCGTGTGGCGATTGCGACCTGAGTGGCCTTCCAGCGGCAGTGCAGGTCTTCGCCGCTCCAGCGATCGGTGACGTGAAAGTCCTCGTACATGACTTAAGGGTAATGCGGGGGCGGTATGGGGAGCAAGTGCGCAAGAGCCGAAAGGCAGAACCACCCTTAATTCTTTGCCCGCCCAATCTGAGCGGAACTTTCCCGCACTTACCCGTTCTCCCTGTGCAAAGTGCATAGGTTAGCTCATTGCATCCTCAAGTTAGAGTTGACTCCTACTGAACAAGCAACTATTGCGGAACGCATTTTGACCAGAATTTCCGGTTTTTTCGGCACATAACACCGGACGGCTTCATCGCTTTTGTTTCATCGCTCTGATTCCTGGCAAGTAGTGGGTCAATTTTTCCTGGAGTTGTCCAGTTTGGGCGTCTTTTGCGCGCTTTTTCATGACCGCTGTCTCGCTCAGGTGGACGGCTCCATGCGATGGTCGTCCCACGCAGGAGTGGTTTATCCTGAGGGTTACGCATGTCGAACGAAACCATACCCAACCTAGAGTCCTACGACGACGACTCACTCGCTAAAGCCTTCTCCGCATTGGAGAACCTGGCCAAGGACGATGCGTCCGCATTAGGCGCGGAAGACTTTCGCCTCAGATGGCTCGGGCGCAAGCAGGGACTGCTCAATGACGTCAGCAGCCGTTACCTCAAGGCAGCCCCGCCCGCCTTCAAGAAGTCCGTCGGTGAGCGCTTCAAAGTATTGAAAGAGCTGGTCGAAGGTCTGCTCGAGTCGGCCTCCGGCGCAGGTCCGAGCGATGCCGCCCTGGCTGCCGAAGCCATCGATATTACCCTCCCCGGTACGCGCCGTCTCATCGGCGCCGAGCACCCCATTACGAAGACACTGAATGAGATCGTCAATGTATTCGCTGCGCTGGGGTACTCCGTCGGAGTTGGCCCTGAAGTCGAAACAGACTTCTACAACTTTGAATCCATGAATTTTCCACCCGGCCATCCGGCACGCGACACACAGGACACCCTCGTCGTCGCCAACCAGGAACGCCGCTCGCAGCGCGATCGTCTCTTGCTGCGCACGCACACGTCACCGGTCCAGATGCGTACCATGGAGCAGCAGCCGCCGCCCGTCCGCATCGTCATCCCCGGCAAGGTCCACCGCAATGACGCGCAGGACGCCACGCACTCGCCTATCTTCCACCAGGTGGAAGGATTGTGCGTCGATACCAACATCACGTTCAGCGACCTGAAGGGCACGCTCGACCACGCCATGAAGGCTCTCTTCGGCTCCAGCGTCAAAACGCGCTTTTTCCCCAGCTTTTTCCCGTTCACTGAGCCCTCGGCCGACGTGCAGATTAGCTGCATCTTCTGCGGCGGCAAGGGTTGCCGCAAGTGCAAGCAATCAGGCTGGATAGAGCTCCTCGGCTGTGGCATGGTTGACCCTGCGGTCTTCGCATTTGCCGCGGAAAAGCAGCCCGCCTACGACCCGAAAAAGATCTCCGGCTTCGCCTTCGGCATGGGTGTCGAACGCATCGCCATGATGAAGTACGGCATCAGCGAAATCGGCCAGTTCTACGCCGGCGACATGAGATTCCTGGGGCAGTTCGCATGAAGATTCTGACGAAGTGGTTACGCAGCTATTTGCCCGAATTGCCCGTCGACGACGCACAACTCGCCGAAGACCTTACCCTGCGCGGCATTGCGGTCGAAGGCATTTACTCGCTCGGCGAAGGAAACGGTTCACTCTTCGAGATGGACATCACGACGAACCGCGTCGATGCCATGAATCACTACGGCGTCGCGCGCGAGGCCGCAGCCATTTACGGCGTGGCCTTGAAGCCGTTGGATATTTCACTACCCGAAGCCAAGCCATCCGCGAAGCCGTTCGATGTAAAGATCGAGGCGACTGACGCCTGTGGTCGCTTTACCGCACGCGTCCTGCGCGGCATCACCGTTACGGAGACCAAAGACTGGTATCCCGGCGCCGAAGTCGAGACCTACTTCAACCTGCTCGAACAGAAGAAGATATCGAGCGCCGTCGACGCCACCAACTTCTGCTGGCTGGCGATGGGCCAGCCCACCCACGCCTTCGACCTCGACAAGCTAGAAGGTGGCATCATCGTCCGCCGTGCCCGCAAAGGCGAAAAGCTCAAAACCCTCGACGGCATCGAACGCACACTCGACCCGGAAGACCTCATCGTTGCCGACCACGCAAAACCCTTGGCTTTAGCCGGTGTAATGGGCGGCTGGGACTCGATGATTACAGCCGAAACAAAAAACGTCCTCGTGGAAGCGGCATGGTTTGATCCAATCGCCGTCCGTCGCACCGCGCGCCGCCACGGGCTGCACACGGACGCAAGCCATCGTTTTGAACGCGGCGCCGACTTCAACGCAGCGCCGGTCGCATCGGCAATCGTCTCGAAGATTCTGCTGGCTTTCGGCGGACATATAGAAGGCGACCTGGTAGATGTGCGAGTCCCCGCAGTCGAAGCCCGAACCAACTCTCGTGCAGCGGTTTCGCTCGCATTGTCTGAAGTCCAGCGCATGCTCGGGACAACTGTCCACAGCGAAGGCATTGCCGCTCCCATGGTCGAAAAGATTCTGGTCGCGCTCGGTTGCGGGCTCGCACCTGCCGGCGACGGCGTATGGAGTGTGACGCTGCCCAGTTGGCGCCTCGATATCGAGCGCGAAATTGACCTCATTGAGGAAGTCGCCCGCGTTTACGGATACAACGGCTTCGCGAACACCCTGCCTGCATTTGGCGGTGGTGTGCAGGCGTTGCCCTGGGCAGCGGCAGAGGCTGCCGTACGAAACACAATGCGCGCAGCCGGATTTCACGAAGCCATTGCCAGCACCTTCTGCTCTGCTGCGGAAGCCGCGCTTACAGCGCCGCAGCCGGGGCAAGTGGTTCCACTTGGCAATCCACTAAGTGAAGAGGCCGGCGTTCTACGCCCGTCACTGGTTCCAGGAATGCTCGCCGCGGTCGCCGGCAATCTCCATCGCGATGTAAGCGATGTGCGCCTGTTTGAGGCGGGCACGGTCTTCAGCGGAAGCACGGAGAAAGTCGAAGAACGGCCGGCGCTTGGCTTCGTTGCCGCCGGAACCGTCCCCGAGCAGTCGGCCCTCCATGCGCCGCGTGCCATCGACTTCCACGATGTAAAAGGCGTAGTCGAACAGGTGGCCGCGCAGTTCCAGGCACGCACCGTCTACTTCGATCGCTTCCCGGCCGATTCGGGGATCATGCCCAGGTGGCTTCATCCCTATCGCGCCGCCCGCATCAACGTGGACGGTACAACCGTAGGCTGGTTCGGCCAGTTGCATCCCAATGAGGCAGCGGCACGCAAGCTGAAGGACGCCGTACTGGTGGGCGAGATTTATCTTGACCGCCTGTACAAACTGCCGCTGCGCAAACCGGCTGCGCGGGAGGTTTCCCGTTTCCAGCCAGTGCGCCGCGATTTTTCCCTTGTCCTGGATGCAAGCATCTCGTGGGAAAAGATCGACCAGGCCATCGCCGCACTTCAGCTTCCGGAACTCGTGGACTGGCGTGCGCGCGAGGTCTTTCGCGATCCCAAGCGCGGCGGCAAGGAGTATTCGCTGTTGCTGGGCGTGACATTTCAGGCGGCGGACCGTACGCTGCGCGATGAGGAGCTTCAGGCCTTCCATGCGCAAGTGGTGGCAGCCGTAGGCGCAGCGGGCGCGCGTTTGCGCAGTTAGAAGCCCGTTTGTTCACAGGTTTTAGGGTGTATCACCATGGAGGTCGATACACACCTGGACTATACTTGCACCGCAAGGACTGCGGTGCGGAGGTTGTGTTGCATGTCTCAGTTGCTTTGGGAGGCCGAACTGACCGAGATCCCCGATAAGGAGCAGTCAAGGATGAACCTGCAGTCAGGAACTGAAGCGCTGGCGTTGACCGTGGATGATTTTTCCGCTTTGGAAGAACGTGTGCGCCGCGCAGTTGAAACGATCAAGCAGGAGCGTGCGGCTCGTGCCGCCGCCGAAGAACGCGCCGCAAAGGCGGAGGCGGAACTGGCTTCGCAGTCACCGGCCGCCGAGCAGTTGAAGGAAGAAGTGCGCTCGCTGCGTGCCGAGCGTGATCACGTGCGTGAGCGCGTGGAGAAGCTCTTGTCGCAACTCGATTCCCTGGAGCTGTGAGGCTACATGGCAAAAAATCCACCTGTTCAAGCTGACGGTTACACCACCGTCACGATTTACGACCAGCCGTACCACCTGACCGGACAGGATCCGGACCACATTCGCCGCCTCGCGGAGAGTGTGGACACGAAGATGCGCGCCGTGGCTTCGCAGGGGCAGACCGTGGACTCGCTGCGCGTGGCGGTGCTGGCCGCGCTCAACTTTGCCGATGAACTGGCGCAGGCGCAGCGCGCCAATGGGCTGGACGTGAAGCAGGGCCATGCGCGCGCCAAAGATCTGAATGTACTGCTCGATGAAGTGCTCGACGCCGATCGCAAAACAGGTTCGTAGCCGCAACGCAATTTCGTCAACCGGAATTGATTTGCACACTGACGATCAGTAATTCCCGATGCACTATTCGTGTGCTGATTCAAAGGGTGCTTTGCGCTAGCACAACTCGGCCATGCCGCACAAGACTTGCAAAACTCCGCGGCCCACCCTACTATCCGCAATAGAGACCGACCTGCAAAGCAGGTGTGGCGATCAACGTCGGTTGAACCAACATTCATTGAACAGGGGCTCGACTCGAAAAATCGGTTCTGTGTGCCGTGTCCGCCAGTCCGGAATGCCTAATGAACCGCGGAGAGCTCCACCGTCTTAGGACGGGTTCACCGGCGCATTGCTCACGGCCCCGTGGGTCGGCTTCTACCTATCTGTTGCCCTCAGAGGCTATTCTTCTCAGGTGCATCCCGTACTTTTCCAATTTGGCGCATTAATCGTTCCCTCCTATGGCGCGCTTGCCGCGCTGGGCGTGCTGGCAGGTTTGCTGCTGGTGCAACGCACGGCGCGCAAGGCAAAAGTCCCCGTGCAGCATATGTGGAATCTTTCCGTGCTGTCGCTTTTTGTCGCCCTTGCCGGATCGCGTGTGCTGCTTGTCGCAGTGAACTGGAGCCTCGTGCGTACGCATCCCGATTGGCTGCTGGGGCTGGCCATGGTGCATCATCCTCTGCTGGCGGCAATGGGGACGGCGTGTGCACTGGCAGCGGCCGCGCTCTACGTGCGATGGCAACACATGCAGTGGGATGCGGTGGCTGACGCTGCAGCGCCTCCGCTTGCCATAGGGTTGGCATTTGAACAGATTGGCGCCTTGCTCTCAGGTGCAGGATTTGGAACACCCTGCTCCATGCCCTGGGCTGTGACTTACACCGATCCCCTTGCAGAGCGATGGAGCGGCGCGCCGATGGGTATTGCGCTGCATCCGGTACAGGCCTACAGCGCGCTGGCCTTTTTCACCATAGGGTTTGTGTTGTTGATGTGGCTTCCGCAACGCCAGCAACGCGGAGAAGTGGCCGGCGTTTGGCTGATGGCAATGGGAGCCGCCATCTACTGCACGGAGATTTGGCGCGACCGCGAAGGGCGTGGCGAATTTTTCAATGGAACGCTTGACGGTCCGCAGATCGCGGCCATTTTGCTAGTACTCATGGGTTCTGCATTGCTGCTCAAGCGAAATCTCGCGGTCATTGAGCAGGGAACCAACTCGATTGGGGTGACGCATGAGTGAGCCAAGAAGGCTGACAGTGCCGGAGGAAGCGGTCGGCCAACGCCTCGATCATTATCTTGCTTTGCAACTGGAGGGCTTGAGCCGTTCACGCGTTCAACAACTGCTGGAGCAGGGCGATGTGCGCATGAATGGCGTGCAGACCAAGGCATCATACAAGCTGCGCGGCGGAGAAGAGATTGTCATCACCGGCGAGCCGCACCCGGAGCCGCTCAAGGCTGTGCCGGAAAACATTCCGCTGCATGTGGTGTTTGAAGACGATGTGATGGCGGTGATCAACAAGCCTGCAGGCATGATGGTGCATGCGGGCGCCGGCGCAAACGACGATGAGCGCAGCCGCGGAACGCTGGTGAATGCGCTGCTTTACCGCTTCAACAAGCTTTCATCCACCAGCGGGGACCTGCGGCCGGGAATTGTGCACAGGTTGGACAAGGAAACCAGCGGGCTGATTGTGGTGGCAAAGACCGATGCCGCGCACGCGGCGCTGGCAGAGTTGTTTTCCTCGCGCCGCATTCATAAGACCTATATCGCGCTGGTACATGGGCACGTGGAACGCGATCGCGGCAGCATCACCGCCGACATTGGCCGCGACCCAATGCGCAGAACCCGCATGACCACGCGTGCTACCGAAAACATGCGCTCAGCCGTCTCTCACTACGAGGTGCAGCGCCGCATTACAGGCAGGTTCGGAAAATTTACGTTGCTCCGGGTTCGCATTGAGACGGGCCGCACGCACCAGATTCGCGTGCACATGGCCTCTCTTGGACACCCCGTGGTGGGCGATACGTTGTACGGCGCATCTGGCCAACTGACGGAGCAGACACCCGCAGGCAGTATAGGGAAGCGTGTTGAACTCGAGCGCATCCGGCTTGGGCGCAATTTTTTGCATGCGGCCCGGCTGGAGTTTGTGCATCCCATCACGCATAAGCCATTAGAGCTAGAAGCCCCAATGCCGCCGGAACTTGTTGAGTTTCTTGGTCATCTCGACGCAGGTGATTCGGCAGGCACTTCCGTAAGCGCCACGGCGCAATTGCCCGCCAAACGGAAGAAAAGCCGTTGATAAAATAGGAGAGATATGAATCGATTGCAGTCCGCACTTGTCTTTTTAATGGCGCTCGCCGCCGTTTCTCTTCAGTCGCAGCAAACTCCGGTACAGGCTCCCGCAACACCGGCGCCTGCTCCCGCTGCGCAGTCCACTGGTGCGCAAAACGCGGCACAGCCCGCCGATGCACAACAGGCGAGCAGCCAGGATGACAACGCTTCGACAACCATTCGCGTGGGTGTCAACGAAGTCAACTTGATCTTCACAGTGACGGACAAGCACGGGCATTACATTCCCAACCTGAAGCAGAGCGACTTCGCTTTGCTCGACGACCAGCGCGCACCGGAGCGAGTCACTTCATTTCGCCAGCAGATCAATCTGCCCTTGCGCGTCGGCATTATGATCGATACCTCCACGTCGATCCGCTCGCGCTTTCAGTTTGAGCAGCAGTCGGCCATTGAATTTCTTCTCGAGATGCTGCGCGCGCATAATGACCGCGCATTCGTGATGGGCTTCGACGAAACGCCGGATCTGATGCAGGACTGGACAAATAATCTTGATTCGCTGGAGACGGGCATTAACCGCCTGCGCCCCGGCGGCGGCACGGCCCTCTTTGATGCCGTGTACACGGCATGCCGCGACAAACTGCTTACCTCGCGCGGCACTGAGCCGGTGCGAAAGGCAATCATTCTGCTTTCCGACGGTGACGACAACCAGAGTCGGGTGCATCCGGACGAAGCCATCAAAATGTGCCAGCGTGCGGAGACCATTATTTATGCCATCAGCACCAACTGGACGCCGAGCCGCGGAAAGGGCGATAACGTGCTGACTGAAATGGCAACCGACACAGGCGGTCAGGTTTTCTTCCCGCCGTCGGTTGAGCAGGTTTCCAACAGCTTCAAGAGCATTGAAGAAGAACTGCGCTCGCAATATGCAATTACGTACACGCCCGCGGACTTCAAAGCAAATGGGCAGTTCAGGCCAATTTATCTTTACTGCCTCAATCGAAAATATGTGGCTCGCGCTCGAAAGGGATACTTTGCACCGAAGGAACAGTGAGCAGTTCATGCGCGTGAAGGGGAGCCGGCTCAATGCCGGCTCTTTCTTTTTGGGAGCGAGTCTGTGCAATTCCTCCCGATTTAGCACTGATGGCGGAACGCTGGTTCGCTTTTGCTCCAGAGGTAGAAACTTCGCATAGAGTTGATGGTCGGGATGCTCAATTCCGCGATGAAATGAAGGTGCAGGAGCGGGGGATACGGAGTGATTCGGCAGGCGGTTTCATGCGATGTGTGCGGAACTGAAATGCAAGGCGCGAACCATTGGTTTGTGGCCGTGGAGCAGCGTGGAGAACTGTGCGTGAGTGGTTGGAATGCGCGCGGACGCTCGCGCGCAGGAGCTAAGCACCTGTGCGGGCAAACATGTCTATACAAACTCGTGGATGAGTTCATTGTGAATACGGCGTCGGCGCGTGGCGTCAGTACCGAGAATCCCGCTCGACCCGCGGTTGCTCGCAATTTCAGTGCAAAGCCTGCAAGTAAACCCGTCGTGAAGACAATGCCGGTCGCGGTGAACACCGTTGCGGAGTCGCATTCAGTTAACGCGCCACAACCAACCTATATCGACGAGTACGAATCTTCGGCGCGGCTGATACCCACGCCGGAGGTACCAGGCAACCCCGACACTCCGGCATCGTCGCAGGACGCGGCCGCATCTGCGGCGCGCAACTGGCGTGCGGAAGCATGGAAGCGCGAACGCGAGCGAGAGCAGAACCAGAACGAGCATCGCTCCAAGCCGATGTCGCGGCGCAGGACCTTTGCGTGAGAGAACGCCTCATGCATTGCCGTTGAGCAATTGCATCAGGCCTGCTTCATCAATCACGCTCACGCCGAGTTCGCGCGCCTTATCCAACTTGGAACCTGCCTCCTCACCAGCCACCACGTAATTCGTCTTCTTGCTTACCGATCCGGATGCTTTGCCGCCGGCTGCCTCAATCATGCGCTTGGCTTCATCGCGTGAAAGAGTGGGCAGCGTGCCGGTAAGGACGAAGGTGAGCCCGGCAAGCTGCGCCGTGCGGACTTTCTTTTCAGCCGTCATATCGACGCCCGCTTCACGCAGATGATCGACGAGTGTGCGGTTTTTCTCCTGCGCGAAAAATTCAAGAATGGCCTGCGAGATACGCGGACCGACCTCTTCCACACGCTCGAGTTCTTCCGCGCTTGCTGAGATCAACGCATCAATGGAACCGAACTCTTCAGCCAGCAGTTCGGCAGTGCGCTCGCCGACGAAGCGAATACCAAAGCCCATGATGACGCGCGCGAGTCCGGCCTTCTTTGATTTCTCGATCTGATCCACCAATGCGGTTGCAGACTTCTCGGCAAAGCGGTCTAGCGCTGCAAGTTGATCCACAGTGAGCGTGTAGAGATCGGCAACACTTCTGACAAGTTTCTTCTCAAGAAGCTGCTGCACCACAGCCTCGCCCAGGCCTTCAATGTTCATCACTTCGCGGCGTCCAAAGTGGAGCAGGCTCTCGCGCAGCATTGCGGGGCAGTCGGCATTTACGCAGCGGTAGTCGGCCTCGCCTTCGGCGCGCACCACTTCACTGCCGCATTCGGGACAGTGTGTTGGGAACGCAAAATTCTTGTGCCCGCGAGGATGTTCCTTGTCGTCGACGACTTCCACAACTTTGGGAATCACATCGCCGCCGCGTTCGACCTTTACCCAGTCACCGATTTTGAGACCGAGTCCGGCGATGAAGTCGGCATTGTGCAGCGTGGCGCGGCTCACGGTGGTGCCGCCAATGAAGACTGGCTCAAGTTCGGCAACGGGCGTAAGTTTGCCTGTGCGCCCCACCTGAATGGAAATTTCATTCACTTTGGTGATGCCCGCGCGCGCGGTGAACTTGTATGCGATGGCCCAGCGCGGAGCCTTGCCGGTGTAGCCCAGGCGCTGCTGTGTTTGGTGCGCATCCACCTTCAGCACAACGCCGTCAATCTCGTAACCCAGACTTTCGCGTTGCGCTTCCGCATTGTCGATGAATTTCATCATCTGCTCGGTCGACTGCACGCGCTCGCGATGCGGATTTACGCGGAAACCGAGCGCGGTGAGTTTGTCGAGCGTGGCGCTCTGCCCGGCGGCGAAGTACTCGCCATTTTCGAGCAGGAAGTAAGCGAAAAAGACCAGACGACGCTGCGCCACAATGCTTGGTTCAAGCGTGCGCAATGTCCCCGCGGCCGAGTTGCGCGGGTTTACGAATGCAGGCAGCCCCTCACGCTCGCGCTCCTCGTTCATCAGGCGGAAAGCTTCGGCAGGCATAACCACTTCGCCGCGCACTTCAAAGGTCTGCGGCATGCCGGCCTTCTTCAAGCGGTCCGCCCCAATGCTCAAGGGCACACTGCGGATGGTGCGAATGTTCGTGGTGACGTCTTCGCCAATCTGGCCATCGCCGCGCGTAAGTCCCGAGGCAAGCCGTGCGCCGCCCTTTTCATCAGGCGCGTATTGGATCGCAATACTAAGTCCGTCCAGCTTCAGCTCGGCAGTAAATTCAACCGGCAGGGAGCCGGCCAGCTCGCGCACGCGACGTTCCCACGCAGCCAGCTCATCGGCGCTATAGGCGTTGTCAAGCGAGAGCATGGGGCGCGAATGCTGTGCCTTCTTGAAACCATCCGCAGGCTTGCCACCCACGCGCTGCGAGGGCGAGTCGGGAGTGACCAGCTCGGGGTGCTCAGCCTCAAGCTCCTTGAGCTTGTTCATCAGTGCATCGAATTCCGCGTCACTGACCTCCGGAGCGTCCAGCACGTAGTAAAGATGCTCGTGCCGGCGCAGTTCTGCGCGCAGCGCTTCAATGCGTTTTTGTGCGTTGTCTTTTGCACCGCTCATGGGCAGGATTATAGGTTCCTTGGCACACCCATCGCCTGCGGCGCGGTACCATGGAATCCGACCGCATGGAGCCTGTCACCCACTTTCTTGCCGGCGCATGCATTGGCCGCACCGGGCTGAACCGCAAAACGGTGCTCGCCACTTTGGCCGCCGTGCTGGCGGCAGAAGCGGCTGACCTCGATGTGTTCTGGGGATTTGCCGGGCCTGTCGAAGAGCTGAAGCATCATCGCGGTTTCACACACGCCCTCATTGGCGCGCCGGTAGTGGCAGCTGTCGTCACTGGCGCTGTCTGGGGTTTCCACATCTGGCGCGAGCGACGTCGCGCACGCAAGCTGGCCAAGCTCAATACGGAACCGGGTGCTCCCATTCCACCAAAGCTCGCACCGCGCAAGTTGCATCTGGGTTGGTTGTACCTGACCACGCTGATTGCCGCGCTCAGCCACATTCTTCTCGATTGGACCAACAACTACGGTGTGCGTCCCTTTTTCCCCTTCAACCCCAAGTGGTATGCGGGCAGTCTTGTATTCATTGTCGAACCCGTTTTGCTGGTTCTGTTCGCGGCCGCTCTAATCTTTCCAGCCATCTTCGGCTTGACCGATCGCGAAATTGGCGCGCGCAGCAAGGGGCCGCGCGGGCAAATCTGGGCAATCTTTGCACTCACCGGCATGGTGCTGTTGTGGATTCTGCGCGCAACAACACATGCTGAAGCACTGGCGATGCTCAAAGCGCAGCCCATTACCGCGCAGCCTGTGATTCGGGTAGCAGCCGAGCCCTACCCCATCAATCCATTTCGCTGGCACGCCATTATTGAAACTCCGCGCTTCTATCAGACCGCAGAAATCGACACCCGTACCGATCGCATTGACACCGATCCAGAGCAGGACGTGATCTACAAACCCACCGATACGCCCGCCGTGGAAACGGCAAAGCGAACGGAACTGGGCCGAGTGTATCTCGATTGGGGCCGCTGGGCGGTTGTGCGCGACATTGGCCAATATCCGGTTCCAGGCGTAGCGCCGCCAGATTTACCTCCGGGGCGTACCTGGACGACAGTTGAGTTCACTGACCTGCGCTTTGGCTACGGGTTTGGTGGATTCCGAAGCGCTTCCGGACCGCCGCCTCTCTCGGCTTTTGTGTACATTGTTGACGGTCACGAAGACGCGGGCGA
>JAGWSG010000071.1 GCA_028876335.1 Acidobacteriota bacterium
GCGTGAACATAGCCGCCGCGCCGTAGGCAGAAGGCGCTCGGTCGGGCGAAGCGGAAAGCGCAAAGAACGTGCGGAGTAAAAGAGCAGGCAAACTTGGCGTTGTGCAGGCTGTCACGTTTCCGCCGCAATTAGAGCCGGTATTCTAGAGAAGAACAGATTGAATCAACCTTGAGGTGTTTTTCTACAAATGGCTAGCAAGCGTCCTATTGTATTGACCATTCTTGATGGATGGGGTTATCGAGCCGAAACCGCCAACAATGCCATTGCACTGGCCCGGAAGCCATGTTATGACAAGCTGCTCCGTGAGTATCCCAATACACTGATTCGTGCCAGCGAGCATTTCGTCGGACTGCCGGACGGGCAGATGGGCAACAGCGAAGTGGGCCATTTGAATATTGGCGCAGGTCGCATTGTTCAGATGGACATTACGCGTATTGATGCGCAGATTGCATCGGGCGAGTTCCAGAAGAACCCGGCAATTGTGGTGGCCATGAAGAAGGCACGCGAAGGCGGACGGCAGCTTCACCTGTTCGGACTAGTCTCTGACGGCGGCGTGCACTCGCACCAGGAGCATCTGTATGCGCTTCTGCGCACGGCACGCGAGTTCGGCGTGGACCGGGTGTTTGTGCATGCATTCATGGATGGACGCGATACGCTTCCGACGAGCGGAGCAGGTTATATTGCCGCGCTTGAGCAGAAGATGCGCGAGTATGGCATAGGCAAGATTGCCAGTGTAAGCGGACGTTACTACGCAATGGACCGTGACCGGCGCTGGGAACGCGAGCGCAAGGCCTTTGAAGCTATGGTCACGGGAAAAGCTGAGGGTGGAGCTTACCCGGATGCAGTGGCACGTATCAAGGAGTGCTACAACGGCGGAACTACTGACGAATTTTTGATTCCGTTTGTGGTGACGGATGCAGCAGGCAAGCCGACCGCGGTAATCCGTGATGAAGACGTGTGTATCAATTTCAACTTCCGCGCCGACCGAGCGCGGCAGATTACGCGCGTGTTGGCCCGAGAAAGCGGGCTGAACAAGAAGGGTGGCCGTGATCTGGACTCGTGGGAATCGCTTGATGAGACGATCCCGCGCAACGAGATCCCAAAGAACCTGCACTATGTGTGCATGACTCAGTACGACAAGCTTTATGAGCTTCCGCTGGTAATTCTGCCGGAGTCGATGGACAACATTCTGGCGAATATTCTTTCTGCACACCATCTGCGTAACCTGCGCGTGGCGGAGACGGAGAAGTTCGCACACGTGACGTACTTCTTCAATGGCGGTATTGAGGTCCCCTTCCCCGGCGAAGAACGTGAACTGGTTCCGTCACTCAAGGTGGCAACGTATGACCTTGCGCCGGAGATGCGAGCAGAAGGCATCGGCGATGCAATCGTGAAAGCTGTGAACGATACAGCATTCGACCTGATTGTGGCGAACTTCGCCAATGCCGACATGGTGGGCCACTCTGGCAAGCTGGAACCAACTATCAAGGCATGCGAGGCCGTGGATGCGCAGCTCGAACGCATTTACAAGGCGGTGCGCGAGCGCAACGGTCAATGGCTAATAACGGCTGATCACGGCAATGCAGAGCTGATGGTGGACCCTGTTACCGGCGGGCCGCACACAGCACACACCACAAATCCCGTACCGCTTATCTATGTGGCGGAGGACGCCAAAAACTATCGTCTGCGCTCTGACGGTTCATTGCGCGACATTGCGCCGACCCTGCTGAATAAGCTGAAGCTTGGATTGCCGAAGGAGATGACAGGCGGCGATCTGAGAGTGCCGATAGTGATGTAGAACAGATCCAGAATTGCGAAAATGGGCTTCGAAACTGAAGTGTTCGGGGCCCATTTTCCATGTTGCATCCACAGCAATCCTCATGGAATAATCCCGCTACTTTCCAGGAGGATATCTCTATGAAGGGATACGGTGTAGCAACTCTGTTGCTGGCTACCAGCAGCATTTTTTGCGCAAGATGCAATTACGGCTTCTCCCAAAAGTTTCAAATTGCTCAAAGAAAATGACCATGTTCGAGTGGTAGTCGACACCCTGGCACCTGGCGAATCAGAAGCGATGCACAGCCACCCGGCAGGTTGGTATTACGTCACAAAACCCGGGATTATGAGAGTGACCTATGCGGATGGAAAAAGCATCATCTGGCATGCAAAGGAAGGTGAGCAAAGTTGGATGGATGCGGAGGCACCACATCGTTCTGAAAATATTGGCAAGACGACACTTCAATATGTGCTTGTCGAAGTCAAGAGCGCTTCCGTGCATAAGTGAGAGTGAGCGGCAGTATAAGTTCCAACAAAAAGGCCTCCAATGCGGGAGGCCTTTTAAATTTCAAACCAAAACTCGTTACCGAGAGCGCATGCTTTTGAAGGATTCCGGCAGCCGCTCTTCGATGAGCTTGGCGCGTTCAGCTGCAATGCCACTCAGGTAGCTGGGAGCCGGCGTGGCCATAAGCACGAGCGCAAAAGCGATAACAGAGAAACAGACGCCTGCAATGGCTGCGGAGACAAGCATGTGGTACATGTCGAACTTGTCGAGACCAAGGACATTGAAGGCCACATGTTCAAGTGGCTTGATGTGCTTGAGCACAGCCAGCGCAAAGATAGAAAAGAAAACGGAAAGTGATGTGAGGATGACCAGAGCTACGTCCAGGCCGCGATGGAAGCGCTGGCGGCTGCTGCAGAGGCCGCATTCTTTCAGGTGCTTCTCGTAATCCTTGCGCATTTCGGGCGAGATGCCTGAAATGTCATATCGCCAACTAGCAAGGATGGATCCGACGACCCGGTCAGTACAACTTGTGCTTGCCATATGCAGTTCGACTCACTTTGCTGAGGTTGCCTGGCGCTTAGAGTTTGGCAGTAAATACCCTACTGCTAATAGGATGCCGCCAAACAGCTTGAGTTGCACCGTTACTACAGCTCTTTGAGCCATTTGCTCCAAGACCACCAAGCGCTGGCACCCAGTAGAGAGTGACGCCTGATAACAGTATTGTAGCTGATGTCGTCTAAAAACTTACAGATTTGAGCGGTTGGTGTTGCTCAGCCAGCAACAGCCTATTCCCGAGGAGTGAAGCACGACCCGACAGAGCGCGCTCTGCGGCTGTCCGGGCAAGCTCGGGATGGTTATTGTTTTCAGAAAGATGGCCAAGAATCACATAGGTAGCATGGCCGTCGTAGTCCCGTTCCAGGAAATCCGATGCCGCATCATTCGACAGATGGCCTACACGAGAAAGAACCCGCTGCTTGACCGACCATGGATACGGGCCGGAACGCAGCATTTCCAGATCGTGATTTGACTCAATCAACAGCAGATCAAGTGCGCGAAGCTGGGCTTTGACGTTTGGCGCGACATAGCCCAGATCTGTCGCAACTGCCATTCGGACACCTTCAGCCTCCAGTACGAAGCCCACGGGATCGACAGCATCATGCGAGGTGGTGAAAGGGCTCACGCGGATATCGCCGAGGATAAATGGCTGCCCCGCCGCAAAGTATTGCACCGAGGGGAGCAATGCGGGGTCTTTTTCCGGGGCGGGTACAGGTTGAGATGCTTCGGCGGAAATAGAAGCAATTTCTTCGGCATTATCACTCAACTCGTCCGCATCTAAATCTGTTTCCAATTCCTCAGGTTCTGCCTTGCGTGCGGCTGCCTGTTGCCGACACTGCTCAAGCCATTGTTTGTACGTCATCTGACGGCGAGGCGTGAGCCAGCGCTTCCAAGCGCGGTGGGTGCCTTCGGTGAAATAGACAGGAATTCCGAGCTTACGCGCAGTAACGGCAAGCCCGTTTACGTGGTCCTGGTGCTCGTGGGTGATAAGTATTGCGTCGAGCTTAGCCGGATCTTCTCCAACCTCTTTCATACGACGAAAGAGTTCGCGACAGCTAAGACCGGCATCGATGAGGATGCGAGTACCACCGCCCGTAACGATGCTCGAGTTTCCGCGTGAACCGGAAGCTAGAACTGTGAAGCGTACCATCCAGATGAGCATACAGCCAGCCGTAGTGGGTATGCACGCAGCCTACCTGTGCGAAATCAAGGAGCGAGAGCGAGATTGGTGGGAAGTTCTATGGAGACAAGAGTTCCGCGCCCGGGATTACTGACGACGTTGAAATGGGCCTGATCTCCATAAAGGACTTCGAGGCGTTCCCGGACGTTTTTCAGCCCAATGCCTGCACCCGTCGGACGAACAGCCGAGTCGGGTGCAGTGCGAATACCTACGCCATCGTCAGCGACTTCGATGCAGATGCGATTGCCGTCAATCCGACTACGGAGCGTAACTGTCCCTCCATGCAGGCGCGGCTCAAGGCCGTGTTTGATGCTGTTTTCAATGAGCGGTTGCAAGAGAATGCTGGGCACAAGAATGTCGAGCGTTCGTGGATCGATTTCCTTTTCGACGCGCAACTTGTCTGAGCCGAAGCGCACCACCTCAATATCGAGGTAATCGTCCGTGAAGTTTAGTTCTTCACTGAGCGGAACGTAAGTGTCGTGATCTTTGAGAAGTGCGCGAAGAATGTTGGCAAGCTTCACGGTCATCTCACGCGCAAGCTCCGGCTTCTGGCGAACAAGTGATGCGATGGAGTTGAGCGTGTTGAAGAGGAAATGCGGATTGATTTGACGTTGCAACGCGTCAAGCCGCGCTTCGAGCAGCAGACGCTTCTGCTCTTCGAGCTTGTTTTCAATGCGCAACGCATTCCAGACCTTGATTGGGATGCCGACCACAATGGGTGCGCTGAGCCAGACAAGCGCCTGCAGCCAGATTTCAGGGGTAAGTAACGCAAACAGCCGCCCCGGAAATGCATGCGAAATCCAGTCGCGGCTTGCCTCTGCCGCAACAATAAGAAAGAGCATGAGGAACTGATGATCAACGCGAGGCTGACGTATGTTGCGGCGAATCCAGCGGTAAAGGCTGAGATCGATGAATGGCGTGAATGACCAGATTTCTTCCTTATCAAGGAAACGGGCAAGCGAACCAGCGAGAAGACCCAGGCCTATATTGAAAGGGAGAGACAGATATTCGTGATGCAGGAAGGCTGGAACTGCCAGAACCGCTCCTCCAAGCATTGCCCAGCCCGGACCAATAAAAAGACCTAGAAGAATGATCGTTTCAAATGAAATGTCGGCGGCGAGAAAGTTGCCGACCATAGTGCGAATCCAGACACCGAGCGTGAGCGGAATGACAAAAAAGGCAAGCAGTGCAAGTGTCTGTCTGTGGCGGCGATGTTCGGCAAAGAAAAGCAGCCGAAAAGTACTGGCGCGTGCCAGCGCGCTGGCCATGGAGGCGCCAACACCCAGCTTGACCAGCAAGGTAATCAGGATGAGCCTATCCGTCACAGGACAAATGTATCGCGCCGCCGGGGTGAACATCTAACAGGAAAGTGGCGCATGGCGTGATGAGCGCCGCATTTTAGAAGGGACGACACCGTAAAATAGAGCCATGGCACTGATTTCAGTCAAAAAGGTGGCAGACGCAGACTTCCCTACTCGCTGGGGACATTTCCGCATTCTCGGGTTCGAGGGTGAGACGAGTGCCTCCGCCTCTGACTGCCAGCCTGGGCCAGCAGATCGTCACCCGGCCGAAGGCCTGGTTGCTCTGGTGATGGGCGATATCCACTCGGCGCCTCCCCTGGTCCGTATTCATTCTCAGTGTCTAACAGGCGATGTGTTCCACTCATTACGCTGCGATTGCCGGCTGCAGTTGGAACTTGCACTGGACAAGATTACTGAAGCTGGCGCAGGAATTTTGCTGTACGAGCAGCAGGAAGGCCGGGGCATCGGCCTGATGGCAAAGCTCAAAGCGTATGAACTGCAAGACCAGGGACGCGACACGGTTGAAGCCAATGAAGAACTCGGATTCGCCGCAGATTGCCGTGCTTATGAAATGCCAGCCGCTGTTTTGAAATTGCTCGGAGTCGATCGCGTCAAGCTGATTACGAACAATCCGGAAAAGGTGGCTGCGCTTGAGGCTGGCGGCGTTGCCGTAGCCGAGCGCGTTTCCGCAGAAGTTGAAGCCCAGGAAACTTTTGAGCGCTACCTGCGAACCAAACAAGAAAAGATGGGCCACATTCTGGAGACGCTCGTTGGCCAGGACAAAGTCGGCTAGTTTTGACTGCTTCCACCTTTGTCCGTTTCTATTTTCTGAGGCGTAATCTCCTCTTGATTGGGCTTTCGCATTGCGACAGGCGTTGAACTGTGCAGTTTTCGAAATTGCGCGAGAGCAGTGGCCTGTTCCTGCCTGTTTCCGATAGCCCGATAAGCCTGCGCAAGGCGATACCAGGCAACTTCGTCATCCGGGCGAAGATGGGTTGCGTGTTCAAGAATAGGAAGCGCCTCGGCAGCCTTTTGCTGATCGAGCAGGACACCGGCCAACCCTACAAGTGCCTCCTCAAAATCAGGGAAATTGGCTAGTACGGACTGGAACTGCCTGCGCGCTTCATCCGGTCTTCCCTGCTCGGCGTCCAGCACGGCAAGTTCATAACCGGCATTACCATTGCGGGGATCGATGGAAAGCTCAGCAGCAAACTCCTTGCGAGCCTCCTCCTGATCGGCGGCATTCTGCGACTGATGGAAACGCGAAAGATAAATGCGGCCCAGCCGGTAGTGGATTCCAGGCCGATGCGGATCGATGGCGAGCACATGGTGAAAAGCATCGATGGCCGCATCGAAGTTCTTCTGGCTCTCGTTGGCCTCGCCCTGCGCCTGCAACATCCAGATGGAATTGGGTGCTGAGTCGTGCAGCTTCTCCATCGTGATGTAGGCGAAATTTCCGTAGATACGGCCTGTATGGTAGAGGACTTCGGGATCGTCCGGAAAAATCCTGTTCAACTCAAGTGCAACTTGTACAGCATCTGCATCGCGGCCCAGACTCGTATAGGCGCGAAGCAATTGAAGACCACAGAGCCGCCGAGTGTCTTCATCGGCAGTTGGTTTGAATCCCGTTTCGAGCTTGGGTAGAGCTTCCTGGAACTGACCTAGTTCAGCGAGCGACAGGCCGAGAAGGCTATCGAGGCGGGGCAGGCTAGGCTTGAGGCGCTTGGCGGTTCTGATTTCGTGAACAGCTTTTTCGTAATCGCGCAACTTATAGTCGATGGCACCGAGCGTGGCGTGAATCTCCGCGATGCCCGGCTCGAGTTTGGCAAGCGATTCGAATGCGGACTGCGCTTCCGCATACTGACCGTGGCGAAGCGCCTGTTGCCCTTGTGCGGCTAGCTGAGCGGGATCGCTCGATGACTGCGCAGGCAACGAGAGGGGAACAAGAACAAGCAAGCCGGCAAAACACGATGTAAAACTACGCTTCAAAGCCATGGAAAGAGTCTATCTCCGAAAAAGAAAACTCCGCCATGCATGAGGCTGCATGGCGGAGAAAAGGGAGCTCACGTGGACAGTACTAGAAGGTGAACTTGCCGCTTACTTGGATGATACGAGAGGCAGATGCAGCCGTAATCTGCCCTGCTCTTGTGCTCGTGATTGAGTTGCTAATTGCAGCTCCGCCGCCCGATCCACCGCCGATAAGGGCGCCTGTACCGATAGCATATTGGTGGTGGTTAAAGGCGTTGAAGAAGTCACCAGAGATCTTGAATCCGGCTTTCTCTCCAATGTGGAAGGTCTTTCCAAGCCCCATATCCCAATTGTTGATGCCAGGCTGACGGAGCCAGTTACGCGGTGTAGTGCCGTAGACACCTGCTGCCGGCTGCGTGAAGCAGGCAAAGTTAATGCGCTGCAGTACCGCAGTCAGATTCTTATGAAGATCGCAGCCCTGCACCCGATCTGCACGCTGGAAGAAGGTGCCGTTGAAACCGCCCAGATCACTTGCGGTGATGCTATACGGGAATCCGGCCTGGAAGGTCGCAATGCCCGTAGTTTCCCATCCACCAACGATCAGGTCTGCGGCACGGTTCATACCGCCGCCAACGAGCTTTCCACGGCCAATTGGAAGTTGGTAGACATAGCTGGCCACGAACCGCTGATCCACATCGAAGTCAGATAGTCCGTAGTCCTTTTCGGGGTGGTGGTTGTCCTGGAAGCCCTGGAAGCCGGAACCGGTTGCACCGACGCCAGCTGCCGCAGACTTATCGTCCTTGCTTTGGGCCCAGGTATAGACAGCGGTTAAGGCAAGATCACTTGCACGA
>JAGWSG010000072.1 GCA_028876335.1 Acidobacteriota bacterium
AGCATTTCAGCCGACATGTAACCCACCGCCGCAACGAACAGGCCCAGCAGAATGTACTTCAAACTGCGCAGCGGAATATCGACCCATTTGTTCAGCCTGAAGTTGCGGCGGAACAGGCTGCGGCCCAGCTTCCACAGCACTTCAGAAATAGTGCCCACCGGGCAAAGCCACGAGCAAAAAGCCTTCTTCACCACAAGGCTCATCAGAACGAACCCAAGGAAAAGGTACATGGCAGCCGGATGAATCGGCGGAACGCGACCTGTAACAAGTAGATACTTTACGTTCATCAGGCCCGCGATCGGCAGCCAGCCCTCCACGCCCGCCGGACGTGCAATCGCAAGCCCATGCCCGCCGCTCTCGAAGTACCGCGCCCATAGATAGAACTGCACACCGATCCACACATTCAATGCAAGAAAGAGTCCCTGCACAATGTTGCGAATCCGCTGAGAATGGTCCTTTGCAAATCTGCGGACAAGCTGCTTTCTGGCCTTTTCCTGGTGAGTAGGCTGCGGCGGAACGCTCAACGTGGCCATAACGATTTCATCCTTCCGGATTTCAATCTAGCCAGATCCGCAAATCGGGTCTGCGACTTTTGTCACAGACCCCAATTCTCGTCCATTCAGCAGCCTGCAGGTCACACCCATGTAGTAGAACAAGCCCGATCAGAACTTCTGCATGGTCACGTGTACATACTCGGGCTGTTCATAAAAGCGAAGACCGCGATCCGTCTCATCGCCATTCAGCAGGCGTTGAACCGTCCACGCGCCCTTCTCATACGAGCCCTGCTCGGCAGTAAGAATCTGGCTGTGAATCCAGGCCGGTTTACCGGGCAGGTGAAACACAATGCTCGCATCAATGCCGGTCACCAGAAACTTGTCCGGTCCCAACTGCGCAATCAGCGCCACACCGTGAGAGTCCTTGGTGCCGGGCGCGCGCCGTCCATCGCCTTGTGGGTATCCAAAGGCTACCGTTGCCTGCCAGTCTCCAAAGTCCACTTCCTGCGTGGCCTGTCCCGGTTCTTCCACTGCGGTCTTTACCTTGCCTTCAAACTCAAGCTGCGCGATCTCGCGATCCATCGCTCCAATGAGAGCAAAATTGCGCGCGTGATACGTCCACTGCGCATTGCCAAGAATGTTCCATCCGCTTCCATCCACGCCAAACGGAGAGAAGCCAAGCGCTCCCTCACCCAACGCCGCAAAAAAGTACTTGGCGTAACTGTCGTTGCGGCCGGTCTCGGGAATCCACAATGGATTATCCGGCCGGTTGTAGGCCTTCATCGTGTCGTAGTAGAAACCCGGGTCGTCGCTGTAGATGTCCGGACCGATCATGTCCAGCGCCGGAGCAAGTCTGCGCCAAGTGCCCACCACCTTCTGCACCGGCCCGCCGCTCGGATACCCGATGCCCGGCAAGGGAACCTGCCGTTGCGGCAGTTGCGCCGCCGGGTAATCGACCCACACATTCACGTAGCAGGGAATGTCAAAGGCGGCTTTGCCCGCTGCTGCAACCGCGTTGATGTAGCGCGCCTGATAATACACTTGGAACATCTCATCGGCGTCGCCGTCAAAAACCTCTTTCCATGTGCCAGGCTGCTTGTGCGCGGCAGCCAGCATCTCCGCCGGAACCGGCCCTGCAAAGAGCTTGTTCGCTTCTGCAGAGTTGTCGCGAACGCTGCCCACATTGCCCGACTCGTTCTCCACCTGCATGGCAATCACCGTGTGATCGGTGCCGTCAATCTCCTTCAGATGGCGCATCAGCGCGGCAAAGGCCGCCTTGTCCGCCGCAAGCGTCTCCTTGCCCAAAGGCGACAGCACATCAATTGGCGTTCCGTCCGGACGAATCACGCGCGGAAAGCGTTTGTCGTCCGTCTTCACCCAGGTGGGCACATAGTGATTGTTTCCGTTCTTCCACGTGCCAAACCAGAGCAGAACTGCATGCAGATGATGTTCGCGTGCGCCGAGAACAACTGCGTCCACATTCGCAAAGTCGAACTTCCCCTCAACCGGCTCCATCTGCTCCCAGTAGACCGGCGCCTCCACAGTGTTGGCATTGAGTGCTTCCATCGACTTCCAAACCTGGGGCAACTCACTGGGCCATGCGCTTGAGTTGTGAATCTGGCCGCCGAGCATCAAAAACGGCTTTCCATCCACCAGAAAGGCAAAACGGCCGTCCTTTTGAATCAGTCGTGGAGCCTGTGTTGAAGTTAACTGTGCAAGAGCGGGCTGGCAGGCTACAAGGCCCAGGCTAAACACTGCCGCCCAGGCAAAAGTACGGGTAAATCGCATGGAAAAGCCTCCGAGGGAAATGTAATCGTATACACCAGCACTGGCAAGCTCTATCGCTCCATACCCACCCAAGCTCACTTATCCCTTTAGAATCTGCATATTAACAAAAGGTAACCATATTGGGACGAAACTTTAGGTCCGGTTTCAAATCTGAACGGACTCCCCGGACCACCCACTTTATCTCGCTTCTCGCATCTAAACTCACCTAAAATCGCTGCAATGGTTCTTCGCTGGGAAGTCGGATCTTTGATCCGATACTCTCCCCTTGAAATGCCTGGCGGGAGAAAGAATGTCGCCTCTAGCAAGCTGGATTGGACAAGTCGCACTCGGGTACAAAGACCGTGCTGAGCGGCGCCCCCTTCATGGCCTGGTCGCTTTCCATGCCAATGGGCGTAAATCCGAGCTGGACAGAATCCGCAACATCAGCGCGACTGGCATGTATCTTGAAACGCGCGCCCGCTGGCCCAAAAACGCTCTCGTGTCCTTGTGGATTCAAAAGACCGGTTCCACGGATGCACCTTCCGATCAGCGTGTCGCCTTGCAAGCCACGGTTGTACGTCGTGAAGCGAACCGTGTAGGCCTGTCCTTTGTCCTGCCGGAAGGGCTAACACTCAATCTCTGGGAGAGCCCGCTTAAAACCACTGCGGAAGCCGCCGGCGCCGACGATGTTCTTCGAGAGTTTCGTATGGCTGCGGCGATTTCGTTCCTGGCCAAGCTCTGCCCGGAAGGCAGGAGAGCAAGTTGCAGACTGCTCCGCCATGAGCTGAGCAACTACCGGGTATCGAGCGCCGTGGATATTGCCCTGCGCGCCGAGTCGCTCTTGAGCCTCAAGCCGCGGACTTCGCGCATGCGCGTCGATCCGCGCCTGATGTTGCGCATTCTTGAAGAAGGCTCCTGGGCCGTGGACGAATGGCGTCGAAGGCTCTGGGCTGGGCTTCTGGCAACCTGCTGGGCGTCTGAAAGCAAAAGTGCTCTGAATCTGAACTTGGTAAATGCCATGAGCCAAATGGCCGAGGTCCACGCCAAAATCCTTATTCATGCCTGCGAAAATTCCACCAAAGTTATCTCGGAAGACGGCGTGGTCTCCGCTCTGCCGCTGACCTACACCACCGACGAGATGATCACCATTACGGGAACCCACGATCTGCACCGCATCGATTGCGATCTGGAACATCTGGCCGGACTCGGGCTCTTCATCAAGCGGGAGAAGTCACGATTCTTTGTCGCGCTCGACGACACTTCGCTGACTCCCTCCACGCTCGGACTGGAACTGTTTGCCCGCAGCAGTGGCCACAGGGGGGCACTGGCAGATTTTTATTGTGTGGCAACCACAGATTTCTGGAGCACCGGCCGCACAAACTAATTCGGTCGTGGAAATCCATGCAACGGTCCCATACCTTACCGTCGCGTCAATCCCATCCAACTTGTAAAGCAAGGTTTCACATCAGGCCGGGGATTCGCCCATCTCGCCAAAGTCCGACTCGACTGATTCTCCGCCGCCTTCATCGTCGTCATCGCCTGCAGTCTTGAACATATAGGCACCGCGCATCAGCAGCGGCGTTACCAGCGTGGTCAACAGCACCACGGCAACCATAATGGCCACTTCATATTCCTGAAAGATACCCGTCTCCGCTGCCATGGCCGTCACAATCAAGCCAACTTCTCCACGCGATACCATTCCGCAACCGACTCGAAGGCTGCGCACCGGGCCCATGCCCATGCCAAGCGCCGCCATTCCGCAACCAGCCATCTTACTTACCAGCGCGATCGCAAACATGATGCCAAGAAGCGACCAATGCCCTCCGAGTGCCTTGAAGTTGCTCGTCAGCCCAATGGAGACGAAGAACAGCGGAATCAGAAGTCCGTGTCCTATCGCATGGAATGTGCGTTCAATGAGCGACTTCAGCTTCGCACCTGCAAACACATACCCCAGCAGGTAGGCGCCGGTAATGCCCGCAACGGAACCGATCCACTCCGCGCTGACTGCAAAAATCAACACCAGGCCAAGCACGCATGCGGTCACAGCCTCATCCGCATCAATCTTACGGAACAGCCGGATGACCGGATCAATCCACTTGGTAGCTGCGGTATAGGCCACCACAAAAAAGAGCGCCACGCTGATCGCAATCAGCGACATCTGCACCAGCAGCGGATGACCCGCCGCGAAAGCCCAATGTCCCTGCAGCCAATGGGATGCAGTTGGTGCGATGCCGAACGACTCGCCTTCACTTGAGCTGGAAGACGCTGCGAGGAACGCGAGCACAAACAGTCCCATCACGTCATCGATCACTGCCGCGGCAAGAATCACCGTAGCCTCCGGCGTGGTCATTTTGCCGGCATCCATCAGAGTACGCGCAGAGATGGAAACGCTTGTGGCGGTAAGCGCGCCCCCCAGGAAGAGCGATGCGCTCCATGAAAGACCCAGCAGATGGGCTGCGCCCGCGCCGAGGAAGAAGGGCCATATCACCCCGGAAAGCGCGACGAGAAAAGCCGTGACGCTGGCTTCACGCATGGCGTCGATGTCGGTTTCGAGCCCGGCGATGAACATCAGTACGAAGCCGCCGATCTGTGCCAGCAGCATGAAGCTCGCCCCGGCCGGAGTGCCGGTGAACATCTTCCAATGCAGCATGTCCAGCACGCCAGGACCTGCGACAACGCCCACCATCAGCTCGCCGATGATGGCCGGAATACCAAAGCGAGCGCTTATAGACGCAACGATCTTGGTCGCTGGCAGCAGTATTGCGATCAGCAGCGCCAATTGCAGAGGTGCGGGCATTCTCTCCTACTTGCTACCAACGAGAACCGGTGCGTTGCTCCGCCGCGCTTTGCGGCCAATTCCTGTTAAACGGGTCATCATGCCACTGAAGCCGCGCTCGACTCCCTCGCGTCTCATGGTGCGAATGGTTGCGGCCTGACGGCGCGCCAACTCCGACTGTACCGCATTGGATGCGAGTTGTGCGGCACGTTGTGTATGCTCAGCTGCCTGGTCGCAAATGCGCAGGCGCATCAACAGCTCGCCGAACTTCAGCCGCGCAATGTAGCAATCGGGATTCAACGCGACAGCATCGCGCAGAACCTCCATGGCTTCCTGCGCTTCGATATTCACGCAGAGTGCCATCCCCAGCAGCACGCGAACTTCGGGCACCGTGGGCGCCAGCTCTACTGCCTGCCGCAGATGTGCAATCAGGTCGCGGCGTTCATGCTCGTCCAGCACGCTGGGATCGCGAAACATCCGCTGCAGTGTACGGGTGGTTTCCTGCCCAAGTTCACTCGGAAGCGCAACCTCCGTGGTCGATGCGTTCGGCACTAAGGCAAGGGGATCAAGCTTGATTTCCGTTTCTTCAGCAAACATCTTCATGGACGTCTACTCCGGCATTCCTGCACTGTTTTGAACATCACTTAAAAAATGGGGCAGCAAGGTCATGGCAGATAGCACCTTGCTGCGCCAGGAGAATGCCCAAGGGCAAACTCATAAACTTCGCAACTGGCCTCCGCGCTGCGCCGCAGTGCGGAGGCCGGTTGTTGGAAGCGGTTTTAGGCAACAGCAGCCTTGCCGGCAGCCACAATGTAGTCCGGCTCCGGTGCAAAGACAAACTCGGGGAATCCGAGAGCGCCCATTTCCGGTATGTCCAAACCTGCAACTTCAGACTCGGCCGAAACACGCTGTCCCATGATCACGTCGAGGATCCAGTTCAGCACGTAGCTGAACGTGAACACGAAGCCGACCAGTGTCGCGATACCCACAAGCTGGGCCACAAGCTGGCTTGCATCGCCGTAGAACAGGCCCGTCACCGAACCAGTCACGCCGTTCCATGCTCCACCGTAGTTGCTGGTACCGTCGGCAAACAGACCCACTGAAAGCACGCCCCACAGTCCGCATGCACCGTGGACTGAGATTGCACCGACCGGATCGTCGACCTTCAGCGTGTTCTCAACGAAAGAGCAGCTCAGGCAAACCAGCACGCCTGCAATCAAGCCGATGATCGCGCTGCCCGTCGGATTCACGAAGCCCGAAGGCGCCGTAATGGCCACCAGGCCGGCAAGCAGACCGTTGCCTGCCATGCCCGCATCCGGCTTGCCCTTCAGGATCCACATATAGAGGATGGAGCCGAAGGTGCCCGTGCAACCTGCAAGCATCGTGTTCACAGCAACTGAACCGATGCGGAGGCAGCCTGCAGCCGATGCGCCGAAGGTGCTGCCGGGGTTGAAGCCGAACCAGCCGAACGCCAGGATGAAGCAGCCGATCATCACAGCCGAAATGTCATGACCGAGAATCATGTTTGACGAGCCGTCCCGGTTGTACTTGCCAATGCGGGGTCCCACAATCAGCGCCACTGCAAGCGCCGTCAGGCCGCCCACCGCATGCACCACACCCGAACCGGCGAAGTCGCAGTAGCCCTTGCCCAGGCCCAGATTGCTGCCGAGCTGCGAGAGCCAGCCCGCGCCCCATGCCCAGTTGGCAAAGATCGGATACGTGAATGCGCCCATCAGTACGGAAGACACCGCAAACGTGAGGAACTTCCAGCGCTCTGCGCAGGCGCCCGTCACAATCGTCAGTGCCGTATCCATGAAGACCATCTGGAAGAGGAAGATGACCATCACGCCTACGTCATAGGTGTGACCGGCAAGGAACATGCCGCTCCCGCCGAAGATGCCCCATGCGGTACCAAACAGCGTCATGGAGTGCTCACTGGCCAATGGATACAAGCCGCCAAGATTGCCGTTACCGGCCGCGCCACCCATCTGGATGGCGAAGCCTATGATCCAGTAGGCGAACAGACCGCACCCATACACGAAGAAGTTCATCATGTAGGTGTGATTCGCGTTCTTCACACGGCAAAGGCCGGCTTCCACAAAGGCGAAACCTGCCTGCATGAACATGACCAGGAAGCCCGTGATCAGTGTCCAGGTGAAGTTGATGCCTATTTTGTTCTGGCCAATCTGGTTGGCAACATCGGAAAGCGTAAGTCCGGCCTTGGCGTCGGCGACAGGTACATCCTTCGCCGTACCGGTGGTGACGCCACCGGGATCGCCTTTAGCCTGTGCGTCGTTGGAGGGCGCCGCGGCGGCGGCCTTGTTCAGCTCAACGGTCGCCGCCGAGGGGGCGTCCGCAAAAGCCACGGTACCGGCGCCAGCGGAAAGCACAAACGCCAATGCGCAGATACAGGATGCGATGCGAGCAATTCTCATCAGTTCAGCTCCAGGGTAGGTTCAATCTCTAGTCAATGGGGATGTGAATCCAGTCACCATGCAACGCGCGGTAGAAGCAGCAACCGCCTGTTTCAGGCCTTCCAGATTGCGTTCTTGTTGGCCGCCGCGGGCAGGAAGTAAAGCGCGCCCACGAGCGATATGGCAAACCCCACCAGCGTAGTGGCGAACCTGCCGGAGACACTCGAAGTAAGGTGAAGGCCGTACAGAACCACCAGCCAGCCGCCCGCTGCGCACACAATGCCGATCAGCTTAAGTGCGATTGGTTGGATGGCCGAAGGGACCTTTCCCTCTTCAGGTTTGATCTTGATAAAGAGTCCAAGCGAAATCAGCATCAACACCGCACCAACGACCAGTGCGAGTTTGCCGCCGCCTGACGCGGAAAATGCAAGTCCGGCACACGCAGTCGTAATCCCCACCATGAAGATTCCGAATGCATTGCCTTGTGATTTTGTTGCCGCCATTACTGCCCTCCTTGGTTTTCAGAAAAGTGCCAACAGAACTGCCATGTAAAAAACGTTCACCTGTATCGGCCTGCAAACTTGTCGGGCCCCACGCCGTCCTTACTTTGTTTGCCCTGCCTTTGCCAGTCGCGGTGCAATCTTCCTGCGCCCCACCACTTGCGCGGCCGGCTTATATGCGGGCAATGCAAGGAAGAGAACGAATTGCGCCAGCGCGGTCAGCTCAGCCACCATGGGCTGCCCTACCTGCATGCGCACCACCACCAGCAGAAGCACCATGGCAAACCACTGCCAGCGCGACCTGCGCAGGCGCTCCAGTCGATCTGTAAGAATGAAAATCTTCCGTGCCGTCAGCATGTTCATGCTGGGCTCTTCCGCGCGAGCCTTGAAACAAGCAATCGCAAAAAACGAGGACAGAAGAATTTCAACGAGCAATGCCTGAGTGTTCATTTTCACCTCCGCTTCGGTACGCCCCAGCGCATCGAAGTCAATCGGATACACGTATGCGGATGCCTGCGCAACCGCGGTTTGCAGCAAACAGTCGAGCCAAAATTTTTGAATCTCAAACGAAAAACGCAGATGCCGAGCTACAGGACCGTAGCGCAAGCAGCATTCAGGATGGTGCGGCTGACAATCTGCGTTGCATTTCCAACTCTTGCCGATCAGTTCATCTTCTGACTCGAACTCGGGCGACTGAATGGCAATCCTTGGCTTTTGTCTAGTTTAGGCAGGGCGAATAAAGACGCAATAAGGAATCACGTAAAGATCTTTATATGGCCGTGATGATCTTCTTTATATCTCGTAAGTATTGAAAAGCTGGGGACTTCAGGCCGCGCAGAAGGTCAATCGTTTGCGCAGATTTCTTGAGAATCAGGCCTCGGCCCGCACAATCAGACAGGTAATGTTGTCGTGTCCGCCCGCCTTTTTTGCATCTTCCACTAGGCGATTACAGGCATCTTCCAAAGTCGGCTCTGTATGCAGAATCATCTCAATGTCTTTATCTGTCAGTTCGCGCGTAAGCCCATCGGTGCAAAGCAGAAACACATCGCCGGCTTCAATCTCCATCTCGAAGATATCCGGCGTCACACGATTCTGCGTTCCCAGGGCGCGCGTAATTACATTCCGCAATGGCGACCGCAACGCTTCCGCATGACTCATGCGCCCCAGCCGCACCTGCTCTTCCACAAGCGAGTGATCCAGCGTTACCTGCTCGAGACTGCCGTTGCGCAAACGATATCCACGGCTGTCGCCAATGTTCAGCAGCCACGCTTGCTTTTCACGTGTCACCAGCGCCACCATCGTGGTGCCCATTCCACTAAGTTTGCGATTCCGTTGCGCGCGATCGTAGATGGCATCGTTTGCCGCGCTGATCGCCTGCTCGGCCGCGCGCGGAGGAGTCAGTTTGCCCAGGCCGTTGGTGTGATCCAGATGTTTCAGAATCTCGTCCACCGCAAGCGAACTGGCCACTTCCCCTGCAGCCGCGCCACCCATCCCATCGCAAACCAGAAAGACGCCGTCTTCCACCGAATACCCAAATGCGTCTTCGTTGGATGGTCGCTTGCGCCCCCGATCGGTAACTGCCGCAGCCAGATAGTGAATCACTGCCGTGGACACAAATCTTTCTCCCGCTGCCCAGTGTACATGTGGCTCCTTGTGGTGCCCACCCTAAATTGTGGTGGTTACTTACCAGAGGCACCCTTTGCGGATACATGTGCCCATTGTGGCCCCGTAAGTAGATAAACCTCGATTGCCCCCTGGTTCAAAACGGCAACCCTGTTCCCGGAAGCGGAGATCGCTACATTGCCGCCCCCGTCCAGAATCGGGTCTGCCGGAGCGGTCAGAAGCCGCTTGCCTGTCGCCGTATCGAACACCTCTACCAATTGCCCCTTCACATCTTGAAAGCTGAGCGGCTGCATGGCATTCACGGCCCGCGGAACCGCCAAAGATTCAATGGCAAACCGCAACCCCTTTGGTCCGCGAACCAGGCGCGGCCAAACCTGCGTGGACGGCGAATCCACTTCCCACAACCGTTTTCCATCCATATTGAGCGCCACATAAGCCCGGCCGTCCTTGTCATCGCATCCGGTCGCCAGGTACGTCTCTGGCGCCACAAATTCAAGGGAAGGCGCGCACTCCGAATCCACTGCGCCCACAATGCGGCTGCCCCCAGTGAAGTAATTGAAATTCAGGATCCACTCGCGTTCCTTGCCTCGCAGCACCTCCAGATAGCCCTCGCGATTGATCGGAAGGTGTACCGTCGCGCGCGCCCGGCTAACAAGCATAACCTTGCCCGAGCCGCGCTCCAGAATGCGCACCACGTAGCGCGGATCTCCCAGTGACTCCGGCGCATCCGAGGTCATGTCCGCCTGCGCCGTCTCTGGGCTCTCCACATCTCCCGCATGCGCAACCGTCTTTCTCGGCTCATACGAATTCGTGACCAGAAATTGCTGCGCCGGATCCATCTCCATCCACGTCACCGGACCGGGAAAATGGAAAAGCGTTTTGAGAGCAAGGCTCGCGTCTCCCTCCAGAATATTTCTGTCGTCGCGAATCAGATAGTGCCCATTGTCCAGCATCCACAGATAGCGTTCGTGTCCATGCAGTGTCCACAGCGCCTCGGACTGTACGGCCCCTGAAGGCAGGGTAAGCACCAGAGCACGAATGTTCCGCGGCTCCTCGTCGCTGTCATCTCCCTGCCTCCTTAATAGCCCCGGCACGCGAAACGTAAACAGCAAATGCGTTTCGTCCAGAAAATCGAGCGACGTAAAGGAATAGCGCAAACCTTCATAGAGCGCACCCGGCGCGGCAAAACCAAGATCTCCCACGGGGATGGAAAACGCAGGCTTTTGCGAGGGCTGAATAAACGAGTGCGGAGGCTCCGGAAGCGGAGTTGCCTTCTTCTTCTCCTTGCCATGTGCGGTCAGCCGGCCCAGGCACACCAGCACCAGCAGAAGAAGAACCGTTCGTGATCGCAAAAACCGGCCGCAATGCCGGAAAGACCGAGGCCGGAAAAGATGGGTTCCCTTCACTCTCGCAAACGAACATTCATGGAACCTGCAACCCATCATCGTTAGTTATTGTCTACGATGGAATCGGGCTTGAACAGCGCCGCACTGCGAATCCACTCCCGTATGCGAGAGTAAGTATCAGAATGACCACCGGCACGATGAATGCACGCACCCGTTTCCTCGGTTACAGCGCCTGCGCGCTGGCAGGAACGCTCTGGGGAACCGGATTCTACTTCGGACGATTGGCTCTCAATGAAATGAGCGTCGAATACATGGTCCTCTATCGCTTCGCATTCGCGTGCCTCGTCATGCTGCCCGTCGCTCTCATCAATCTTCGCCGTGTTCGCCTCACACCCGGCGAACTCAAAATCCTGCTTCTCTCCGCCTTCTTCGGCATCCCCGTCCAGTTCCTCATTCAGTTCCACGGCCTCGCGCACACCACCGTCAGCCACGCCTCGCTCATGGTAGGCTCAATGCCGGTTCTGCTCGGCGTCGCAGCCGCGCTCTTCGCCGGTGAGCGGCTGGACAAGATTGGCTGGTTCGCCCTCATCGGATCCACCGTCGGCGTCGTCCTCATCGTCTCCGGCAACCAGCACGGCCGCTCGGGCCCAGAGCACCCTACTCTCCTCGGCGATCTGCTCGTCGTTCTCTCCCTCATCACCGCCCTGGCCTGGGTCCTGCTAAGCAAAAAGCTCATGGAAACCCACAGCCCGCTCGTCGTCACCGCCTATACCATCCTCACCGGCTCGCTCATGCTTGCCGCATGGGTACTCGGCGCGTGGCTGCTCTCACCGCTGCTCCATAACCACGGTACTCCGCCGCCCTTCGCCCACATCTCCATCACCGCCTGGTCCGCACTCGCCGCAGGCGGCCTGGCCTGCACCGCCACCACAACGCTCCTTTGGAACTGGGGAATCCATCACGTCCCCGCCTCGCGCGCCGGAGTCTTCCTCAACATTGAACCCGCCCTCGGCTCCATTCTCGGCGTCAAACTCCTCGGCGAACACCTGGGCCCCTTCGCCTGGCTCGGCGGCGCGCTCATCCTTACCGCAGCCATCATCCTCACCACGCAGGGCCACGAACTCCAACCCGAAATCATCCTCGAATAATTCAATGCCGGGTGCCCCGAGTCTCGTTTTTGAGACTTGGGGAAATCAGGCGCGAAGTTGAGAACCGGAGAAGCGACGCCACAACTCTCCTGCGAGCGAAAAGCGAGCGGCTGCTGCATGCAATGCCCCGTATGAACGATATAGGTTTAGCGGCTTAACAAGCCTGTAATCAGCAAATCTTCCCCGGTAATGCAGGCATTTGGCCACGAAAAACTCGTTAATCCACAAAATCCTCGATTTTCCGCGCTCAAACCACCAGATAAACCCGGCCATTTGCGCCTCTCACCACTTAAGCGCGAAAAACGGCCACAACTTCCTCACCGGCCGCACTCAATTTGGCCAAAAAATCCTCGCCAATCAGCGCAAGCACCGCCCTGATCCCTGGTCTCTGTTCCCTGTCCTTAGACTTCAAACGACAATTGCGTCGAAGCCCACAGCGGCGCTTCCGGCTTCGGCTCGCCGGCAAGCTCATATACCAGCCGCTCCAGCACCAGCCGCTTGTCCGGCGGTGACGACCGCAGTTCCAGGTCCGCCCGCGCAATCAGCCGCAGCGCCCGCGTCAACTCACGCCGGCTCTTGTACCGCCGTGCCTGGCGAATCAAATCATCCGCTGCAAACGGCGGCATGCGAAAGCCCTGCCACAGCGCCTGCCAGATGGCGCGCGAGTCGCGCACATTCTTCTCCAGAATCACCAGCATCTGCCGGAACGTCCGCGCCAGCATATACAAGTGCCCAATCGCCGCGTCCTCGCCCGCATCGGAGCTGTTCAGCAATCCATGCAGCAGCGCCAATGCACGCGCCCGGTTCCGCGAACTAATCGCATCTGTAAGCTCATACAGAGATCGCTGCTTCGCGCCCAGCACCATCGTCTCCACGTCGCCCAACGTAATGCGCCCCCGCCCTAGCGTGTAGAGCAGCAGCTTTTCCAGCTCTGACGAAATCAACATCATGTCCGCGCCCAGAGCATCCACCAGTTCCCGCGCCGCGTCGGTCTCGAGCTTCGTCTCCTGCTGCTGCGCCGTGGCCACCGCCCAGCGCATCGCGTCTTCTTCATTCACGCGCGCCAGTTCCACCACGCCGCAATACTCGCCCAGCGTCTCCCGAATCCGGTCGAAGCGATTCTTGTCGTCCATCTCCATCCGCCGTGTGTCCGATGGAATGCGAATGAAATCCGCCACAAAAATCAGCAGCGCCTGTGGATTCGGAGACTTGAAGTAGCGTTCCAGCGCGGCAAACTCTTCCTTCTTCGCGCCTCGCGTATACAGCGGCCGGATATTGCGCACAAAAATCACCTGAAACGGCGCCATCAACGAAGGGGTCTGCGCACGATCCAGCACTTCGAAGATCGAAGTCGAACTCAAATCCAGATCCGACAAACAAAAATCGCGCAGTTCATTCGGCACAAACGCCTTCAAAACCGCAGCGCGGCACTTCTCATAAAGAAAGATCTCATCGCCCGCGAGCACATAGCCTGGCTGCACAGAACCGGAGCCCGAACCTGCCGCTTCCATCTCCGACACAAAGCGGCCAACCGCGGAGAAACCTGCACCCCAGCGAGCCGTGCTCATGCGAGCACACTCCCCTCTGTCCCATATCCTGAGCGCGGTTGCAGTTTCATGCGGCTTCAGAATACCCTCCGAGCCTTCTGATTGCCACTGTGAGAAACAGGGTAGTTGCCAGAATGCACAACGCCCGCAACAAAGGCATTTGGAAGGAGAATCGGCACCGGAAACTCGCGAACAATTGCGAGGGTAATACCCATTTGCACTTCAACAGCGTTGGACTCCCGTAACGGGCACGAAGGTGCTCATTGGGCTCATTTCCCATTGCTACCGAAGCCGTACAACGCTATTCTGAGCCTTGTCTGGCACCCCCCGGACCCTCCTTTGGAGACACGGAACTCCGAAGGGAAACAACGGCGGATCCCATGCCTCGGGAGAAGCCAATTCAGGAAGCCGAATCTCGGGCGGCAACCTGAAAACAACGTTGCACCCTCCCCCGCAACGCTGGACGGCGCAGAGTGTCTCCACTCTGCGCCGTCGCAATTTAAAGCCAGCTTGGTAAATCAACAAACTCGCCCCTACAACCCCTCAATCACGTCCGCAACAAGCGCCCGCGCAAAATCTCGTGAAAGCCGCTCCACCGCCGCGGGGCTCTCATCCAAAAACGTCGGCAAATCGGCCGTCGACTGATACTGCTGCCGGAACACATAATGATTGTTCTCAAACAGCACACGCCCATCGCGCTCGGTCAGCTTCACCGCAATCACCATCGTCACCAGATAGCTAGAAGACTGTTGCGTGGTCGTGTTGTATGTCAGCGGAGCCATCGTCTCCTGCAGAATCGTCCCATGCAGCGTGGCATCCGCACTGCCATCAGGAATCACACGCAACTTCGTCCGTGCGGCAAACTCCTTGATGACCGCCTGCGTCAGCACTGTTTCTGTGTGATACGTCTCCGTGCGCGTCTTGAACAGCGGCACCGCCAGAGTCGTCACATCCGGGGGCAGATGCGTGGCCGCACCCAGCGTGTGATACCCGCAACCGGCAAGCGGCAACAGTATGGCCGTCAACAGTAAGGACGCAAGCGCGCGCATACCCATATCCTATTCGACCCACGCTGCAACCATCTGTCCAATCGCACCTTTCGACAATTTCAAATTGTCTGCCCTGCCCTCAAAGTAAAGCGAGTTCAGCGCCTCCGCATCGCAATGCTCCACGCGCGTGAATCCTGTCTCGCGCAACAGCGCCTCCAGTGTCTCCGGCGTAAAGAACGTGCGAAACGGTTCGCCCGCCGCTGCCACGCGCCTTGACAACGCATCGAACGCCATCTTCTGCAGCGGATTCAGCGAACCCGGATCGAGACCGTAGTCAAAGCAAACACCCGTCCCCGCAGGCAGCGCTGCAATCGTCGCGAGCGTCGCGCGAATCGCCTCCAAAGTCAGATACGGCACCACGCCCAGCCATCCAAAGAACGCGGGCCGCGCAAAATCGAATCCCGCCTCCGTCAAACCCTCGGCCAGCGTGTGATGCTCAAAATCTAATGCGATAAATGTCAGGTTCTTTGGCTCCGCAATGCGCGCCTCAGCCAGCATCCCCCGCTTCCACTCCTGGGTCGCCGGAAAGTCCACCTCAAATACCCGCAGGCCCGCATGCGGATTGCGATAGGCAAACGTATCAAGCCCAGCTCCCAGCACCACGTACTGCGTCACGCCCTTCGCCACGGATTCGGCCAGTAAATCCTCCGCAAATCTGCTCCGAACCGCCATAAATGCCCGGAAATTCCGCGCCACTTTATGCGACGCACGCTCCAGGTCATTCACATACCCCGCCCCCAACAATTGCAGCACAATCGGATCGTCCAGAACCCTCGGTTCGTCCATCAACTGGTGCGCCGCGCGCCGAATGGCAACCCTCAACGCGGTTCTGCTGGCTCGTCCCGTCTTCACACATCTGAGTGTATCGGCTTCACTCCATACACCCGCCGCGCCATATACGATGGTCGCCATGACATGGGTCTTCTGGGCAATCCTCGCCGCCATCTTCGCCGCCGCCACCGCACTGCTCGCCAAAGTCGGCGTCGCACACGTGGACTCCAACCTCGCCACCGCCGTCCGCACCAGCGTGGTCGTCGTCTTCACCTGGGCCATCGCGCTCGCCCTTGGCAGGCATCATGAGCTGAAGGACCTCGATCGCCGCACTCTCTTCTTCCTCACCGTCAGTGGCATCGCTACCGGCCTCTCCTGGCTCTGCTACTTCCGCGCCTTGCAGCTCGGCCCCGCCTCGCGCGTCGCCCCGCTCGACAAGCTCAGCGTCCCGCTCGTCATCGTGCTCGCCTGGTTTCTCCTCGGCGAAAAGCTCAACACCACCGCTGTCATCGGCGGCCTGCTCATTACCGCCGGAGCCATCGTCATGACGCTCGCCTGATTCGCTGCCTATACTGGAAGTCGGCGCACTTCATCCCAACGCACCATACGACTCAATGCACGCATCCACTCAACCACACCCCACGCAGCGCATCGTCCTCACCGGCTTCATGGGCTCCGGCAAATCCACAGTAGGCCCGCTCATCGCGAGACGCCTCGGCTGGCGCTTCATTGATGTCGACAACGTCATCGAAGCCGACGCAGGTATGAAGATCTCCGAAATCTTCGCGCAGCAGGGCGAAGCAGCCTTCCGCGCGCAGGAGCAGGCCACTATTGCCCGCCTCTCCAGCGAAAACAATCTCGTCCTTGCCCTGGGCGGCGGCGCCATCGAGTCCGAACCAACTCGCATCCTGCTCCTTCAATCTCCCGGCACGCTTCTCGTACATCTTGAAGTCGAACTCGCCACCACGCTGCTCCGCTGCGGAGGCACAGAAGGCACACGTCCCGTGCTCGCAGACCGCGCCAACCTTGAAGCGCGCTATACCCGCCGCCTTCCGCTCTATCGCACCGCCCACGTCTCCATCAGCGTGGACAGGCTGACGCCAAATCAGGTCGTAACAGCGGTCATTCAATCCGCTGGAATAGACCGTCCCGCACAATAGTCGCCATGCCCACCGCGCAGGAACAATTCGACGAGCTTTGCTTCTACACGCTCGCGCACGGCCAGCCTGAGTTCATCCATCAGCATGCAGTCGACGCCTTCGCGGCGCAGCTCGCCGATGAATCCACCAAACCCATCACCCTCGTCTTCGCACTCATCGGCCTCTACCTCCACGCGGAACAAGGCTTCACCGGACGGCAGGTCCAGCTCGCCCACATGCGCATGGCCGCGCACCGCAAAACCTGGCACAAGCCCGCACTCGTCAAATCTTGCGGAACCCTCACCGTCGCCGATGCGCTCGCTGCGGCACCCGGCCCCGCACGCGACGCAGCCATTCGCGCATGGGCTACCGATGTCTGGGCCGCATGGCACGAACGCCGGGAAGAAATCATCGCCCTGTCGCGATCCGAATTGGGCGTTGGCTGACCATACCACCGGCTGACCCCACGCACACACGGGCTTGGTATCATGGTTAAGGTTGTCTTCCCGCGTTCTGCGCGCGAATGCCCCGTTTTCCCGCACATGACTCCCGCATCCCAGGCCGCACACCCTGACTCGCTTGCACCGCATGCCGAGGAAAGCCATACGCATCACACACATGCGGGCCTGCACGCGCCTAGCCCCGGCACCACCGCCACCCTTATTCACGATCTCCGCGAGCTCTTCAAAGTCCGCGTCACTGGGATGGTGGTCATCACCGGTTGGGCCGGCTTCTACCTGGGCTCCATGCAATCCGGCATCTCCAGTGTGCAGACCGGCCTGCTCTATACGCTCGTTGGCATTGGCTTGGTCTCCTCCGGCGCAGGTGCTCTGAACCAGGCCCTCGAGCGCACCACAGACGCGCTCATGCCGCGCACCGCAGACCGCCCACTGCCCTCCGGTCGTATTTCGCTCAGCATGGGCATCCTCGCCGGCCTCGGCGCACTCTTCCTCGGCGCATGGTGGCTCCTGCTCCACACCAATCTCCTCACCGTTTCCCTCGCGCTGCTCACGGCATTCACCTACGTTGCCGTCTACACTCCGCTCAAGCGCGTCACCACGCTGGCCACCTTCATCGGCGCATTCCCCGGAGCCATGGGCCCCCTGCTCGGCTGGACCGCCGCGCGCGGACGCATCGAATGGCCCGCCGTCGCACTCTTCGCCATCCTCTTCGTCTGGCAGTTCCCGCACTTCATGGCCATCGCCTGGATGTACCGCGACGATTACGCGCGCGCTGGCATTCGCATGTTGCCTGTCGCGCAGCCTGACGGCCTCTCCACCGTCGTTGAAGCACTCTTTTACGCCGTGCTCATGATCCCCGTCAGTCTTGCCCCCTGGAAACTCGGCCTCGCCGGCCCCGTCTATGCAGTGCTCGCCACGCTCCTCGGGCTTGTCTATCTGGCCTACACCATTCGCTTCACCCGCATCCTGCGCACGCCCGACCCTAAAGAGAACCGCATGATCGCCCGCGACCTCATGAAGGTCAGCGTCATTTATCTCCCCGTTCTGCTCACCACGCTGATGCTCAGCGCAACCGCCTCGCACTAAGAGATCGAATGACCACACTCACTCCATCTTCCAGTTCACCGGCCGGCACGCGCGGCGCCATCGCCGCCATCCTCGTCATCAGCGCAGCGGCCACCCTGTTTCTCTTCTGGCTTATCTACATTCATCCGGCAGCAGCAACCAGCTCTGAGTACGCATTTCTTCCCGCGCTCAACGCCATCCTCAACGGACTCGCCGCCGTCTCGCTGCTCATCGGCTTCACCTTCATCAGGGCGCACAACATCAATGCACACCGCGCCGCCATGATCACGGCCTTCGCCTTCTCCACACTCTTCCTGGTCAGTTACATCCTGCACCACGCGCTCCACGGAGACGTCCGCTACCCCGTCCACGCGGCGTATCGCATGGTCTATCTGCCGCTGCTCGCCAGCCACATCATTCTGGCCACTGTTTCGCTACCGCTTATTCTCATCACGTTTTTCTTCTCGCTCACGGGGCGCATCCCTTCGCATCGCAAAATCGCAAAGTGGACCTTCCCCCTCTGGCTCTACGTCTCAGTCACCGGCGTCATCACCTACGTTATGCTCCGCCTGGCAATGGGGTCTTAAACTCCATGCCGGGTGCCCCATATCCCCGGTGTTGGGACATGGGAAACATCAAACCTCAACCCAGGAATTGCAAACCCAACACGGAATGCCAACCCCTCCACATACCGACCAGGCTCCACCACGTTCCATGCCCAGTGACGGCACACGCGAACTGCTAACCTGCGGCGGTGGCATGGTGGGCGCGGGCCTGCTCGCAGCCCTTCTGCTTGAAACCCTTCTCGGCGGCTTCACCCGCACCGGCGCACACACCAACTCCGGCTGGTTCGCCCTCATCGTCGCCCTCATGTGCCTCCCCTTCGGCGGCTTGCTCCTCGCCCTCGGCGTAGCCAAGTGGCTCCGCAATCGCAGCCTCGCACACCATAACTAACCCGCCGAAAAGCACCCTGCCACACACCATGCCAAATCACGCCATGAAAGGCGCCCAAATTCTCCTTCTTTGCCTTCAATTCCGATTGGGCAACAACTTGAACGTCTTATTGTCGCTAGTTGAATTAGGAATTGATAATTCATAAGATGGCTTCTTAGCCGACTGTGCACAAATTCCCTTTGCAGAAGACAGATCGGAGCGCATGGAGATATTTGGAATCATTCTCTCGATACCCGTGGCGTTCGGTGTCAGTTTGCTCTATAGCCTTTTCGTGGCAAAGGTCTTGTCACGATCAGATCGAATGATTCGGCTGCTACGGATCGTTTCTAGGACTCTGCTCACACTGCTTTCTGCCGAATTCTTATTCGTGATCTTCTTCGGCGCAGTGAGGTGTCGCGCTTTCATTGGACCGGGCTTCTACGCCGTTCATTTGGCATTGTTCTTCGTTTGCACACCTGCACTTGCAAATTTGCTCGTCTTCCGTCATCGTGAGCGTTGGTATCTTGTGCCGTTTGCATGCACCGGTCTCGCGCTATTCTTAGTTCTCTTCCAGTACAGCGTTTCTGAATCGCTTTATGGCATCAATGGAGATGACGGCCCTTACAGTAGCCCGCTAAGTACCTCAGGGCCATCATCGAATTCGCCACCAAGTCCATAGAACATCAGCGGCAAATTCAGGGCGCTTCTGATGGCGTGCTGAGACTACCATCACAAAACGGCGCATTCCCCCGCCTCGTTCCCGCCTTTGTCCGTCATCGACACATAAATGGGATACCATCCCACCCCATCCCCACCACCCCAGTCTGCTATCCTTCTCCCTTACGGAGAGCAAGCAACATGGCAAAAAGCGTCAACAAAGTGATCCTGCTCGGCAACGTCGGAAAGGATCCGGAAATTCGCTCCACTCCCAGCGGCACCATGGTCGCCACCTTCTCAATGGCCACCACAGACCGCCAGAAAGACGCCCAGGGCAACTGGCAGGACCGCACCGAGTGGCACAACCTCGTGGCCTTCTCGCGCACCGCGGAAATCATCCGCGACTACGTGAAGAAAGGCAGCAAGCTTTACGTCGAGGG
>JAGWSG010000073.1 GCA_028876335.1 Acidobacteriota bacterium
ACGGCGACCATGACTAAGGCAAATGCGGGGAGGATGAGGAGTGCTTTTTTGAGGCGTTGGGGGTCGGGTCCGGCGATGTCGCCCGGGCCTTAAGGCCGGACGTATTTTGCGATGGCTTTTCCGCGGCTTGAAATTCACCTCATCGACGTGGACCTGTCGATGAGGACCCCGATCAGCCGCTGCTCCCTCCGTGTCCTTCGATACCGACCTGTTGGTGGCAGGCGGAGTGTCGATCTTTCCCATGTCCCAACTTCAGGGACATGGGGCACCCGGTTCTTGTGGTGGGTATGCATCGCGAAAAGCAACAGCAGATCCTTCGCTTACCACCCCCAAACTGAAAAACGTTTGGGGCCCCGTGTCACCCCAAAATGCAAAGACCGCATTTCCGGGGGCCCCGACTTTGCGCTCTGGATGACACGTCGGTGGTTGGGGAAGTGACGATCTTCGACAAAGTGAGTGGATGGTGGCGATGGCGCGGGCCTGAAGGATGGATGCCGTCGCGCCGGCCCTACGGGACGGCGGGTTGGTGAGCTTGGGTCCCGGGGTTACGCGCTTCGCGCTCCACCCTCCACCCCAGCGACAAAAGACCCAGTCGCCGGGGACCCCGGCCCGGGCTATTTTCGTAGCACCCCTCCGGGGTGCATTTCTCGCTCTACCGCGCGGCGCCTTGGACTGCCAGATTGACGGCGACCATGACTAAGGCGAAGGCGGGGAGGATGAGGAGTGCCTTTTTGAGGCGTGCGCGTTAGGCGGTTCAGATTTCCGGGTAGAGTTGCTGGATTGTGGCCATGGGGAGGAAGAGGCGGTCTTTCGATTCCGGGAAGGGGATGAAACCGAAGCCGCGGTAGAAGCGGTGGGCGTTCGAGTCTTTGGCATCGACAATGACGGCAGCGGAGGCGATGTGGCGGCTCATTTGGAGTGAGCGTTTCAGGGCGTCGACGAGAAGCAGTTCTCCCACGCCCTGGCCTTTGAAGGCGATGTCGCGGGCGAGGCGGCCGAGGAGCGTTGCGCCGATGCGGTCGTAGCGGGGCAGGTTGAGTTGGCGGATGGTTTCCTGGGGAATGTCGTCAGCGGCGATGTTGTCCTGGGTGAGGGTGTAGAAGCCAGCGATTCTTTCGTCGTCGGATAGGAGCACATAGACGGCGCAGGCGCGGCGGTCGATGTCTTGCCGGGCCTGCTGTTTGAGGTAGCGGTCCAGTTCCGGCGAGCCGCAGGAGAAGGCGGTGCGGAGTTTCTTGTGCCTGTCGCCGAAGAGCTCAATTCCCTGGAACATGCTCCGCTGGCCTATCTGCCCAACACTTGCGCGTGGCGCGCGGCGGCTTTGCGGAGGCGCTGGCTGGGGGCCGGCGGGTGGATGAGGGCCTCGACGAAGGCGATGCGGTCACGGTGCGTGAGCTGGGACAACTGGTTTTCACGCAGGACCCGCTGGGCGGCTTCCACGGCGCTGGTGACCACGAACTCGGTGACCTTTCTGCCCTGCACGGCGGCGGCTTGCTCCCAGAGCGCTTTTGTCGCGCGGGGAACGCGGGCTTCGAGGCGCGCGTCGCGGATGGAATCCTCTTTGAGTGCGGCGTTGGCCATGTTTGCTCCTTTCCTGGGTGCGGCAGTGATGTGACCCATTTCTTATTGTACGGCAATTTGCCGTTTTTTGCGCAATGGGATTTGGGGGGAGGGTCGGCGAGGTGAGTGACGATCCATCCCCGGTCCCCAAATGCGAGGGACCGGGCACCCACGACCTGAGCCGGAACGAACATCGCAAAACCAGAACCGTGCTTTCCCCTGTTTCGGCTTCCCTGCGTTCCGGCAACCCTAACAGCAGATCCTTCGCTTACCACCCCCAAACTGAAAAACGTTTGGGGCCCCGTGCGCTCTGGATGACACGTTTGTGGTTGGGGAAGTGACGATCTTTCCCCGGTGTCAACTTCAGGGATCCTTCACTTTGTTCAGGACATGCTCTCCGCTTCGCTCGGGGGCACCCGGCGGCTCATGGTGAGGGAACGTTGCAGCGCCGGGAGTCCCAAGTTTCGGGGACTTCGCGCCGGCCCTACGGGACGGCTGAGTCAGTGTGGGCAAGGTTCCCGGGGTTGTGCGCTCTGCGCTCCACCCCGGGCTAATTTCGCTGCACCCCTCCGGGGTGCATTTCTCGCTCTACCGCGCTGCGCCTTGTATGGCCAGATTGACGGCGACCATGACTAAGGCGAAGGCGGGGAGGATGAGGAGGGCCTTTTTGAGGCGTTTGGGGTCGGGTCCGGCGATGCCGCCGATGATGGGTGAGGAGAGGGCGAGGCCTGCCCAGCCGCAGGTGATAGCGAATCCGGTGGCGGTGGCGGTGAAGTGGGGGAAGCTGGAGCCGACGATGGCGAGGGTTGTGGGGAAGACGGGGGCCATGACGAGTCCGGCGAGAAAGACGAGGATGGCGGCGGTTACCGGCTTTGTGGCGCGGAGCATGAAGAAAGTGGTGATGGCGATGCCGACTGCGGCCCAGAGGGTGACCTGGACGGGCGGGACGCTGATGAGGATGGGCGAGACGGCGACGCGTCCGAAGAGGAGGCCGAGAGCGAAGCCGAAGGAGAGGATGTTGAGGGCTTTGGACTCGGGGACTCCCTGGGCGATGAGGTGGCGGGTGAGCCAGTTCCAGATGCCGACCTCGCAGGCGATATAGAGGAAGAGGAAGAGGCCGAGGAGGAGCAGGAGCGGCTGGGCGAAGATGGCGGAGGCCTGAGCGAAGACGAATCCGGAGCCGGCGGTGGGCGCGGGCATGGGAGTGACGGCGTGGACGGCGAGGGTGAGGAGAGCGAAGGCGGCGACGGTGTAGGAGACGCTGGTCCACTTTTGCTTGAAGACGTGAGCGGAGATGAAGGGTGTGGCGAAGCCGCCGAGTCCGAAGAAGAGGTTGACGAGATTGAGGGCGATGGCGCGGTGGTCTGACGCGGCGGCGCCGGCGAGCGCGTTGGCTCCGGTGACAACGATGCCGCCGCCGATGCCGAGGAGGAAGAGCTCGAGAACGATGGAGCCGAAGCCGGTGGCGCGGGGCAGAGCGATGAGCGCAATGGCGATGGCGATGAGGCCGAGGATGAGGCCGATTTTGTCGCCCTGCGAATCAAGCAGGGGGCCGACGCCGAGTGAGGCGATCATGAGGCCGATGGCCTGGGCGGCGGCGATGGTGCCGTTCTGGCGCGGGGTGAGGCTGAAGCGCGCGGAGAGGTCTGGCAGGATGGTGCCGAGGAGGGCGGCGGTCATGCCGTAGACGAAGATGGCGAGGATGGCGGCGAAGATGAGCACGTGGGTTGTCCTTGGTGATTTTGGAGAAGGATAAGCATACCGCACGAGTGAGGGGTCAGGGGTCAGGGATCAGGGCGTCAGTCCGGAGAAGATTTGCATGGGGAGTGCTACCGGCGGTAACATTGGCGCGTCCAACTGGAACTGACTACGCAGATTTTTCGTTAACCAAGGGAGAGGTTCAGCCGTTGTCTTGTTGACGGCGCAAGAACCCGTTTGGATTGCCGTTTTCTTTTTTTACTTCCCGACATGGAGCAGGAGAGGTGTGCCTGTGGGCGAACTGTGGAATGACATCAAGCATGCACTGCATTTGTTTGTGAAGAGCCCGGCCTTTACAGTGGCCGCGGTGAGCGCGCTTGCGCTGGGCATTGGCGCGAATACGGCGATTTTTTCCGTGGTGAATGCGGTGCTGCTGAAGCCGCTTGGGTATCCGACGGCGGACCGGCTGGTGCAGTTTGAGCTGACGTCTCCGCAGGGGAATGCGCCGGTGGCGTCGATACCGAAGTTTCAGGTGTGGCAGGAGCAGACGCAGGTATTTGAGGAAGTGGCGGCGCACGATTTTGCGGGGCCGGGCTTCAATATAACGGGTGACCGTCCGGAGCTGGTGCATGGGATTCATGTGACGGAGGGGTACTTCCGCGCGCTGGGCGAGGCTCCGATGCTGGGGCGGACGTTTACGAAACAGGAAGATGCGCCGCATGGCGGGAATGTGGTGGTGATCAGCTACGGGCTGTGGCAGCGGCGGTTTGGCGGCGACCCGAAGATTGTGGGCAAGACGCTGCCGCTGGGCAATGATCCGTACACGATTATTGGCGTGATGGGGCGGGATTTTCATACGGATCCGGAAGCGGATATATGGGTGCCGTTTCAGTTTGAGCCGAACAGCACGAACCAGGGGCACTTCTTCCTGGCGATTGGATTGCTGAAGCCGGGCGTGACGCTGGCGCAGGCCAATGCGCAGATGAAGCTGGCGTGGGCGGAGTTCAAGAGGAAGTTTCCTGCGGCTGCGGATAACGATGGCGGGTTTGCGGTGCAGCCGCTGCGCGACTCGATTGTGAGCGGTGTGAAGTCGAGCCTGATGGTGCTGCTGGGCGCGGTGGGGCTGGTGCTGCTGATTGCATGTGCGAATGTGGCGAACCTGCTGCTGGTGCGAGCGACGGGACGGAAGCGGGAGTTTGCGATTCGGTCGGCGCTGGGCGCGAGCCGGACGAGGATTATTCGACAACTGCTGACGGAGAGCGTGCTGCTGGCGGTCTTCGGCAGTGTGCTGGGACTGCTGCTGGGGTTCCTGGGCGTGCGTGCGCTGCTGGCAGTGAGCCCAGCGGGGCTACCGCGCATTGGGGAGAATGGCGCGGCGGTGGGTCTGGACTGGCGGGTGCTGGTGTTTACGCTGCTGGTGGCGTTTGTGACGGGCATCCTGTTTGGGCTGTTCCCTGCCCTGAGCGCGTCGAAGACGGATTTGAATACGGCGCTGAAGGACAGCAGCAACCGCTCGGGGATCAGCTTCAGGCAGGGCAAGACGCGGTCACTGCTGGTGATCAGCGAAGTGGGGCTGGCGCTGGTGTTGCTGGTGGGCGCGTCACTGCTGATTCGTACGTATATCGCGCTGCGCGGGGTGAATCCGGGGTTTGATCCGCATCACGTACTGACGATGGAGATGGCGCTGACCGGCGACCGGTATCAACACACGGCCGCGGTGGCGCAACTGGTGCGCGATGGACGCGAGCGGCTACTGGCGATTCCGGGTGTGGAGAATGCGGCGAGCGCGTGCTGCCTGCCGCTGCAGGGCGGATTTGGATTGCCCTTCAATGTTGTGGGCAGGCCGACGAGCAATGGACCCTATACCGGTGGCGCAGGTTGGTCGTATGTTACGCCGGGCTACTTTGAAACGTTCAAGATTCCGATTGTGCGCGGGCGTGCGTTTACGGATAAGGACACGACGGGTGCACCGGGCGTGGCGCTGATCAACCAGGCGTTTGCCAAGCAGTACTTCCCGAAGAGCGACCCGATTGGACAACAGATCATCATTGGCAAGGGTGTGGGGCCGGAGTTTGAAGAACCGGCGCGGCAGATTGTGGGCATTGTGGGAGACATACATGACGGTGGACTGAATCGCGATCCCGGACCACTGATGATTGTTCCCATGGCGCAGGTGCCGGATGGAGTGACGAAGCTGAATGCAGGGATTGGTCCGATTGCGTGGCTGGTTCGTGCGCATGGCGACCCTCGTTTGCTGACGACGCAGATCACCGAACAGTTGAGGCAGGCGAGCGGAGGATTCCCGGTGGCGCGCATTCGACCTATGGATGAAGTGGTGGCGCGGTCAACGGCGAGGGAGACGTTCAGCATGATTCTGCTGGGAACGTTTGGCGCGGTTGCGCTGATACTGGCGTCCATTGGGATTTATGGTCTGATGGCGTACTCGGTGCAGCAGCGCACGCAGGAGATGGGCATCCGCATGGCCCTGGGCGCGGACCGCGAGGTGATTCGCAAGCTGGTTGTTTGGAATGGCATGCGCCTAGCGCTGATTGGGGTGGTGCTGGGGATTGGTGCGTCGTTTGGGCTCACTCGGCTGCTCTCGGCTTTTCTGTTCGGCGTGAAGCCCTATGACCCGCTCGTGTTCATCACTGTGCCGATTGTGCTGACACTTGTGGCGCTGCTGGCGGTGTGGCTGCCCGCAATGCGGGCGTCGAAGCTGAATCCGATGCAGGCGCTGCGGGTGGAGTAAGGCACTGCGTGCCGCGGGCGCTTGCGGGATGCTCGCATGAGATTGGTGGTATCCGCCTTCGCACCGGCCCTCCGGGACGGAGGGTTAGATGGCCGGGTTCCCAGGGTTACGTCCGCTTGTGCGGACTCCACCCTGGGCTAATTTCGAAGCACCCCTGCCGGGGTGCGGTGCATGCAGGCATACCTGTTGTTGGCGCAGGCGTTCGAAGTTCAAAACAGCAGACGCTGTGTGCTCGCCAGAAGAGTTGGATTTCCTACTCATCGCTGCAGGATGAATAGGGCACTGCAAGTGCGGTGCCGCAGACGCTCATCATTCGTTCATAAGAGTGTTGTGGTTTCCCGCTCGTCGCAGGTTAGGAGAGCCGCGCTGCTCCAGTAGACTGAGAAGCAATGCGAGGGATGCGAGGAGCGGGGTGGGCAGTGGCTGCGCTGTTAAGCGCTGGCGTGGCTGCCGGATTGGCTGGGTGCGGGACGCCGGGTGCGCCGCAACCGCCGTCCTTGAATTTGCCTGAGACAGTGAAGAACCTGGCAGCGACGCGCGCAGGCGACACGGTAACGCTGGCGTGGACGATGCCGCGGCGCAATACAGACAAGCTGTTGCTGACGGAACCGGTTGAGGTGGTGGTGTGCCGCGGCGTGGGCGATGCGCCATGCACGCACGTGGGTGCGCCGCAGAAGATGGAGCCTGCCAAGGATGCGACGTGGACCGAGACGTTGCCGGCAGCACTGGCCGCGGGGCCGCCGCGCGCGATGCAGTATTTTGTGGAGTTGCGGAATGAGCGTGGACGCTCGGCAGGCGAGTCAAACGCGGCGCGGGTGCTGGCGGGAGCCGCGCCCGGACAAGTGACCGATTTAAGTGGCGAGCTGCGCAGACACGCCGTGGCATTGCATTGGACTGCGGAGAACGATGACTTTGCGGTGCGATTGATCCGCACGCGCATGGGTACTGCGAAGGAAAAGAAGCAAACGGGACCACTGTCGCCCGCGACTCAACCCTCCGAAGTAACGCTGATGGTGGAGAACGGATCGCGTGCGGGCGGCGCGCTGGACAAGTCGGCGGAGCTTGGCGAGACGTATGAGTACCGCGCACAGCGCGTGGCGATGGTGGAGGTGGAGGGAAAGACGCTGGAACTGGCGGGTCCACTTTCACAACCGCTGCGTGTTGAGGTGAAGGATATCTTTCCGCCGGAGGCACCGAAGGGGCTGGAAGCTGTTGCATCGAAGTCGGAGCAGGGTGAGCTTTCCATTGACTTGAGCTGGCAGGCGAATGGCGAAAGCGACCTTGCAGGGTACGTGTTGTACCGGCGTGAAGGAGATGCGGCGTGGACGAGAATTTCACCAGCTGAGCCGGTGATTGCGCCGGCCTTCCACGATACGCAGGTTCTGGCGGGACATACGTATCAATACGCTGTGAGTGCGGTGGACAAGAACGGGCATGAGAGCGAGCGCTCGGCGGTGACGGAAGAGACTGTTCCCAACGAGTAAGAGAATTGACCAGGATGGATTGCGATGACGTATTGCAGGTTTGAGTTTGAGGGGCAGGCGCTGTACGGTGTGGTGGAAGAGCGCGGCGGCGAGCCGTGGATTGTGGACCTTGCGCCGGGTATGGAAGAGGACCTTGCTTACAAGCTGGCGCACCTGAGTGCTGCGGCGTGGAGTTTCGATTTTGAGCCGATGCCGCTTTCCGCTGCGAAGCTGCTGCCGCCTGTAACACCGTCGAAGATTATTTGTGTGGGGCGGAATTATCGCGACCATGCGAAGGAACTGGGGAACGAAGTTCCCGCGGAACCGCTGCTGTTCTTCAAGCCGGTATCGTCGTTACTTGCGCCGGGTGGTGTGGTGCGAATGCCTGCATTGTCAGAGCGTGTGGACTTTGAAGGCGAGCTGGCGCTTGTGGTGGGCAAGCGCATTCAAAAGCTCCGTACAGGCGAAGATTGGCGAGGCTTTGTGCGCGGATACACAATTGCGAATGATGTGACGGCGCGCGACATCCAGAAGAAGGATGGGCAGTGGACGCGCGGCAAGGGCTTTGACACTTTTTGCCCGGTGGGGCCGGTGGTGAGCGACGGGATTGATCCAGACGCGGGCGTGGTGGTGGAGACGCGGGTGAACGGAGAGCTGAAGCAGCACGGTTCCACGAAGGATTTTATCTTTTCGATTGGCGATTTGCTGCGGTATATCTCAGCCGCGATCACGCTGGAACCGGGCGACCTGGTGCTGACGGGAACGCCGGCGGGCGTGGGTCCGCTGAAGGCCGGGGACCGTGTGGATGTTTCGATTGAGGGGTTGGGCGTTCTGAGCAATCCGTTTGATGCAGAGACTGCCTGAAGGGGCTGCTCATCCTGCCAATTTCGTCGACCGGTCATCTAAACGCAAGTGATGACCACAAAGAATTCGATTTCTGGCAGCGCGCGCGGCAAGAGAGAAAGCGCCAAGCAACTGCGCTGGGTAAGGGAGCATGGCCTGTCGCTCTCGTTTACTGCGCTGTTCCTGGTGTGTGTGACTGGGCAAAGCATTGCGGGGCACACGAGCTACAACGCCGAGCTTGCGGCGCATGGTATTCACCAGATCAGCTATGAAGCCTACCTTGATACAGGGAATTTTCTAGACGGCATCTTCGTAAATTGGCAGGCGGCACTGCTGCAACTGACCTGCCTTGTGCTGCTGGGTACCCGGCTGCGCGAAAAGGGTGCGGCACACTCACTGACAACGAGAAAGAGCGCAGAGCGAAGACGGAAGCGGGACGGAATGAGGCGGCCGTGGGTCTATCGCAACTCATTGACACTCGCATTGGGTGGTCTTTTCATTCTTTGCCTTGCAGCCCACTTGATTTTTGGCGCGATGGATTACAACGAACAGATGCGCATGGTGGGGAAACCAGCGATTTCGACATTAGCATTTGGAGCGAACTCAACTTTCTGGTTTACCACTCTGCAGACTTCGGAAGCGGGATTTGCGGCGATTGCCATCTACGTTGTGTTCAGCATTTACCTGCGCCAGCAGGGATCGCCGGAGTCAAAGCCAGTGGACAGCAGCAATGAGGTAACCGGAAAAACGAACCATTAGAATGGCGCCGCGGGGGCAAGCCCGGCCAACAGGTTGTATTGCTCTGATTTTGTGGAAGCTACGATCCGATGAAAGAGAAAATTCAAAGAAGAATAGGCGGAATGCAACCTCGGGCCCGCCGATGAATCCAAAAAGAGGAATAGACTGATCTTTGAACGCGTTCCATGAGTGGACGCCCAGACCCCAAGGAGGCATCATGCCGCAGAATTTGCTGGAGCAGTTGCGGAAGTTCACCACGGTGGTGGCGGATACCGGCGATATTGAAGCGATGGAGAAGTTTAAGCCGACGGATGCAACGACGAATCCGTCGCTGATTACGGCAGCGGCGCAGATGCCACAGTACCAGTCGATTGTGGACAGTGTGCTGAAAGATGCGCGCAATGAGCTGGGCGAGAATGCCGACGAAAAGGCGGTTGCGAACCTTGCGTTCCAGCGACTGGCGATTGCGTTTGGCAAGAAGATACTGAAGATTGTGCCGGGCCGCGTGAGCACGGAGGTTGACGCCCGCCTGAGCTATGACACCGAGAAGACGATTGAGATGGCACGCAGCATTATTGCGCAATATGACGCTTCTGGCATTGGCCGCGAGCATGTGCTGATCAAGATTGCGTCGACATGGGAAGGCATTCGCGCAGCGGAAGTGCTGGAGAAGGAGAATATTCACTGCAACCTGACGCTGCTGTTTGGCATTCACCAGGCGATTGCAGCGGCAGATGCGCACGTGACACTGGTGTCACCGTTTGTGGGCCGCATTCTGGACTGGTACAAGAAGGACACGGGCAAGGATTACCAAGGCGCGGATGACCCGGGCGTGCAGTCTGTGACAAAGATTTACAACTACTACAAGAAGTTCGGCTACAAGACGCAGGTGATGGGCGCGAGCTTCCGCAATATCGGCGAGATTCGCGAGCTGGCCGGATGCGATCTTTTGACGATTTCCCCGCACCTGTTGGGCGAGCTGGAGAGTACGGAAGCCGAGCTGCCTTTGAAGCTGGATGCGGAGAAGGCAAAGACGATGCCGATTGAGAAGATGACGATCGACAAGGTGACGTTTGACAAGATGCATGCCGAAGACCGCATGGCGCACGACAAGTTGAAGGAAGGCATTGAGGGCTTCTCAGCTGCGCTGGAGAATCTGGAGAAGCTGCTAGCCAACCGGCTTGCAGAGCTGGAGCAAAGACAGCCGGCGACGGTGTAAATAGCGAGAATTGCGTTGAGCGAGAGGGCAGCCTGCGGGCTGCCCTTCTTTTATTTGGCCTTCATTCTGTTCGCAGTTGGGCTTGGACTCTGCTAACGAAGTTGATTGCAGGGTGTTGAATTTCGCGACATGTTCGATTATCCCTGTGTCAACAATCTGTATATCGGCGGGTGGCTGGCGTTTGCCTGGTCTCATACAGGAAGAACAGACACTTGCTGTGTTGACAAGCTTGTGCGCGTTTATGCGGAGGTCAAAAGTCTATGCAGAGCCAGGCACATCCACTGGAGGCGTTCTTTCAACAAGCGGTGCGCAACAGCTACGAGGGTGCGCTTGGATTGCGCGATCCTGATGTGACGAATTATGTTGCGCGGCTGCTTTGCGAGTTTTCTGCGACCGACAAGCTTTACAAACTGCGCGATGCGGATGGGCATCCGATTGAGCAGTTGGAGACGATGCTGAATGCCGCGGATCCAATTCACGGAGCGGCTCCTTCGTTTGATGCAGAGCGCGCGATGCGCAAACATATCGGCGACTACGCGCTGTTTGTTGCGGGAATGTATCCGCATGCGGTGGAGTCCAGGAGCGGTCGGCGGCATGCACGGCCCAGCATGGGCGAACTGGTTCATGCGGGCAAGGAGAGTTACTACATTGTGAGCCAATTCAACCTGTTTGAGTATGAGCAGGAGGCGCCGTTGTTTGCGCGGCTTTCCGACTGGTTCGAACGGTGCATACTTGGGCTCTCGCTGGTGCGCGAGCAACTTACGCCGCGCAGACCGATGCTTCCTCCGCCAGTGCAATAAGCAGGAATCAGCAATCAGCGAACAGGGAATAAAAAATCAGCCAACGGTGAGGGCCGTTGGCTGCTCTTTTTCTTGCGACTGAGATCTGTGGGTGGTGGTGAGGTTATTCGGACCAGACGGCAAGTACATTTCCGCGGCCGTCACTGAAGTGAAAGCGGCGGCCACCGGGAAACTCGAATGTGGGGACGACAATGCTACCGCCGGCTGCGACGATTGCCTTTTGTGTTGCGGCGAGGTCCGCCGAATAGAGGACGATGAGCGGCGCGGTTTTGGGTGGAGCTTCGTGTGGATCGACGCGATAGAAACCGCCATCGACGCCTGCGGATGTGGCGGTGAAGCTGGCATAGTCTGGGCCGTAGTCGATGAAGCTCCAGTTGAAGACGGAGGAGTAGAACTTCTTTGTGGCTTCGATATCCGTGGACGAGAACTCGATGTAATTGATGTGGTGGTGATGTGTGGGATGTCCCATGGCTGCTCCTTTGCGAAGTTAGGAGTGAAGGCGCAGGTGAGGTGTGGATACACTGCTCCCAGACGCTGCGATACGCCTCCATCCGCACGCACTCGCGAGCTGGAGCGTGAGGGTAGAGCCCGCTGGTTTGGGTAATGCGGCGCGGGCTGCCGAGGTACGAGATGAAGGTAGCACTTGCGCACTGCCGACGCAACGGCGACCTCTGTACGAGCTATTTGCCGAGCGTGAGTTGCAGGCCAGCGGTGATGGTGCGGCCGGGCATGGGGACGTTGTTGATTTCGGCATAGCCAGTGTTGGAGAGATTGGCGAGGCGTACGAAGGGTTGAATGCGGCCGGCGCCTCGCAGGAGTGCCAAGTTCCAGACGGGATAGACCGACTGCTGATAACGCTGGGCGAGTTGGATGCTGTTGGAAAGAACGATGGAGTGGGGTAGCTCTGTGGTCCATTCAGTATGGATGTTCTGAACCGGATAGTTGAAGACGTATTCGGACTGGAGGCCGTGGAGCGCGGACTGCGCGCCGTGCAGAGCGGTCCACGCGATGCCGACGTGTTGGTTGTGCATGGGCAGCCAGGTGAGAGCGGTTTCAATGCCGCCGAAGCGAAGGCCGCTGAGATTGACGGCCTGCCATTTGTCGGCAGCGCTGGCGCGGACGTAATCAATGGTGTCGTGCTGGCGCGCGTAGAAGCCAGTGGCAGACAGTGAGAATTTCTGCGTGGGTGTCCAGTCGATGCCGCCTTCGCCGGACCAGGAGGACTCGGGCTTGAGGTTGGCGTTGCCGTTGGTGGTGGGGTCGGAGTAGTAGAGGTCGGTGTAGCTGGGAATACGATAGCCGTAGCCTGCGTCGGCGCGGAGTTTGACTTGGTGGCCGAGGCGCATGGAACCGGCCAGATGCGGCGACCAAACCACCTGCGCGCCGCCGGAAAAGATTTCCGTGCGGAGGCCGGTGGAGAGTGTCCAGCGGCGCTTTGCGGGGCGGAGATCGAGATCGAGGTAGCCGGCGCCGCGGTTGCGCGCGTGCCGGCCGAGGTTGTTGCTGTTGATGGCGTCGCCATCGGCGTCGAGTCCGGCAAGGATTGCAGCGGAAGAGAACTGCTGCGTACGGTGGAGCATGGCTTGCCATGAGGTGGTGATGTGGTTGTTCTCGTAGATGGAGGGATTCGAGCGAATCAGCACGAACTCGTCTGTGTGGCGGCGGAAGGCAAAGGCGGCGGAAGTACGCGTGCCGAGCTCCTGGCGTGCAGAGGCAAACCAGCCCTTGGTTCGCTCCCATGAAGGATAGGGGCCGTAGAACTGGTCTGCACCGAAGGCGCGGTCGCTTCCGGCAAGAAAGATGTCCGTAAGTCCGAGTGAGCAGTTGAGCCAGTATTCGCTTGCCGCGGACTCATTGCGGTAGTTGCGGTCGGCGATGAAGCCGGTGGAGAAGTTGCGCTCGGTGGAGAGCCGCGTGCTGAATCGGGTACGTACGAGCGATGCGCGTACCGACTGCTCGTTGATGCCGAAGTTGCCGGCGGCGGCGCGAAGGCGGAGCGAAGTTTCAGCAGGCGCGGCGGTAAGGAAGTCGACAACGCCGGCAAGGGCGTCGACACCGTGGAGAGTGGAGCCTGCTCCGTGAAGGACCTGAATGGAATCGACGGCGTCGAGTGGAAGAGGCAGGTCAAGATTGTGATGGCCGGACTGGCTGTCATTGACGCGAAAGCCATTGAGAAGAACCAGCGTCTGGCTGAAGCCGCCACCGCGGAGAACGATGTCGGATTGTGCGCCACCAGCGCCGCGCTGCTCGAGGAAGACGGAGGAATCGGTACGGAGCGCGTCGATGGGTGTCTGGAACTTGAGGCTCTGGAGAGCGACGGGGAGTATTTCGATGGCGCGCGACGTGTCGGCCAACGGAACGGGCGTGGCCGTGCCGAGAACGACGACAGTTTCAGTGAGTTGAACGGGCTTCTTTGTGACGGGTTTGGATTGCGCGGCAATCGAGGCGGCTGAAGCGAGAAGCAGGGTTGCCAGAAGTGGATTGCAGGGTTTCACTTGCTGATGGTGCTGGATGGATCGGGCTGGCGCAAGGATAGTTTAGTATTACTTTCAATAGTTGAACTATTCAATTAACTACGGGAATGCTGAATAGCAGGCGGAATGAATGCGCATTGACACATTTCTTGAACAGAGCCCCATGTTTGCTGTGCATCGGGCGGCGCGACGGTTTGAGGCTATTGCAGCCGAGGCTCTGGCTGGAGAGGAGTTGGGCTTCCTGGAAGGCCTGGTGCTGGCGGCGCTGGTTTTTGAGGCACCACGGCTGGTGAAACCCTCGCAACTGGCTGAGACGTTTGCGACAACGCGGAGCAATATCAGCCATTGTGTGTCCTCATTGGAAGCGAAGGGGCTCGTGCGTCGGCAAATGGATCCGGAGGATGCGCGGGCATTTCTGCTGGTACTGCGGCCGCATGGACGGCGCGCGGCCATGCGCGTGATTACGGCCTTCGACAAGCTGCAGCGGCAGTTTGAGCAAGAGATTGGCAAGACGGCGCTGGGGGTAATGCTGGGGAATTTGCGGAAGCTGGAGAGGGCAGGGAACTAGCCGGGCAGATTCGATTCGGCAACAGCCGGGATGGTCTGAAGCACGCGCCGGGAACGGATATTGCTGCGGGCCAGGTCCGCGAAACCACGATCGTGTGTGTTATCGATCGGTTCTTGGCTTCAGAACGTTCGACCCTCGACTTGTCTTGCGCTGCGCACATCGCGCGCTCCACGGGCTCAACTCTAAAGCCTGAACTCTGAGCCTTCAGCGCCACATTGATGCGATACCATAGACGTTCATCCCACAGGGGTCTGCGTATGTTCGTCGTTGTCTGGCAGTTTGAAGTCGCTGAAGAAAACGTGGCCGCTTTTGAAGCCGCTTACGGTCCTGAAGGTTCCTGGGCGCAGCTCTTCCGTTCCTCATCCGAGTACCGCGGTACGGAACTGCTCCGTGACGCCTACATCCCCGGCGCTTACCTCACCATCGACCGCTGGACAAACGAAGACTCTTTCCGCACCTTCCGCCGCGACCACGATGCAGACTACGAATCGCTTGACCGAGCCTGCGACGCCCTCACGCAAAAGGAAACCCGTATCGGCGCCTACACTATATGACCTCGAATCAGGACATACACCTGAAGACAACTCATGAGTGACGCAATCACTACCCATTCCCCCGAATCTGTCCTATACTCGCAATCACTCAGCTTAAGGCAGCAAAAATGAGCTGAATCTAAATTTTCACCCTTTCTTCGCTTTTTCTCCTGTTGTTCCTGTCCCCATCCTGCTAGAATCCTCTCGACTCGTTTACCCGTTTTGCGCCTTTACTCCTGCATCTGGCAGGACGCAACCGGTCTTAACCCACTGATTTTAAAGGAGCCACCATGGCCGTCGCCGAAGATCGCGCTAAAGCAGTAGAACTTGCACTCTCACAAATCGAAAAACAATTCGGCAAAGGCTCCATTGTCCGCCTCGGCTCCAAAGAAGCCCTCCTGCCCATCTCCGTCATCTCCACTGGATCCATCAGTTTTGACGCCGCACTCGGTGTTGGCGGCGTGCCCCGCGGCCGCGTCATTGAAATCTACGGCCCTGAGTCCTCTGGCAAAACCACCATCACTCTGCAGATCATCGCGGAAGCCCAAAAAGCGGGCGGTCTGGCCGCCTTCGTCGACGCTGAGCACGCTCTTGACCCAGGCTACGCCAAAAAACTAGGCGTCGATGTCGATAACCTCCTCGTCTCGCAGCCCGACTCCGGCGAGCAGGCCCTCGAAATCACCGAGGCCCTCGTCCGTTCCGGCGCCATTGATGTGCTCGTCGTCGACTCCGTCGCCGCTCTTGTGCCCAAGGCTGAGCTCGATGGCGAAATGGGTGATTCGCACGTGGGCCTCCAGGCGCGACTTATGTCGCAGGCTCTCCGCAAGCTCACTGGAACGGTCTCAAAATCACGCACCGCTCTCATCTTCATCAACCAGATCCGCGAGAAAATCGGCGTCATGTTCGGCAACCCGGAAACCACCACCGGCGGCCGTGCTCTCAAGTTCTATTCCACCGTTCGCGTCGACATTCGCCGCATCGCCGCAGTCAAGGATGGCGATACCGTCGTCGGCAACCGCACCAAGGTCAAGATCGTGAAGAACAAGGTTGCCGCACCCTTCCGCGAGGCCGAATTCGACATCCTCTACGGCGAAGGCATCAGCCGCGAAGGCGACGTCCTCGATCTTGGCGTCGCACACAACATCGTGGAGAAATCCGGCGCATGGTACAGCTATGCCGGTGAACGCATTGGACAGGGGCGAGAAAATACGCGCAATTTCCTCAAGGAAAACAAGGAAATGTTCGCCAAAATGGACGCAGAAGTCCGCGCAAAGCTCGGGATCGGCAACGCCCCCAAAGCCGACCTCCCGGACGTTCCCGCGGCTGGTCCTGCTGAAGCAAAGGAAGCGGTCAAGTCGCGCCGCGGATAGTTTCGTTGGCGAAGACGCGAAAGCGCGGGGCTATGGCTCCGCGCTTTTTTCTTCTGTGCTACTCCCGCGTTAATCCAATCGCCTGCATCAACTTCAGCGCATTGCTCGACTTTGCCACTCCCGGCTGCAGCTTGAAATCGAATACCAGCTTTCCATCTACAAGACGATCCTCGAAGTGCCCGTTTGCAGCTTTTCCGTCCATCGTTTCGGGTATGTGCGTCAGTGCCAGATCATGCGTCGTCACCATGCCAATGGCTCCACGCTCCACCAGAGAACGCACGATGAGTTCAGTCCCCGCAGCGCGGTCATGCGAGTTTGTTCCCGACAGTAATTCATCCAGGAGAAATAGGACTGGCGTTGTACCTTCTGCTAAATCCGCAATCTGCTTCAGCCGCTTAATCTCCGCATAGAATCGGGACACGCCACCCTGCAGTGAATCGAGCACACAAATCGACGCGCCCACAGCAAGCGGCGACATCCGCAATCTCCGCGCGCGTACCGGTGCGCCACACTGCGCCAACACCGCATTCAATCCTGCCGCTCGAATCAGCGTACTTTTCCCGGCCATATTCGGCCCGCTCACGATCAACAGTTGCACACCTTGTCCCAAGTCCAGATCGCTCGGTACGGTTGTTGCAGCGGGCAGTAATGGATGGGCCATCTCCTCCGCTTCAAAGCGAGCGCTGCCCTCTGCCACCTCCGGCCACGCATTTTCAGGATGCTCATACGCATAGCCGGAAAGAGCCGCCAGAGCTTCCATTTCGGCCACAATCTCCAGCCATATTGCTATCCGGCCGCCAAATTTTCGCCGCCAGCGCACCGCAAGCGTACCCGCATGCAGACTGTAGAAAATGAATCTGTCCGTAACCCGCACAACCAAGTTGTCGCGCGACTCAATCCATTCTCCAATCCGTTTCAGCTTTTTCATGGCAGCCGTTGCGGATACGCCATCGGTGCAGAGTTCCTGCTGCAACTTTGCAAAGCGCGGTGCGTCGCAATCCTCGCTCTCCAGCACCATCATCACCGCAACCAGCATACTCAAATCTTCCGCAGCTTCATCTACGGCATGAATATTGTCCTCAACCCGCTTACGCAGAATCCTGCTCAATCCCAGGTTCACAATTGCCACAATTGTCAGAGGCAGGTATTCACTACGCCAAACTGCCCATACAAGACTCCCCGCCAGGAGAACTGCCAGCACCGCCGCCACGGCAGACAGGATCTCCTGCCCTGGCGCCTCCTTTTGCTTGGCCCACTCCAGCACTTCATCGAAGCCCACGCCATGTTTCACGGCGGCGCCAGCCGTAAACAACCGTTCGCGAAAAGCTGTTCCGCCTTGCAATGCCCGCACCGTCTCCTGCCGTGCGCAAATCTCCTCCGGTTCAGCTCGTTCCAGTAGCCAGTTCGCAAGAGCTTTCTTTCCAGCCTCCATATGACATGTACACAGCAACTCGAAGAGAGACCCTTTGCCAAACAAATCCAGGTCTCGCGCATAGGGATGCGTCGGATCCAGATATTGCGCTCCCTCCTCGCCTGAACCTGCCCATTTGTTTTCCAATCGCGCAAGTCCGCGCTCGTAAAAACGAATCGTCGAGCGGATTGTCTTCACCCGCTGCAGCACGCGCTCATGCATCACCGCCAGCACTGCGAAAACTAATACTCCTGCAGTGAGTGGCCCAATCCCATATCCTGCATACGCGTACCAGACAAGCCCGCCGGCGAGCACCAGTCCCAGCACCACTTTGCAGATTCCCAGCCATCTGTCATGCCGCAACGCCAGGTTCAGTTGTTCAACACATTCTTTGAGACGCCGCGCATAACAGGCCTCGGCCGCTTCCGCAAAGCAATGTTGCTCTTCTGTTCGGTTCGTTTCCGCATCCATCGGCGCTCTGCCCCCGTTCAGCATACGCCGCAGCCAAGTTGTCCATGCAAAGCGTTACTTCATATCCAGCGCGCAATTTCACATCGGCGCGGTAGAATCCGCATAGAAGCCATGTCCGTCCGCGCGATCTATCCCGGCACCTTTGACCCGCCTACCAACGGGCACCTTGACCTCATTCAGCGCGGCTCCAAGCTCTTCGATCACGTTGTTGTGGCCATTCTCAATAACCCGGTCAAGAATCCTCTCTTCACCGTGGAAGAGCGGGTGAAGATGCTGCAGGAAGCTACCCGCTCGCTCGGCAACGTTTCAGTCGAAACGTTTGACGGACTCATGGTCGATTTCGCGCGAGCGCGGAAGGCAACCGCAGTCCTGCGCGGTATCCGCGCCATCTCTGACTATGAATACGAATTCCAGATGGCGCTCATGAACCGCCGTCTCGCGCCCGACATTGAAACCGTCTTCCTCCAACCTGCGGGCCGCTACTCCTTCGTCAGCTCCCGCATGGTCAAAGAGGTCTTCAGCTTCGGCGGCGATATCTCCGGCCTCGTTCCACCCAACGTCCTCAAACGCCTTAAGGGCCGCATCAACGGCGAATAATCCCTGAGCGCAAATCTCTCCCGCTCTTACGCAGCAAACCTATCAGTCAGCCAGTTGTATAGCAATCCAAAAACAGCCCCGCCTATCAATCCATCTGCCGTGGCAAACACGGTTACAAGCACAACCTGTTCTACGGTCGGGACCGCACGATAGCCAGGGTAGATCGATGCCATTGCGTGCAGAAAGCTATATCCGTAGCCGGACCAAATCAGATTGGACACAGCCACCAGCAGAACAACAGCTCCCCAGAAGATCGCGCATCCCACAGCCAAAGCCTTCACATTGAATTTCATGGCGAACTCCTTTCTTGCTTAGGATTCGCCCGCATTCTAACGCCGTTGCCTGCGGAATGATTATTTCCTTGAAGGTGGAATTCGCTTCTGCCTTTTGAAATTCCGTCTGGCGACACTTCTTCTGCGAGCGATCAGCGAGCGCCTTGTACCTGTGATGCTCCGCCGCCGGGAGTTTCAAGCTGCACCACATCACCCTTACTTAGCCGCACGCTGCACTTGCCCGGCAACTCAATCTCTTCGCCCGTTGTCTTCAACGCGCACGCTCGTCCCGCCGCGCCGTCTTCTCCGCCATGCAATCCCCATGGCCTGAACTTTCGCCGGTCCGCCAGCAGCGTCACATCCGCATCGCACAGCAGCTCAATCTCTTTCACCAGCCCATCGCCGCCCATGTACTTGCCCTTACCGCCTGAGCCCACACGATACCCGTACCTCCGCATGCGAAACGGATATGCATATTCCAGCGCTTCAATCGGCGTGTTCAGTGAGTTGGTCATGTGCGTCTGCACGCCGTCGATGCCGTCCAAGCCTGGTCCATTTCTTTCGGGTCTTGCACCCATGCCGCCCGCCGTTGTCTCGTAATACGTGAACACCTCGCCTGTTCGCGCATCCACGCCGCCAATCGTCAGGTTGCTCATCGTTCCCGCACTTGCTGCAGGAACGCGCTCCGGCGCGGCCTTTGCCAGCGCGCGCATCAGCACATCCACAATCCGCTGTGATGTCTCGACATTTCCGCCTGCCACAGCGGCCGGTGGTCGTGCATCCACAAGTGTGCCCGGCTCCGTCTTCAACGTCAGTGGTCTCAGAATCCCCGCGGTTGCAGGCGCACCATCACCCAGCAAGCACCGCAGCACGTAGTAGCAGGCAGATAAGGTAATCGCTCGCACTGCATTCACGCTGCCCCGCGCCTGCGCACACGTGCCTGCAAAATTCGCTTCCACCGCGCCCGCCGTCGGATCAAATCGGAGTGCGACGCAAATTCTCAGCGGCTCATCCGTGACGCCGTCGTCGTCCAGAAAGTCTTCCGCGACGAATTCTCCAGCAGGCATTGCGCGCATCTCTGCACGAACCAACCGCTCCGAGTAGTCGAGCAATTCATCAATCAGCGCGCCCAACCTTTCGGCACCGAATCGCTCTGCCAACTCCAAGGCCCGCTGCTCGCCCACGCGGCATGCGCCCATCTGCGACGCAAGATCGCCCTCGCGCTCTGCCGGAGTCCGCACATTCGCCAGCAGAAAATCCAGCTTCTCGCGATCCACCACACCGCCCTTCACAATTCGCACTGGCGGAATCCGAATCCCTTCCTGCGTAATCTCCTGCGCCGGACCCATTGACCCCGGATACATCCCACCCACATCCGCATGATGCGCGCGGTTCGCCACATAAAACGCGGCCTTGCCTGCGCCTGGAAGAAACACCGGCATCACCATCGTGATGTCCGGCAGATGTGTTCCGCCCGCGTACGGATCGTTCAGAATCGCAATGTCGCCGGGCCCCATCTCCATCGCAGCCACCGCAGCTTCCACGCTCATCGGCATTGACCCCAGATGCACCGGCATGTGATCGCCCATCGCAATCACACGCGCCTTGCCGTCGAAGATCGCGCACGAGTAGTCGCGCCGCTCCTTGATATTCGGCGAAAGTGCCGTCCGGCGCAGCGACGCACCCATCTCTTCGGCAATCGAGTGCACCGCGCTCTGGAAGATCGCCAACTCAATCGCATCGATCTTCATTTCGCACCTTCCTTCATCATCAGCACCAGGTTTCCGAATCCATCCACATCCGCCTTCCACTCCGGCGGCACAATGGTTGCCGAAGTGTATTCAGTTACCATTGCTGGCCCTTCCACGCGCATTCCCGCACGCAAATTCTCACGCCGATAAACCTGCGTCTGCACAAATGCGCCATCAAAGCAGATTTTCCTTTCACCATGGTTCTTTGGAGACTCCTCACTGCGCAATGCATCGTGAACTGGCTCATGGGCATCTGCCTTCGCCGTCATTCGCACGCGCACATTCACAATCTCTATGGGCTTCGTCGTATCACTGAAGCCATACCGCTTCTGGTGCAGGGCATGGAACGCGGCAGCTGCGGCCTCAGGGTGCGCTGCGTCGAAAGCAACATTCAACTCATATCCCTGCCGTCGGTAGCGCACGTCGACTGTCCGATCTGCTTTGCCGTTCAGGCCCTCTGCCGCAAATTCCGTGCGCGCCTGCTCTTCCAATTTGGCAAAACTTACCTCCGCGCTTGCCAGTGCATCGCCCGGCAGCATCACCGTGCGCGAGTAGTCACGCACCACATCTGCCAGCAGGATGCCCACTGCGCTGAGAGCACCCGGCAGCGCCGGAACCAGCACACGAGGAATGCGCAGCGCGCGTGCCATCGAGCACGCATGCAGTGGTCCGCCGCCGCCAAACGCCACCAGCGTAAAGTCGCGCGGATCATAACCCCGTTCCACGGAGATTACGCGAATCGCCTTCTCCATCGCGGTTTCCACCACGCTGACAATGCCCGCGGCAAACTCTTCCGCTGTCGCAAGCGCTCCCTTCTGCTCATCCATCTTGTGCCGCGTGCGATCCACATCTAGTGTTACCGCGCCGCCCAGAAAACTGTTTTCATCCAGCCGTCCCAGCAGCAAATTCGCATCCGTCACCGTCGCCTGCTCGCCGCGTCCAAAACACATCGGCCCTGGATCAGCGCCCGCGGACTCCGGCCCTACACGCAGCAGTCCACCCGCATCGAAGCGCGCCAGAGATCCGCCACCCGCGCCCGCCGTGTGGATATCCAGCATCGGCACACTCACAGGCACATCGGCCACCACGGCTTCATTTGTCCGCATTGCGCCGCCGGTGGTCAGATCCGCCAGAAACACATCCGTCGACGTGCCGCCCATGTCGAACCCGATGATCCGCTCGAACCCTGCCAGGCGCGCCACGTGCATTGCGCCCATCACGCCGCCCGCGGGGCCACTCAATATCGTCCGTACAGGTTCGCGCGCAGCCAGTCGTGCAGACACAATACCGCCTGACGACTGCATCACATCCACGCGGTTCTCCGCATGCAGCGTGCGCACTCCGCTCTCCAGTCCCAGCAGATAATTCCGCATCTTTGGTGACAGGTATGCATTCACAACCGTTGTTGCGCCACGCTCATACTCGCGGAACTCCGGCAGAATCCTGTGCGACGCCGACACCGGAATCCCGAGTGTGCTCAAGGCATCTTCCGCTTGCTGCTCATGCTCCGGCCGCACGAACGAGAAGAGCAGGGAGATCGCCACCGCCTCCGCTCCGCTCGTGCGTAGACCTTCCACAAGTTCGGCAAGCTCTTCTTTACTCGGTGCGCGTAGAACCTCACCTTCCGCGCTCACACGCTCTGCCAAACCAAAGCGCAACGCCTTCTCCACTAGGCACACCGGTTCGGGCGCGAACCAGTCGTACAGCCGTTGCCGCGTCTGTCTGCCAATTGCAATCGTGTCTTCAAATCCCGCAGTCGTCACAAACGCAACGCGCGCTCCCTTGCGCTCCAACATTGCGTTTGTGCCCACAGTCGTGCCGTGGCGCAGCTCTGCGCGCTCACCTGCGCTCACCTGGCGCACCGCTTGCACCACCGCCAGTGAGGGATCCTGTGGCGTCGAGCGTATCTTCAGCACCTCAATTCGTCCGTCTTTCAGATACACGCAGTCGGTAAATGTGCCGCCCGTGTCGATTGCGATTCGCAAATTCGTTTCACTCTCGTATCGTTAAAAATGCGGCCTGGCCCATGCCGCACAGCGCGAAAATCAGGAAGGCCTCTTGAACGCATTCTACGGCTGGCTGCTCAACGCCACACGCGAACAAAAGCGCGCCCTGCTCGCCGCATCCCTCGGCTGGATGCTCGACAGCATGGACGTGATGCTCTACGCGCTTGTTCTCGGCCCCATTCAGCGCGATATGCATCTCTCCTCCGCCATGAGCGGAGTCATGATGTCGGCAACACTCGTTTCCGCCGCCGTCGGCGGAATCGCCTTTGGCTGGTTCGCCGATGCATACGGCCGCACGCGCGCGCTCACCTGGTCGGTACTCATCTACTCCGTTGGCACAGCACTCTGCGGTTTTGCACACTCGCCCTCCGAACTGCTCGCCTATCGCACCTTTCTCGGCCTCGGCATGGGCGGCGAGTGGGCCTCCGGCGCAGCGCTTGTCGCGGAAACCTGGGGTGGGGAACATCGCGCCAAAGCCCTCGCAGTTGTCCAATCCGCCTGGGCCATCGGCTATGCGCTCGGCGCGGCCATCGTCGCCGTCGTTCTTCCCCACTTTGGCTGGCGTGCCGTCTTTTTTGCCGGCATTCTTCCCGCCCTCGTTACGTTCTGGATCCGCCGCAGCCTGCATGAACCCGAGGAATGGCAGGCACGGCGCAAGACCGGCCGCAAGCACGAAATCACCCGTCCTCCGCTCCATTCACTCTTCCGCGGCGCACTCGGCCGCAACCTTCTCATCTGTTCCTCAATGAATGCTGCGGCACTCGTTGCCTACTGGGGAATCTTCACCTGGGTGCCACGATTTCTCTCCATGCCCATCGCCCAGGGCGGTCGCGGCCTCAACATCGTCGATACATCCGCCTGGACCATTGTCATCCAGCTTGGCACTTTCGTCGGTTACATCGCCTTTGGATACATTGCCAGCGTTTTCAGCCACAAGCGGACCTATATTACCTACCTGCTTCTCGCCGCCGCCTTCGTGCCTCTTTTCGCTTTCCTACGCAGCCCCATCGCTCTGCTCATCGTTGGCCCCCTGGTCGGCTTCTTCGGCACCGGCAATTTCAGCGGCTTCTCCATCCTCTCCAGCGAGCTCTTTCCCACTTCCGTACGCGGATCGGCCATGGGTTTCGCATACAACATCGGCCGTATCGTCAGCGCTGCCGCGCCCTGGGCCATCGGCGCCATATCTCAATCCGCAGGACTCAGCGTTGCGCTCGCGTTCACCGCCGCCGGGTTCCTCCTCGCTGCCCTCATCGCATTCGCGCTTCCGCGTACGGGCGACGCATATGCATGACCAACGGCCTTGTCGTACCCATCCTAATGGGGGGCCCTCACTCAACCAGATTGAGGCATGTATCATCCTGCTGCTCTGTCTACTATCCCCTCAGCACTCAGGAGGAAATGTATGACGCGTGTACCACCCGAAGGCTTGGTTCTCGTCCCCGGCGGGACGCTCATCACCGCCACGCCCGAAGAGGGCAGGGCATTGGCGCTTACCATGGCCCGCCACATGATTCACAACATCCAGCCCGACCTCGACCAATTGCAGGCTGGCCGACCCAAATACTCAGCCAACCCCGACAGTCTCATCGCCTGCAGTCAGGTTGTTGCCATCGAGTTCCAGACCATCGCCGCGGCTAATAATTACTGGCGTAAATAGTCAACTTTACCCACTTTGGGGGCAGTGTGACGGACTTTACATAGCTTATTCCGTTTGTTTCCTCAGCGCCCAGAATCTGACACAATAGATGCATTATGACCGTCGCAGCTCCCGCCAAAGTCTTCGCCGATCGCATCGGCCGTATTGAAGTTTCCGCCACCATGGCCGTTGCCGCTGAAGCCGCAAAGCTCCGCGCGCAGGGCATCAACCTCGTCGATTTCGGCGCTGGCGAGCCGCACTTCGCCACGCCGCAGCACATTAAAGACGCCGCCATCGCCGCCATCAATGCCAACTTCACCCGCTACACCGTCGTCCCCGGCATTCCTGACGTGCGCAAAGCCATCGTCGAGCGCCACGCCGCCGACTTCGGCTCCGACTACGGCATCGACGAAGCCATCTTCACCGTGGGCGAAAAGCACGCCCTCTTCAATGCCATTGAGATCCTCGTCGACCACGGCGACGAAGTCATCCTGCCCGTGCCCTACTGGGTCAGCTTCAAAGACATCATTCAGTACGCCGGTGGCAAGGTTGTCTTTCTCCACACCAGCGAGGCGGAAAACTTCCGCATCACAGCCGACGCCATTGAGAAATCCATCACGCCAAAGACCAAGGCCATCATTCTCAACTCGCCGTCCAATCCAGCCGGCTCCATCGTCAGCGCGGAAGACCTCGAGCGCATCGTGCGCCTCGCACACGAGCGCGGTATCTTCCTGCTTTTGGACGAGTGCTACGTCTACCTGAACTACGAGGGCACACCCGTCTCTGCCGGCTCTTTTTCCTGGGCCAAGGAGCATATGGTCGTTCTCGGTTCGCTCTCCAAAACCTATGCCATGACGGGCTGGCGCGGCGGCTTCGCTCTCGCACCTAAGTCCATCATCAGCAATCTCTCCAAGCTCCAGTCGCAGCAGACCTCCAACGCAACCAGCATTGTCCAGAAGGCTGCCATCGCAGCCCTCGCCGGCTCACAGCAGTGTGTTGCAGACTTCCGCAAGGAGTTCATTGAACTCCGCGACCACATGCTCAAGCGCCTCGCGGAGATTCCCGGCGTCACCTGCACCAAGCCGGTAGGTGCGTTTTATGTGTATCCCAATGTCTCGGCGTACATCGGCAAGGGCGGCATCAAGTCAGCCACAGAGCTGGCAACGCGCCTGCTCCACGAGGGCCACGTCGTCTCGGTCCCCGGAGAGGCCTTCGGAACCGCAGAGCACATCCGCCTCTCTTACCCCGTCACGCGCGAAACCATTGACGAAGGCGTCAAGCGTCTCGGCAACTTCCTCACCAGTCTGTAGGAGTATTTTCCAACCAGAGAATGGAAAGCGCGGCTCGATCCTTTTCGAGCCGCGTTTTTAATTGATCGGCTGCTCGTGCTCAACCGTAGCTGAGCCTACCCACTTCGGTTGCACACCCCACGCCTCCATCAAACCCATCCTCCGGCAAAACGGGCATCCCGTCGCCGGATGGTGTTTGCTGCAGTGTGGGCAAACGGCCCTTGTCGCAAAAGTATCAAATCTTTCATTGCAGAGGTCGCACTTCCAGTACTCGCCAACCGGCGGCGCCTGTCCGCAGTTCGGGCACTTGTACTCGTCCCGCCGCGGCAGCTGGTCCACCTTCATCATTTCCTGCGCGTACTTGATGCTCCTCCAGCAGCTCATGCCCATGTAGCCGGCAATCAGAATTGTCCAAATTGATCCACCCCAGATTCCAAGCACCAGCAGCCCTGCGGTCCCAACAACTCCCAGCCACGAGGCCACCAGCAGGCTCTTGCTCTTGCCCATCCAGAACCACAGCAGTGACCAAAGAACCTTCCCGCCATCCAGCGGATACACCGGCAGCATGTTGAAGACAAACAGAATTCCGTCAAGCCACATCAAGTTAGCCAGAAACCGGTAAGCGTCTAGGTTCGTATTCCTCCACCCCGCGTGCCACGCAGCGTACCACGCGCCCAAAAACACCGGAAACAGCGCCACATTCACCAGCGGTCCCGCCACAATGCTCCACAGCACTGCGCCAGGCCTCTCCGGCGGGTCCACATACGCCACGCCTCCGAGTGGCCACAGCATGATGGTGTTCGCCTTACCGCCCACCTGCCGGCATGCCAGCGCATGCCCAAACTCATGCAGAAGCACAATCCCAAACAGCGCCACATACTCCAGCACGTTCCAGATCACTGAGTTGTAGCTGCCCCGGCGGATCTGTATCTCGATCAGCGCCACCACAAACCACGACCAGTGCAGGTACAGGTCAATCCCCGCCACACGTGTCAAATGAATCGAGCCACTGCGTTTCGTCGGCATAGCCGCTAGCTTACTCCATCGGGTGCGATGTCCATTCGCCAACCCCGAACTCCGGCCCTCGGCGAAACGCAGGAACTCCTGCGAGCCGATAGCGAGCGTCTGCCGCACCGCAGGTGCCTGCATGCAACGGTGCCGCATGATGAGAAGGTGCCCCATAAAAAGTGCGCGTCATCACTGGGCAAATGTGTTCTCCGTCGGTTAGGATTGCCTTTCCATGTCGAGCCCCATCGATTTTCGCCCAGTTATTCTTGCCGGCGGCAGCGGAACCCGCTTCTGGCCGCGCTCACGCCGCGCTCGCGCCAAGCAGGTTCTCGCCCTTGATGGTGAGCGCTCCATGATTCAGCAGACCGTCGAGCGCCTCAAGCCGCTGGCCACCCAGAAGAGCATCTGGGTCATCACCAACGAGTTTCTCGCCGGTGAAATCGCTGACCAGCTCTCTGGCGTTCCCCGCGACCAGATTATCGAGGAGCCCTGCGCCCGCAATACCGCACCTGCCTGCGGACTGGCCGCCTTCCTTATAGAGCGCCAGAACCCTGAGGCCGTTATCGGCATCTTCCCGTCTGACCACGTCATTGGTGACGAGCCGCGTTATCTCAAGGCCATCCAGCGCGCCATCGCCCTCGCTGCCGCCGGAGAAAACATGGTCGTCCTCGGAATCGAGCCCACCCGACCTGAGACTGGTTACGGCTACATTGAGACTGGCGACGAAACCGCCGACGGCTCAGCCCTGCACGTTCGCAGGTTCACCGAGAAGCCAAACCTCCTCCGCGCGGAAGAGTTTGTGGCGGAAGGCAACTATTACTGGAACTCCGGCATGTTTCTCTGGTCAGCCCGCACATTGGCCAACGCCATCCGCGAACATCTGCCGGAGACAGCGCCCTTCCTTGAAGAAATCGCAGCAGCTTACGGCACCCCTGCATTTGAGGAGACCTTCCGCAAGCTCTACGGCAAGTGCGAAAACATCTCTGTGGACTACGCGGTCCTTGAGCCCCGCTCCGCCAAGGGCGTGCAGTTCTCCCGCCTCTTCTGCCTGCCCGCCGAGTTCGCCTGGAATGACCTCGGCTCCTGGGCTTCGCTCTACGAGTACCAACTCGAGACCCGTCTACGTGGCGACGGTGAAGGCAACGTCTCTGATACCAACGGCCATCTCACCATCGAAGCGGGCAACAACTACATCTACAGCCCCAAAAAGTTTGTCGCCCTGGTCGGCGTCGAGAATCTCGTCATCGTCGATACGGAAGACGCCCTGCTCATCGCCCATCGCGACCACTCCCAGGATGTCGGCAAAATCGTCAAGGAACTGGGCCAGACCGGCCGCGACGAGCTAATCTGAGCGACCCTGTTGGCAGCGCATAACTCAGTGGAGCGATCCAGTGCTCCGTCATCACCTGGCTGACCTTTCTGGCGTTTCCGCCAAGTAAACTGTTCCTTCAGGAGACGGACCATTTCCATGCCCCATCCCCAGATCAAATTCGGCACCGACGGCTGGCGCGGCGTCATCGCCGACGACTTCACCTTCGCCAACGTCCGCACCGCCGCCGCCGCCATTGCCTCTTACATCCACGCGGAAGAAGACCCGACGAAAGGCCTCTGCATCGGCTACGACACCCGCTTCGGCTCGCGCGCCTTTGCCCAGGCGTGCGCGGAGGTCGCTTCCTCCACCGGCATCCCGGTCTTCCTCGCCAATGACATTACGCCCACGCCCGCGTTGAGCTTCGGCGTCCGCGAGCGCAAAGCCGCCGGCGGCATCATGATCACCTCGTCGCACAATCCTGCACAGTGGAACGGCGTTAAATACAAAGCCTGGTACGGTGGCTCCGGCAAGCCTTCCATCATCGCCGCCATTGAAACCTACCTCGGCAAGCCCGTCCCGCAGGCCGCCACACCCGCGCCCATCGAGACCGTCGACTTCCTCCCGTCTTATCTCGCCGCCATCGAGTACTTTGCCGACCTCGACCTCATCGCCAAATCCGGCTTCAAGTTCGCCATCGACTCCATGTACGGCGCCGGCCGCACCATTCTGTCGGACATCTTCACCCGTATCGGCGTTGATCACGTTCAGATTCGCGGCAACGTCGATCCACTCTTTCCCGGCATCAATCCTGAACCGATCGAGCCGCACATCCGCGCCCTCGGTGAAGCATGCGTCGCGCACAAATGCCACGCCGGTCTCTGCACTGACGGCGATGCCGACCGCATCGGTGCAACCGACGAGCACGGCAACTTCGTCGACCCGCACAAAATCTTCTCTGTCCTTCTCGCCTGGGTTCTTAAGCGCAAAGGCTGGCCCGGTGCCGTCACTCGCGCCTTCAACACCACCAAAATGCTTGACCGCATCTGCGCCAAATACAATCGAGAGCTCATCGAGCACGGCATCGGCTTCAAGTTCGTCTGCGACTACATGCTTGAGCGCGAAATCCTCATGGGCGGTGAAGAGTCCGGCGGCATCGGCTTCCAGCGCCACCTGCCTGAGCGCGACGGCCTGCTCAACGCGCTCCTCCTCGCCAACGTCATGGCCGACGAAAAGAAAACCCTCGGCCAGCTCGTCGCTGACCTCCAGGCCGAGTACGGCGAGCACCACTACGGCCGCATCGATCTCCACATTCCTGACGCCATCAAGAACGCCGCCATCGCCAAAGCCCGGGCGCTCCCCGTCGGCGATACCTCCATCGCAGGCATGCCCGTCCTGCGCCAGGAAACACTCGACGGCGTCAAGTTCTACCTCGATAACCCCGAGGCCAAAACCAAACCCAACGCCGCCGAAACCTGGATACTCTTCCGCGCCTCCGGCACCGAGCCTCTCATGCGCATCTACACTGAATCCACCTCACCGGAAAACGTGCAAAAACTCCTTGCCTCGGGCCGCGCCTTCGCCCTCGGCGAATAGATACATCTCATTGATAAGTAGTGTCATCCTGGGCGAAAACAGGCCGCGCAATGTGCGGCCTGTTAGGTCGAAGGACCTGCATTAGTCCACCGCCTACTATTCGCTGACCACAGCCCCCGGCAGCACCACATTCCGCTGCCTCGCCACCTTTCGCGTCATCACCTGTAAGTGATACCCCATCACCGCCAGCGTCATGGCCGCGCCAAAGCAGTGCCGGTACCGCGTTGCCGCCGTCACCACAAACTTCCAGTAGCTCCACTGCGCGCGCCCAAACACACCCTGCCGCACAATCGACATCACCAGCGCACGCATGTTCGCGCGCGTCAGCAGTCGTTCTTCATGTTGCACGCGTGTCCGCTTCTCCGGCTTGGGATGAGTCCTGTTCAAATACACCTTCACTCGCTCGTAGTACGCGCCGCTGGCATAAATTCGCTTCAGCACGGAGCGGTAGCCTTCCACCAGCCGCGCCGCATCCATGCGCGGCAAAAAGTTCAGGCTCACTGAGGTGTTGTCCCCCGCATCGTTGTGCACAATGCGCCCTTCGCTGCGCAACCGTCGGAACAGTTGCGTTCCCGGCATCGCCTGCAGCAGCCCCACCATTGCAATGGGTATCCCGCTCTCGGTGATGAACTCCACCATGCGGTCGAAGATGTCCTCGCGGTCCGTGTCGAAGCCCAGAATGAAGCCGCCCATCACCTGCATCCCGTAGCTCTGGATGCGCGCCACGCTTTCCAGCAGACTGCGCCGCGTGTTCTGGAGCTTGTTGCTTGCCTTCAGCCCCTGCTCGTCCGGAGTCTCAATCCCCAGAAATACTGACTTGAAACCCGCGTCTTTCATCAGCTGCATCAGCTCTTCATCGTCGGCCAGGTTCAGTGAGGCTTCGGTAATCAGCGGAAATCCGCCATCGCTCCGCGCGCGCCACTTCGCCAGCGCTGCCAGCAGCACTTTGGCCCGCACCTTGTTGCCAATAAAGTTGTCGTCCACAATAAACACGGAGTCACGCCAGCCCGCGCGCTTCAATTGATCAAGCTCGGCAAGCACCTGCTCCGTTGTCTTGGTCCGCGGCCGTCGCCCGTAAATTTCAATAATGTCGCAGAACTCGCAGTTGAACGGGCATCCGCGCGAGTACTGCACCGTCATCGTCGAGTAGCGATTCATCTTGATCAGGCTCAAGTCGGGCAGGGGACTGTTTTCCATCGTCGGCCGCTCCTCTGCCTTGTAAACAGACTTCGCCGTGCCCGCTTCCAGCGCGCACGCCACCTCTGCCATCAGCTCTTCAGCCTCGCCAATCACCACGTGATCCACACCTAGCTCCGCTGCTGCGACGCTGCTGGTAATCGGTCCGCCTACCACCGTGCGCACGCCCAGTGCCCGGCATCGCGCCACAATCGCTGCCAGCGCCTTCTGTTGAATCTGCATTCCGCTCAGCATCACCACATCGGCCCACTTCAGGTCTCGCTCCCGCAGTTGCTCCACGTTCGTGTCCACCAGCTTCTTCTGCCAGTGCGAGGGCAGCAGCGCCGCCACCGTCATCAGCCCCAGTGGAGGCTGCGCCGCACGTTTGCCCAGAAACTTTAGCGCGTGTTTGAAACTCCAGTACGTGTCAGGAAATTGTGGATACACAAGAAGCGCATTCATGGCTGCGAACTCCTCTGGAAGAGAGGGCTGCGTAAGCGCAACGCGGAAGGGCAATCCTGCCAACGTTTTCGTACCCATCCACAGTCGCGATCGAGTGTGGCCGGCTCATTCCGCATCCATTCTCCCACCACCCGCAGCGCCGCACCATTCAAAATTGCTCAATTTGCAGCCAGATTCGCTCCACAAAACCGGACTCTCAGTCCAATGTGCACTGCCCGCTGTCTACTGTCGTATACTTTATCCATGCACCACGCGGCTCTCATCTTCGCCACCCCCATCGCTGCAGCCGCAGCGCGTGCCGCGGCCCCGGCCGCCTAGATACCGCCTCACCTCATCCCAATTCAAACCAGTTCCACTTCAGGTGCACTCGCGCGCATCTACGCGCCCGGCCCCTGACCCTGAACACTTTTTACCCTTGCCTCGAAAGGTAACAATCGGGGTCCCAATCGACAGGTCTTCGTCGATGGGGTGACATACTGAGGTAGTCATGGAAGAGTTTTCCCGCATTCAGCGTCTCCCCGCATACGTCTTCAACATCACCGGCGAAATGAAAATGGCCGCCCGCCGCCGCGGTGAAGACATCATCGACTTCGGCATGGGCAACCCCGACGGTGCCACGCCCAAACACATCGTCGACAAGATGATCGAGGCCGCGCAAAAGCCCGTCACCCATCGCTACTCCGTCTCCAAGGGCATTCCTCGCCTTCGCAAAGCCATCTGCAACTGGTACAAGACTCGCTACGACGTCGACCTCGATCCCGATTCCGAGGCCATCGTCACCATCGGCTCCAAAGAGGGCATCGCCCATCTCTGCCTCGCCATTCTTGACAACCGTGACACCATTCTCGTCCCCAACCCCAGCTACCCCATTCACATCTACGGCCCTGTCATCGCCGGCGCGCACGTCGTCTCCGTTCCCGTGCACGATCAGGAAAAATTCCTCGCTCAGCTCGAGGAAATCATCCCCCGCATGGTGCCGCGCCCCAAGGCGCTCATCTGCAACTTCCCGTCCAACCCGACCACCCAATGCGTCGATCTACCCTTCCTCGCGCGCCTCGTGGAACTAGCCCGTCAGTACGGCTTCTGGCTCATTCATGACCTCGCCTACGCTGACATCGCCTTCGACGGCTACAAGCCGCCCAGCGTACTTGAGGTCCCCGGCGCCAAAGACGTCGCCGTCGAGTTCTTCACCTTGTCGAAGAGTTACAACATGCCCGGCTGGCGCGTCGGCTTCATGGTCGGCAACCAGAAACTCGTCGCCGCTCTCGGCCGCCTCAAGTCCTACTTCGACTACGGCACCTTCACGCCCATCCAGGTCGCCAGCATTCTCGCGCTTGAAGGCCCCCAGGACTGCGTCGCAGAAATCTGCGAAACCTACCGCCTCCGCCGCAACGTTCTTGTGGAAGGCCTCAATAAGCTAGGCTGGCAAGTGCCCATGCCCAAGGCAACAATGTTCGTCTGGGCAGAGATTCCGGAGCAGTACCGCCACCTTGGCTCTCTCGAGTTCTCCAAGCTCCTGCTCACAGACGCCAAAACCGCCGTCAGCCCCGGCATCGGCTTCGGCGACTACGGCGACAGCCACGTCCGCTTCAGCCTGATCGAAAATGAAGAACGCACCCGCCAGGCCTTGAGAGGCATCAAGCAAATGTTTGCCAGGCCCGCCTTGGTTGGTTGACCCCTGCCGGAGTCGCTAGTTTGAAATGCTGATCGCGACTCCGGGTTTGCCCGGAAACTTTATGTCGTACAGGTAGTAGCCATCCCCGGCATAGTCCACATACATATCGTCCTTCTGGTCCCAGTCCGCGCTCCAGTACTCCGGGTAGCGATCCATCATGGTCATCCAGTGGCCCGCATATTTAAAGCGAAGCAATCCACCATTGTTCCTGAACGGCACCTCCGCCATACGAAAGGTGTGGCTCTTGCCAAAGCTCTTGGTGAACTGATCCTCGGGAATGCGCGCGCCGCTATAGCCGCCCCGCCGTTCCCATGTCTGGTGTTCCGTGTCAAAGTGGTTGGCGCGCTGCTGCCCCATATCATCGTGCTGTCGCACCCGATCGGCAGTTTGCGCCTGCTCTTGTGCCACGCTCAGCGTCTTGCCCTCGCCATTCAGGCTCACGGCTTCCTGCGTCTGTTTCTCTTGTCTTGCTCTGCTTTCGTGCCTGTCGCTCCGCAGCGTAAAAGCAAACAGCCCGCATGCCGCCAGCCCCGTGCAGAGCAATGCCACGTTCACAACGTCCATCTTTTTCATAGGTACTGCCTCGATTCCTGCTTGTTTCGGAATAACGCTGTTCGGTGGTTCGCGACAAACAACGCAGTGGGTCCCAGGGGCGGGCAGTCGCTCTGCGGGCAAATACGCGGGAGCGTCCTTCAAGCGCAGGCCCGCAATGCATCCGGCACTTCGATACTATGCGCTTTTGAGCCCCTTGTCCGCGCAATTATGACCGCAGGTACCGCGCCCAGCCCGTTTCCGCCTCAACCACTCGCCACCCAGGTCTCCATGCGTGTACTCCTCGTCATCCTCTGCAATCCCGCTCTGCATTTCATGGAGTCCCCTCTGCAAGCCTTGCGATTTCTTACGCACTACGGCCGCGCATCAGTCTCATGATGCGCGGCCGCAGGGTCGCCGTCTCTTGAACGGCTTGGGGGAGGGAACTGCTTAGAACGTAATGCTCAAGGTAACTCCCGGACGACCTGGATACCTGCGGTTGTAGAGGTAGTAGCCTCCGTTGTCGTAACCCACATACATGTCGTCATTGTGTTCCCAGTCTGATCCCCAATACTCCGGATAGGGCTCCATCAGTTCCAGCCAATAACCCCCATATCGGAAGCGTGACTGTCCACCATATCCGCTGTAAAGCGCACTGGACATGTGAAAGCTGTGGCCCCTGCCGAACCGTCGATTGAATTGGCGCTCAGGAATGCGGTATCCATCGTAGCCGCCGCGCTGCTCCCAGCTCCGGTGCTGTCTGTCAAAATTGCGGGCCCGCTGTTGCTGTCCCTCTCCGCGCTGACGACGATAGTCATTCCACTGTCCGCGCGTATCGTCGCGCCGCTGGCGTTGTTGAGCTTGCTCCGCCTGCCTGTGATCGCCGCGCGCTGGCTGCTGCATTTGCTCGTGTTGCCTTTGCCCGCGGTCCTGTTGTGCGCGGTCATTTGCCTGCTGTTGATGCTGGTCCTGTTTGTCTTTGTTCTCGTGCTTGTCATCCTGCTGCGCAAAACCAATTGAGCCGGCTCCAATCAACATCACCGCAATCATGGCCGTGTGGATAATTCTTGAATTCCTCATCCGTAGTTCCTCTGTTCCAATTTCGTTTTCGTTGACGCCGCTCGGCCTCTTGCCACAAATGGCGTCATATTTCTTTCGAGAATGCAGTCGCTTTGCAATCCAATGGGCTGGATTTCGCTCCTGCTTAAACCCTCTGCCGTCCTGATAGCAGGTTGAAGACAAGCACCACCAGAGCGACTACGAGCAGCAGGTGAATCAATCCACCCGCAATATGAAAGTGGAAGCCCAGAGCCCATAGCAAAACAATCACAACAAATACGGTCCAAAGCATGACGTTCTCCTCTCAGCCCCTGTTTTCAGGGTCTGCCTTTAGCGGCTTCCTTCCGCCACGGACTGAGCCTTGGCGTCGCGGATCGAGTCAAGAAATGCGCGCGCCGCAGGCGGCGTTGCCACTTTCCCTGAAAGCACCGCGCGAGACGAAACATGGCGGCCGTAAATTGCTTTCATAGAGTCATTGTCCCGGCGAACGGATGCTCCCGTCAGCGCGATTCCTGCAAAGGCGCCGCGTGCGCGCGAGTAAGTCAGGATCTCCGTTTCCAGTTTCCAGTTGGTGTTCGCTGATGCGTGTCGGCCAACCGGGCCCGCCGCTGCTGAAGCATCGCCGCCAATCTTGAAGCCACTCGAGATCAACTGCTGCATCCCTTGTTCGTTCTGGATGATCATCACCAGGTCAACGCCCTCAACACCAATCTGCAAGCCCCAGCTTCCACCGGTAATCGCAAAGAACGCAGGCGCGCTCCAGCCATGATCCGTGCGGCATGTGGCCACTCCGCGGCCGTTCTGCGCGCCAAAGATAAATCCACCCTTCAACAGGTGTGGTACCACTGCAATGCACCTGGCATGCTCCATCACTTCTTCCGGTATGCCGTTGTCTGGCGCCGCCATAATCTCTTTCATCACTCTGCCCGCATGATCCAATCGGTCTATCGTCGCTGCGCGATCTGAATTTGCCCACACTGGGGAAGCCAAACTGAGCAATGCAACGCAAATAATAAGTTTCTTCACCAAATACACCTTTTTCTGTCTCTGCACCGTACTCTTCATCCAATCCACCACCGCAGCGCATGAGGCAATTCCCACGTTATTGAATTGCGGGCCCGGTGTCTGAGCAATCAAGCTCACCACCCCTCAACGCCGCCAACTTGGCGCAGTCTGGGCTGAATCAGCCGCCTCTCGCGCCGCGTCGGGCGTATAGTCATCTGTAGCAACGGCGCACACTTTCTGGCGCGGCCGATGCGAGGGTCGTACATCAACAAACCACCCCATTCCCCCCGGTCTGTAAGAAAAACCCCCGCGGGTCCGCGCATGCCTGCACCCTCATCCAAGACTCGCGTTCCCAGGGCCAGCTCGAAGGCATTCGTTGCTTTTCCTGAACCGGCAGCCCCCATCGATCCGGCCTACTTGCTCGCGCGGCTTGCTTCCGGCAAATCCCGCCGCGAGTACCAGCCAAATGAAACAGTCTTCGCGCAAGGGGATGCAGCCGACGCCATCTTTTACATTGAGAGCGGCAAAATCAAACTCACCGTGGTTTCCAAAAGCGGCAAAGAGGCAGTCATTGCCCACCTTGCCGAGGCAAATTTCTTTGGTGAGGGTTGCCTCGCGGGTCAGCCGCTGCGCATGGCCACGGCCAGCACAATGCAGAAGGCCCGCATCCTGCGCATCGAGAAGAGCGCCATGAGCGGCATCCTTCAAAGTGAGCCCGGTTTCGCTGCGCAGTTCCTCCTGCACATGCTCTCCCGCAACATCCGCATGGAGGCCGACCTCATCGACCACCTCTTCAACTCCAGCGAAAAACGCCTCGCTCGCCTACTGCTGCTTATGGCCAATTTCGGCCAGGATTCCAAACCCATCCCCGTCATCGCCAAAATCAGTCAGGAGGCACTGGCTGAAATGATTGGCACCACACGCTCCCGTGTCAGTTTCTTCCTTAATAGGTTCCGCGAGCTCGGCTTCATCGATTACAGCTCGACCGGGATGAGCGTAAACAGCTCGCTCGTCAGTGTCGTGCTCCACGACTGACCTGATCCCCGGCCCCTGACTACTATCACAATCCCATGTAACAATGAACCCATCCCCGCGCCCGGAGGTCTCCATGCCGACTCCCTCGCAACCCGCACGGCGCAGCCTCTCCTCCGTCCTTGTCTCGCTCGCGCTCCACGGTGCGCTCGTCGCGCTGGCCTTCGTCGTTGTCCGTATTCACCCGACTCGTGTTGCCCAACCTGCCGCGCCTCAGAAATACGACCTGCTTGAAATTGCCGGTGGCGCGCACGCCATTCCCGTCCCGCTGCCAAAGGCGGACTTTGCTGCCAAGAATCCCCGCCCCACGCCTGAAATGTCAGCTTCGCGCAAATCCATTGTGCCCACCACGGTTGCGCAGAAGACGACTGCCGGCGGAGGCACGCCGCCCGACCCGCATCACGGCGATGGCACCGGCCCCGCCGCTCGCGGCAGCGGCAGTGATGCGCACACCGTCATTCCAACGTTTCCTGTCTTCTCTCCGCGCCCGCCGATCTCTGACCGCGCGCTTCTGCCTGCCACCGAATCCAAGATCATCGTCAATGTCGATGTCGATGCCTCCGGCAACGTCACCCGGGAAACACTTGTGCAGGGAATCAGCGACCCGCTCAACAAGCTGGTCCTCGACATCGTTCCCACCTGGCGCTTCCAGCCCGCAACCGTCGATGGCAAACCCGTTGCCTCCACCGCCGAGCTCGTCTTCCCCTTCGACCAGCACTACCCCATCACCGCGACTTAAATCTCTCCCGGTCCAGTCAGCTTGGTGACCCCAGGTTCCTGTAGTCGGAAGATGGATCGAATGCCAAAAATCCACTACTTTTGCACCTTTCCAGCTTCTCGTGGTCTATCCGTACGCAAAGGACTACAAATTCCTGGCCAATTCGCGATTCCACAAATGGGCGCTCAAAACGGCCACAAAACCCTCACCTTTTCAAGTCGGTTTGGCCAGCTTTTGCGCAACTTTCGGCATGCCCTTCAGGGATCTACCGGCCTTCTGCAAACAAACCGTGAGCGTTCGGCGTACCGCAGAGAACTGATCCTTACTGTCTCTTCCCCGAGTCCTGCATTGCGCACACCGCTTCGTATTCGCTCTTGTCCGCGTAGTGCAGCGTCACCGTCGCGCGGTCAATGAACGGCCCTGTGTTCAGTTTGATCCCCTGCTCATTGGGTCGGTCCATGACCAGCTCCTGTCCGTGCCACATCCCCGCCAGATCGAAGAATCCGCGATGCGGGTAGCTGAACCTGAAGTACCCCGGCCATTCCAGCAGCCTGAAGCTGAAGAGGCTTTGGTCTGCGTGCAGGTAACCGCCATACATGGTTCCACTTATGTCCATTCGCTCTGTCTTTCCCGGCGCGATGCACAGCCATCCCGTACCCCTTAGATTGGCGCTCCATCCCTTGCCCTCGCGTCTCCCGCCGCTGTGCCTGCGTGGCTCACCCGGCCAGAATGTCACGTAAAGGGGATAGCTCTTTCCGTCCTTTGCCAGCACCGTTCCCGTGCCGTGCCAATAAAGAAAGGGAGTTGAGCGTCCGCCGATATGCAATGCCCACGGATTCAGTGCAATGGTGAACAGCCAGACAGCTGCCAAAGCCACCGTTCCCCATAGAACTAGCTTGATAAGACAGCCAGTTAGTAACCCAAAACAGCCCTTTCGAGCGCTCATGCGCCCTCATTTCCCGGCTTCGGACGAGCTGAGCCGCTCCATTATGGTGTCTAACACATTGCTATTCATAGGGTTGTGAATAGCATCCCACAAAAGTGGGTGAAATAGGCACCTATGAGTCCTATATGGCACTGTTGGTGACAAGATTAGGAATCTCGTTTCTGGCACTAACTTGCGACCTTCGATGAATTCCCCTTTTTCCGGGATTGTCCGAATATTGGACATGCCAGTCACCCCGTGGTGTGCTTCGATGAGTGATTCGTAAGCGGGCCGGACGGGATCTGAGCTCAAAAGCGTACGTTGTACCAGAACTTTCGTGGTCTGCATCGGTGAGGGACCGGTGGGCGGGCCGGACGAAAGTGGGTCTGGGCGCGTACGCCGATGAGCATAGTTCCCGGAGGATGCCGTGAAATTTTGGAAACGCGAAGAAGGCAACATACTAGTTCTCACATCGCTGACGATGATGTGCATATTCGGATTCGTCGGCCTTGCCAACGACGTGGGCGTCCTCTATTGGAACAAGCGGAAAATCCAATCCGCTGCCGATTCTGCTGCCGTTGCCGGCGCCACGGAGCTTAACTACGTGGCCGTCGATAACTCCTCGGTTGCTGCAGCCGCCAAGGCCGCAGCGGCGCAGAACGGCTTTACTGACGGCCAGGACGGCGTCACTGTCACCGTAAACAACGGTCCAAGCATTGGTCCGCACGCTGGAAACTCTCACTACATCGAGGTCATCGTCCAGCGCCAGGCTCCCACCTTCTTTCTCCGCCTATTTGGCGACAACTATGTCACCGTTTCGGCCCGCGCTGTAGCGGGATTTGGCGGCGGACAGGGCTGCATTTTTGCCCTCAGCCCAACAGGAACCGCAATCTCCGTCTCCGGCGGCGCAGCTATTTCGTCGGATAAATGTCAGATATTCGATAATTCGAGCGATCAAAATGCATTGACGGTCTCTTCGAATGCGACCCTGACGGCGAAGCAAATTGGTGTCGTGGGTGGATACTCGGAGTCGATGCCGGGAAGCATCACTCCGAATCCAGTAACTGGAATCGTCGCAGCCACCGACCCTCTGGCCTATTTGCAGCCTCCAACGATTCCAAGTGCCTGCGCTGCAAAGTTAAATCTCAACGGATCGGGCTCCACCACCTTGAGTCCGGGATGCTACACCGACATCTCATACTCAGGCAGCGGCAACCTGACATTCCAGCCAGGGACTTACATTTTCACCGGGAATGTGAACCTGAATGGCTCCGGCGACATTAACGGAAGTGGAGTGACTTTTTATGTGGGGCCTTCGGGCGGGATTAACGCCACGAATGGAGTGCTGAACTTGAGCGCGCCCACCTCCGGGACCTATGACGACATTCTTCTCTACCAAGACCGGGCGAATACCAACAATATTGTGTTTTCTGGTCAGAGTGGATCGACGCTGGAAGGTATCTTCTATGCGCCAGATGCATCTCTCTCTTTCACAGGAAATGCAACCGGCACACAGTACAACATTTCGCTGGTTGCGAACACGGTTTCACTCAGCGGCCAGGCGGTTCTGCAGAACTATTCGCTGGTAAATGGTTCGTCCCCGCTTGGAGCTCCCGAACTGGTGGAGTAAATCATGACATGGCGAAATCTATTGAACAACGCTTCTTCGCGACAATTTGGCAAGTGCGATAGCGAACTCGGCCAGAGCCTGATCGAACTTTCTCTCGTTCTGCCGGTGCTGTTTGCCATTCTGATCGGCATTGTGGAACTTGGCCGGATGGCCTATGTGGCGATTGAAGTGTCCAATGCTGCCAATGCTGGTGCGCTTTACGGCTCTCAGAATCTGTTTACAGCCGTGGATTCGACAGGAATGCAGAACGCTGCAATTAACGATGCTGCCGACATGGCCAGGTGGACCGGCAATCCTGTTACAGCGACCGCGGCTCAGTCATGCACTTGTACGGATGGAACAGTGATTACCTGCAGCAATGCGGGCAGCAAGTGCATCACCCCTGCGCGTATTCAGATGAATGTCCAGGTCAATACGCAAGCCACGGTCAATCTGCTTTTCGTTTATCACGATGGAAGGCCGATGAACTACAAGCTGTATGGCCAAGCCATCATGAGGGTAGCTCAATGACGAGACAATTTTTTGGTATGGAAAGTTTCCGCAAGTTAGCCGAGAAGAGCCGGTCATTTTTCCTACACGGCAAAACTCGTCTTTTCAAAGATGACTGTGGCTCGGTTCTTGTGGAGTTTGCTCTCAGCGCGTGTATGCTTCTGCTCCTTGAGATTGGGCTCTTCCATCTTTGCATTGCCATCTATTCGTACGGATTCGTGTCTGATGCCGCGCGTGAGGCGACGCGTTATGCAATGGTGCGAGGACTAACACTTTCCATCGACTGCACGCAACCGGAATATGCTGACTGCATTGCCCAGACCAGTGACATTCAGTCATATATCCGGGGGCTTTCGCTGCCGGG